>PUKZ01000191.1 GCA_003550725.1 Bacteroidales bacterium | reverse complement strand
TTGCTTAATTGATTTAATTACAGATTATTGCCGCATTTTTTAGCAACAATAACAATTGTTGTATGGGATTTTTATTTTCAATTATAATAGGTTGGTTTTATATGAGAAAAAAGTTTAAAGGGTTTTTTAAAAAACATAACTATTAAACATGGATGAACACCAGAAAGAGATATATGAAATAGTGCTAAAAAAGTTTTTGGTGGCCCAATGAGGAAAACAGGAAGAAACATATTATAACAAATTATAATAATAAACGGTCAATAAAATCAAAACTATTTTGATAATATTGACCGTTTCTTATTATTAAAAAATGAGTTCAAATTATTAAACCATCAGGAATGTTTTTACAAAACCTTCCTATGTAGTAATATGACACATTTTATTAGCTATCTCTTTTCTGCCACAACAAAGAGTTTAACTCTAAAATCACAGGGCCTGGCTAATCAAAAATGTTGCTGCAAAGGCAACTATAGCATAAAGTTCCGGAAAAACCGCTAATATCAAGGTATTCCCAAACACATTATGTCCTGAGCCTATGGCCGCAATACCATTTGCACAAACCTGCCCCTGACGAATACCTGACAGTAATCCTACAAAGCCCAGTGCAAGCCCGGCGCCAAAAATAGCTCCTGCTTGCGTCCATGTTATCTCAGGTACAAGAAAGCCGGCTAATATAAAATAACCCATAAAGCCATAAAGTCCTTGAGTTCCCGGAAGAGCACTCAAAACCAAATAGTTGCCAAATGCCTCATCGTTTTTCTTCATGGCACCAATTGAGGCGTTTCCACCCATCGAGGTGCCAAATGCACTTCCTATACCCGCTAATCCTACCATAAGACCAATGCCAATGTAAGCTAAAATAATTGGATCCATAATTTTTAATGTTTATAGTTTTTAGTAATTAATTAAATTAATATCTCTAGTTGATAATCAAATAAATAAAGCACCAAACAAAAAATAAATTTCAAATAAATTCCAATCTATCTAATTATCAAATTTTCAAATCCTTTACGCAAATCTTTTTGCAATATTTTAAAAAGATACTTTCCCTTTTTTAGTCTACAGTAAGCAGTTCTTAAAATTCGGTTTGCAGTTAAAAGCAAACACCGATTACTGATTACCATTTTCCCTCCTCATATTTGCTATTTGCGTTATTTACTCCCCTGTCTTTCTGAACGGCCTATACTCTTTGCCACCACCGGTAAATCCGGCATTTTTATAAAACTCAACAAAAGTCAAACGTAGTGGATGGACAAAAGCCCCCAGGCCTGACATAAACAGATTGATGCCATGACCAATTACCAATATAATAACCATAACAATAATGCTTATTACAGGTATATTTCCACTCATAGATACAGCTATACTGTTAAATACATAACCTAAAATTGCACTGGAAATACCTAATGCAAACAACCTGATATAGGAAAGCAAATCACCTAATACACCGGTTACCATGTTATATGTATTCCATAACCCGGCGCCTATATTTACGAAAACATTTCTTCTGGGGTGATTTAAAACAAAAATAAACAACCCACTAATTCCAAGCACAACATACAACAAAATATTTATCATCTGTTTCGGCATCATTTCGAAATAGTTCAATGCAAACAAAATCCCCCCTCCTACTATTAAGACAATCCATCCGATTGTGCTTAATGCAAACTTCCATCCCATTTGTATGGTCTCATTAATAGCTTTAAGAAACAGTCCAAATATTATTTGCAGCCCTCCAAGTATTAATGAAAGGTTAAATAATTGTTGATTAATATCTGTCCCCCTGGCTTCCATATATGTGTTTAATGAACTGTAAACCGGCAGCTTTGTATCATACAGGTCAATACCGAAAAATGTACCACTTATAATACCAAAAGCAAATGTAGAAACGCCTAAGTAGAAAATAAGCATCATCACCTTTTTAAGCTCCGTTTTAACTTTTGAGCGAGCCAGTAATGCAACTATACCCAATAATATACCATATCCGGCATCACCCAGGCAAAAGCCAAAAAACAACATATAAAACGGAGCAAAAAATGGAGTCAGATCCAGCTCATTGTATTTTGGCAGTGAATAAAAATCTCCAAGCATTTCAAATTTTTCGGAGAATTTCTTGTTCTTAAGCAAAATCGGAACCTTCTCCTTTTCAGGATCAGGTTCGGTTTTAATATATAATATTTTTTGCTTTTCAAGGTACTTATCAAGTTCATCTGCTTTTTTTTCCGGCACCCATCCTTCAAGAATCATAACCTTATCATCTGCTTCAGCTAAAGTGTTCTCCCATACTTTTTCATATTCGGTAGTTTCCCATATCTCTTTGCGGTATTCTTCCAACGCTTTTATGCTTTGAGAAGCATGCTTATCAAATTGCTTTTCAATGTTTCGAATATCCTCTTCCAGCTTTTTTTCATAATGCTTGAGTTCTGAAACCGGTTTTTCGGGTGCCCGAACCTCTTCAGCATCCAACTCAATTTCCTCCTCACCCCTCTCAACAACAACAAAATAAACATTCCCTGCCTTTTTATCTATAACTTCAATAGGATATTCACGTTCCCACTGCTCATCATAACGCTTTGAAGAACAAGTATAAAACCTGAGCCTAATCCCTTCATCCTTAAGCTTTTCAATAGTATCAACAGAAAAATCTCCCCAGGGAGAGATTAAGCTTATCTCTTTTTTTAATGAATTAAGCTGTTGTAGCTTCTCCTCCTGTTCATTGCGAAGCTTGTTGATCTCCTCGAAAACGTCTTTTCCTTCAACAGATTTTTGCTTCTTTTTTTCTACCCCTCGTTTTTCAAGAAACTTGATTGTTGAAGTTATTTCTTTAACATGTCTGTATTTCTCTTTTAGCTCTTCAGAATCCTCATCTTTCTTAACAATAACATCAACAACGCCGATCTTGCCTATATCATCGAGAAACTTCTCGTAATCGCCATGATAAACCAGGAATGAATATTTAAGCATTGGTAAAATCATACGCTATCCTCCATTTGTTGTTGCTCAAGCCGGGCTTTAACAATCTTCTGTGAAGCTTTTGATAGATTTTCCTCATCTTCAAGAAAACGCTTTATCTTAAGTATAGCTTCTTCAAATCCCGGTATTTGAACCTTCTCATACAAATTAACCTTTTGGGTTGTTTTTTTTCTGGCATAATCAAGCAATTCCATTTTCCTTAAAAAGACTTCTCTTTCGATTGCAATTTCGGCCAGTTGCTTAACAATATCTATACCATCCAGGTACCATTGTGGTTTGTTGAAAACGCTAAAATCGTCAACTTCAAACTTCACCTCTTCAAGTATTGGAGTTTTAACCCCTGCAATCTTTTTAACTGAAAGCTCCACATCTTCAACTTTCACAAGGCTGTTGTCAAACTCTTCCCACAGATCTGTAGCTTTATGATAGGCCTTCATCTTCTGCTCGAGCTTTTCATCAAGCTTTTCGGCTTCAGTTTTAGCCTTTTTAACTTCTGTACGCAGAGCTGCCTCTTTATTTTGCAATGTGGGTAAAGCCCTTAATCGTATCTTGAGTTGTTTATCAAGAGACTGCAGCGCTGTTTTATTATATTGAAATTTTATCGCCATATTTTAAGCGAAATTTTCCTTTAGTTATTAATTGTCTTTCCAGTATTTGTCAACAAACTCCTGTCTCATACCCACCTCTTCGGGTGAAAAGTATTTAGCAAACAACTGATAAGCCGTTTCAAGCATTTCTTCAACTTCAATGTTGACATCTATTGCCAGCAGTTTTTCTGAATATGCTTTGGCAAAATCAAGTGTTCTTTCATCGTACTCTGTCAAATCAAAACCATTTTCAAGCTTTGTTTTGGCATTTGCTGCATCGGCATACAGTCTGACGGCAGCATTCATTACATGGGGGTGATCTTCTCTTGTTTTTTTACCTATAACCAATTGTTTAAGGCGTGAAAGGCTTCTGAACGGGTCAACAATAACTTTACCCACATCAGTATCTTTTCTTAAGAATAGCTGTCCTTCGGTGATATAACCAGTATTATCGGGAATTGCGTGAGTAATATCACCTCCTGAAAGGGTTGTTACTGCAACAATTGTAATTGAGCCACCATCCGGGAATTGAACTGCCTTTTCGTAAAGCCTTGCAAGGTCGGAATAGAGTGATCCGGGCATACTGTCTTTTGAAGGTATTTGGTCCATCCTGTTTGATACTATACTTAGGGCATCAGAATAAAGAGTCATATCAGTTAGCAGCACCAGCACCTTTTCATTTTTTTCAACAGCGAAATATTCAGCAGCAGAAAGAGCCATATCGGGTACCAGTAATCTCTCAACCGGTGGGTTTTCTGTAGTATTGATGAAACCAACAATACGGTCAAGAGCTCCCGCGCTATCAAATATATTTTTAAAAAACAGATAGTCATCATTGGTAAGCCCCATTCCGGCAAGGATGATTTTATCAGCTTTTGCACGCAGGGCAACCATTGCCATTACCTGGTTAAAAGGCTGGTCAGGATCGGCAAAAAATGGGATTTTTTGTCCGGTAACCAGTGAGTTGTTCAGGTCTATACCTGCAATACCGGTAGCTATAAATTCTGATGGCTGTTTTCTTCTAACCGGGTTCACAGAAGGAGCCCCAACCTCAACCTCATTTCCCATTATCTCTTTACTTCCCTCCATTGGCGATCCATAAGCATCGAAAAACCTCCCTGTCAGGTCATCACCTACCTTCAATGTAGGTGCTTTGCCGGTAAAAATAACCTCTGCATCTGTTGCAATTCCCTCAGTACCCTGAAATACCTGCAAAGTAACAATATCATCCATTATTTTTACCACCTGCGCAGGCCTGCCATCAACAATAGCCAGTTCCTCATTCCCAACTCCCGAAGCTTGAAGCGAAACAGTAGCTTTGGTTAACTGAAACAACTTGGTATATACTCGTTGAAATGCTTTTGTATCTTGTTCCATCACTAGTTTTCTTTTCCAGGTTTATTTAATTATTTCCTTATTTATTTATCCTTAGATTTTTTATCTTTTTGCTTCTTAGATTTAGAATCTTTGTCTTTTTGTTTAGCAGTCTTTGACTCTTTTTTATCATCTTCATCTTTAGACTCAGAAGACTTTGACTCTTTTTTATCATCTTTTTCTTTAGGCTCCGCAGACTTTTTCTCCTTTGACTTTTCTTCCGCTTTGTCTTCATCCTCTTCACTACCTTCTTCTACACGTCTTTCTTTCAAAGTTTTTTCAACAGCTTTTTCGTACTTTTTAAAATCATCAGAATCAAATTCAGAAAAGTTCATTTGCTTAAACTGGTTGATCATCTTTTTAAAATATGCTCCCACTTCTTCAAAATCATCAAACTCAAAATCCATTTTACAAGTATTCACAATCTTTTCCAGCATATAGCTCTGCCTGTCAAAAGAAGATGACGCATCGGTTTTGTCGAAGGCATCCTGTTGAGCAATCACAAAGTCAACCAACTCAGCTTTCCAGTGTTTGATATGATAATCTATTGGCACACCATCATCACCGAGGATGTTAATTTGTTCGAAAACTTCTTTTCCTCTCAGCAATGTATCCTTGGCATAATGAACATTCTCTGTCCATTTACTGTCTAAATTCTCATTAAGGTATTCAATAATTTCCGGATATTCAAGATATTTTGAATAGCTATCCAGAGAATCTATGGCAGGATATCTTTTACTGTCGGCACGCTGCTGTGACAATGCATAGAAGCACCTTGCGGCTTTTTTTGTTGACTCGGTTACAGGTTCTTTTAAGTTACCACCTGCAGGCGATACTGTTCCAATAAAGGTAATAGAGCCGGTTTCACCATTATTAAGGTAAACGAATCCAGCTCTTGAGTAGAAATTTGAGATAATAGCAGGCAAGTCCATAGGATAACCATCTTGCCCCGGCAATTCCTCCATTCTGTTTGACATTTCGCGCAGCGCTTGAGCCCACCTTGAAGTAGAATCAGCTAGCAAGAGTACTCTTAATCCCATTGCCCTGTAGTACTCAGCAATTGTCATTGCTGTATAAACTGAAGCTTCACGTGCTGCAACAGGCATATTAGAGGTGTTGGCAATAATTGTTGTACGTTCCATAAGCTTTCTGCCGCTTCTTGGGTCATCCAGCTCAGGGAATTCGGTGAATATCTCTACGACCTCATTAGCACGCTCACCACAAGCTGCAATAACAACCAGGTCTGCTTCGGCATTTTTTGAAATATTGTGCTGCAAAACTGTCTTACCAGAACCGAAAGGCCCCGGAATAAAACCGGTACCACCCTCAGCCATTGGATTTAAAGTGTCAAATACACGTATGCCTGTTTCAAAAATTTTGAATGGCCTGGGTTTGTCTTTATATGCTTTGATAGGCACTTTTACAGGCCACTTCTGGATCATTGACACCTTGTGTTCTTTGCCATCATCATCAGTCAAAACAGCAATAGTGTCCTCAATCTTATACTTACCTTTGTTTTCGATTGATTTGATTTTAAAGTTTCCATTAAACTTAAATGGAACCATAATCTTATGGGGTATCCAGTTTTCGGTTCCCTCCCCCAGCCAGTCACCTGCTTTAACACTATCCCCCTTTTTCGCTAATGGCTTAAACTCATACTGCTTCTTAACATCAAGCGGGTAGGTATATTCACCTCTTTTCAGAAAAACCCCTTCCATCTTATTAAGGTCATTCTGTAACCCGTCAAAATTTTTGGAAAGGATTCCCGGTCCAAGCGTAACCTCAAGCATGTGTCCGGTAAATTCAACTTCAGTTCCAACCTTAACTCCACGGGTACTTTCAAAAACCTGTATATATGCCTTTTCACCCATGATTTTTATAACCTCCGACATCAGAAGCTCATCCCCATGTTTGATATAGCATATCTCATTTTGAGCAACATTTCCCTCTGTTTCAACAATAACAAGGTTGGCAATAATTCCGGTTATCTTACCAGTTGTCTTCATAAACGTAAATAATTATTATTTCTTAAATGTTTCCGGTAAATCGTAACTTTTTTGTAAATCTTCTATAAGCTTTTTGAACATTTCCCTGCCTTGTTCTTTATCTATAGAAAGCCAGCGTTCAACCATAAAGGTTTTCAGAACAAAAGCCAAAATACGCTCAATTGTAAAATATTCAAAAAATATATGTTCATCCAAACGGTTCCAGCAAAACTTGTCAATTGCAAGCTCCCGTTCATGAATATCTTCTATTCGTCCTATAGAAATTATTTCTTCAGCATAATCGAGCTTATTTGAAAGGCCAAAATCTTTGGCATGACTCTTCCTAATACTCTCGGCAATTTCGTTATTACCAATAATATGATGCTCAGGGTTAAGTGAATATCTCCTGCAATTCAAACCTGTAAGGATATTTCGCAAATTCATCTGTAACTCATGCCACCACCTTATGAAATCATTATCATCCTTGAGCATTTCGTTATAAAACAAATATGTAAGCTCATTTTCTGAACTCATTTCCGGGAAAAACGGCTCCTTTTCTTTAAAAGCTTTAATAAACTTAATCATATACTCAGGCAGGATGGTTGGTTCCTTGATCTGCTCTTCAATCAATTCAAGAGAAAATTTACCCTTTTCATTAAACGGTTCTTCCGATTTCTTTAAAACATTTAGCAAATTCTTATTATCGTAAGGCAAGTAAAGCTTTTCAACTAAGGCAAAATCATCCTTATGGAGCTCATAACTGAGATAGTCCTTAAGATCCTCCTGTTTTAAAAGAAGCTTATGGGTATCCAGTTCAATATCCTGCAAGCCGGCAACCAAACAATAATAATTTCTTTTTATTTTCCCAAACATATATTTATGAGTAACGAGTAACGGGTAACAATTGACCCGTTCGCTCATAGCTTTTATATTTTATAGTTTAATATTTATATCTTCTCTATCCTCTCCGTTTTTAAATAATAATACTTATTTATAACGGATAACTAATTAAGTGTAACGAGTTTATTTAACACATAAACCCGTTTACTCTTTACTTGTCACCTTTACCATAAAGCATTTCAACAAGGCGAGGCCTTAAAAAAGTTTTAAAGAAGTTTTCAAAGTCTTTATCAGTAAAAGATATTAAATAGCTGCCATCTTTTGGCCCAATTCTGAAACCTCCTTTAACACTTTCGGAAAATTCAATTTCAACACCTTTATCAAGCAGGCTTTTAGCTTTTGATTTAAAAAAGTTTTCAAATTCTTTCTGCTTTTTTTCTGGAAGTACAATTTTCAATTCAACCTGTGATTCTTTTTGTGGATCCCAGTTATTAACAATAGTTAATATAATATCTTTAGTAAACTCTTTATCTTCAAAAGCCTCTTTTGTAGAAGGTTTTAAGGCCTTCGTTTCTATGAGGTTTATTATACGCTGTTTCAGGTCAGAAATAGCTTGCTTGGAAGCTAACTGTAATTCGTTTAGTGAATTCTTCTTAATTTCCTCTGCATTCTTTTCTGCATCTTTCAATATTTTATCCGCTTTATCCCTTGCTTTTGATACTATTTCATCGGCTTCTTTTTTAGCATCATTAACAATCTTTTTAGCTTCTTCATTAGCTTTATCTACACCTTCCTGGTATAGTTTATCTGTTAATTCCTGAAGTTTGTTTTGCATATTTATAATTATAATTTATTTGACGTTTGTATTTCTTGTTATGAACTATAATTTTAGAGCATAATCTTTATATTAAGTAAACTAAACTCCTTAATGGTTATAATTATTTTTAAAATAAAATAGGATTTTTTAAAATAAAAATAAATACTTGTAAATCACAGTTGCGAATTTAAAAAAAATATACAAACGTTTTCTTTTGTTAAAAATAATATATCAAATTAACTTTTCCTGTGGTTTTTTCACTAATAAATTGCAAAAGTAATAAAATTTTTGAATTGTTATTTTTATAACAACTCAAATTGTGTTAAAATAAATTTGGATTGGGTTATTAATTGATCCTCTTTGTTATAATTAAAATAAATAAAGAGATTATTATTTTAATTATAAAATTTTTATGCAGGAGTTTTTATAAACTCTAATCATCATCATCATCTGAAACCTCTCCGTCAAAAGTAGACCATTGGTAATTATAAAGTCCTTTCAGGAGTCGTTCCTTTTTTTCTTCATCTGAAAGGCTTTCATATTTTTCTTTTTCCTCCTGGTATTTTCGGCGTTTTTCTTCCTCTATGGCATTTATTTGTTCAATATATCTATTTTCGGCACGGTTTTGCAAAAAATTTGTTGCTACAGCCGGAAATAGTTCGAGCAATAGTTCTTCCTTTTCATTTTGAGCAAGTCTCATCCCACCAAGTTCGTCGAGTATAGGGTTTTCGGGTTTTTCGTAGCTATTGGGGTTGTATGGTTTTTCTTTCTTATGCCCAGCAATTTTTTTTCTGAATTCAGGATCGACAGGCAAAGGTGTTTTACCATATATTCCCTTTACAAGATTGACAAACTGTGTTGATTTGGTTGTGTAAAAAGGCCTTCCATTGTTTTCGTCAACAATACAATTTACAGCCTGAACCCCTACTATTTGGCTGGTAGGAGTAACCAGCGGTGGGCAACCTGCATCTAATCTCACGCTTGGAATTATATCGAGTACTCTTTGCAGCAAATTTTCCATTTTTTGTTGCTTAAGTTGTGCAAGCATATTTGAATACATTCCACCGGGGATTTCTGCTTTACGTACATTTTCTGCTGGTGGAGGAAAATTAAAATAGGCTTCTATCTTTTGTGTTGTTTCAAGTAAAGCTTTTTCTTTTCGACGATATGCAAGGTCAATTGCCTGATCAAACAATTCATCTACCTCGGGGGGAAGCTTATCTTTTGTAATATCAAAATCACGGGGAAATATTTTATATGTATCGAAGGGTTCAAGTTCTTTGCGTATATCTTTCAAAGCAGTGTTAATTTTTACAATTGCTTCAAGATTTACATCGGTCTTAATACCCAATTTATTGCAGAATAATTGAATAATTTCAAAAGCAGGTGCAGCAGGACCGCCGGCAAAATTCATTATTGAGGTATCTATTATATCAGCTCCATTAATGATGGCAGTGAGAACAGACGCTAAACCATAGCCCGGGGTTGAATGAGTATGAAAGTTAACAGGGATATTAATTTCCTGTTTCATTAAATCAATAATTATACCGCTTTTTACCGGTGGAATGAGCCCGGCCATATCCTTAATAGTAACAATATCAGCGCCCAATTTTTCAAGCTCCATTGCTTTCTTAACAAAGTACTCTATAGTGAAAACCTTACCCGGCAATCTCTTTCCTTGCAAAAACGCTCTTACACGGTCTCTTTTTTTAAATTTTGGGTCTACAGTATAGCAAACAGTACAATCAGCAATTCCCCCGTTCTCTTTCACATATTTTATAGTAGATTTAATATTATTTGTGTCGTTAAGAGCATCAAAAATCCGCATAATATCAATACCTGATTTTATGGCATTACGGTTAAAGCCTTCAATAACCCTGTCGGGGTATGGATTATAACCGAAAAGATTTCTCCCCCTCGACAAAGCAGTAAGCTTGGAGGTATCCCCGATAACTTTATTTATCTTTTCTAAACGCTCCCACGGATCTTCATTGAGATAACGCATAACCGAGTCAGGAACTGCTCCACCCCATACCTCCATAGCATAAAAATTAGCTTCTTTAAAATATGGTAACACACTGTCAATCTGTTCCTGGGTCATTCGTGTTGCAAAAAGTGATTGCTGTCCGTCGCGAAGCGTAACATCACGTATCTTTAAGGTTTTATTCATATGTTATAATAGAGTGTATGTTTATATTTAATTATTTTCTGCTTTCATACAAAAGTAACAAAAAAAATCCAATTGTTAATAAAATAACAAAGGTTTTGTATTATTGTTTATTATTGTCCGGCAAAAATGTAGGCATTCTAACGAAATTCTTCGCTTCACAAACATAACAAGCTTTTCCAAAGCTTTGGCAATGCCCCATCAAAAAAAAATGTTATCCTGTGAAGCACCATCGAAGCGAAGAATTTAGGGACCGGTACAATTATCCCACCAACAAGACAAATAGGCGGTTTTATGAAACACGCGAATAATATCGCAATTTTTTAAAACTATGGAATTATTGTTTAATTGGAATTTAAAAACTCTCAGCGTAAAAACCTGGAAAGCAAGTAAACATCAATAAAGCCTAAAAATTAAACATTATCATACAAGAATCTTTTAATGCTTTTCTTGGGTGTTTTTTCGAACTCTTCGGCAAAGATTTTTGTATCTGATATTCCCATAAAACCGGGCATTTGATCATTTAATGTCTTTCGGTGGGATTCAAAGATATCTTTTAATTCTTTATCTGAAATATTATTTTTATCCATTAGCTCATAATCAGGATATATTAATATAATAAGCTTGTTTTCCTTTTCGATTACCAACGATTCCTGTACGTAAGGCATGTTATTGTATTTAGCCTCAATTTCTTCGGGATAAATATTTTGGCCTGAAGGCCCTAGTATCATACTTTTGTTTCTTCCCATAATAAAAACAAAGTTTTCCTTATCCAAAAGCCCCAGGTCACCCGTCCGCATCCATCCATAATCTTCAAAGGTAACATTGGTTTCCTCAGGGTTTTTATAATACCCTTTCATCACATTTTCGCCCTTAACCATAATTTCCCCTGCCTTTTCAAAAGGATCAGTTGAATCTATCTTTATTTGTAAAGTATCTACCACTTTGCCTGCAGAGCCAAGTTTTGTTTTATCCCAGTTAGCATAACTAATTAAGGGGCCACATTCGGTCATACCATATCCTATAGAAAACGGAAATTTAATTTCATTTAAAAATTCTTCAACTTCCTTATTTAAAGGAGCCCCGCCAATGACAATTTCATGGAAATTACCACCAAAAACATCTGTAAGTTTTTTACGAACCTTGTTTTTTAAAACTCTATTTAATACAGGTGTTTTCAAAAGTAATTTAATACTTGATTTGTTAAGCAGGGGAAGGATTTGTTTTTTATATATCTTCTCTATAATCAAAGGCACTGCCAATACAAGTTTAGGCCTTATTTCCCTGAACGCCTGTAGTATAACTTGCGGAGATGGATTCTTGGTAAGAAAGGTAATATGGCATCCCAGGGTAAAAGGCCAAAGAAACTCAAATGCACAACCATAACAATGTGCCAGGGGTAAAAATGACACAATGTTGTCGCCGGGTTCGAGAGGCATATTCTTATTGGCATAAATAATATTAGCAACCAGGTTGTTATGAGAAATCATCACACCTTTCGTAAAGCCAGTAGTTCCGGAAGTATAGCTTATTTTAGCAAGTTCATCATTATCAATAGAATCAAATTTCAAAACTTTTGAATTAAACCCTTCCGGAAATTTCTTTTTTAAAGCTCCGGGAAGGTCTTCCAATACCTTGTTAACATTTTTTTGTTTTGCAGGCAAAAGCAATGAAAAATCTGTTAAGGAAAACACATGGCTAATTTCCTTAATCTTTGATTTATCAAGCTCTTCGAATATATTATCAGCCACAAATAAAATCTTTGAATCAGAATGATTTATAATATGATGCATCTCATTAGGCTTAAAATCAGGTAAAACAGGAACAATAACTCCTCCATATGTAACAACAGCCAAATAAGTAATTGCCCAATTTACAGAATTTTTACCCACCAAGGCAACATGTTCACCTTTCTTTAAATGACATGCCTCAAAAATGATATGCAAACTTGCAATTTTTTCACCCACATCACCATAAGTAACACTATCACCCTTGTAATTGGTCATTGCCTGGATATCCCAATTATTAGTTATGCTGTCTTGTATAAGTTCTACCAGTTTTTTCTCCATCATATCTCTAAGCTTTTTGAGTTTTTAATATCAGCTGCCTCTGAAATTGTTTTTAATTGTTAAAAACAATAATAATTCAATTTTATAAAAATACAAAACTTTTATTGTTTTGTTAGTAGATTTCAATAGTATCCGATTAAAATTACTAAAATTGTTTGTTTTCCTTTAATAACAGTAACAACAATAACAACAATAACAAATATTAAAAAATAATTTCATAGTTTAGAGCCTTAATAATTAGCCCGGAAAAAATTACCATCTTTACTTTTGCAATACCCAGAAACTTATTCTTTGTAAATTTTGCAGGGTTTTTATTTACGTTTTTCGGCAAATGTTCTTTAAAATACCTGTTTTTTATAAATTTTGTTATATTATATAAACATAAAAAATATACCTGGCTTAAATATTTGCTTAAATAATATTTAATTGATTTTTGATTAATTAAATTAATTATTTGTTATAATTTCGATGTTTTAATTAACTTTGAACAAAAACAAAAATCACTTATATAACATAATCAACTATAACGAATAGTTAACATTTAACCCTTTATTTTACAAAAAAGTTTTGTATATAAATTATTTAACCAATGTACAGGATTATAATCATAGTTCTTCTGTCTGTTTTTTTTACTATTTCGATCAATATTTTTGGTCAAAATCAGGAAGATTTTACCGTTCTGGAGCAAAAGTTGAATAAAAAAGCTTTGGCAATAATAGATTTTCACCAAAATGCTGAGCGGCTAGAGCAAAACAACAAATTATATGATCTTTTTCTGGAGACTTTGCACAAAGACGGTTCTTTTGACTACCCTTTTGATTCTCTTGAAACAATTTCGGTATTACGATCACCTGATGAAAAATTCAGAATCATAACATGGTATGTACCTTTGGTTAATGGATATTATGAATATTATGGATTTTTTCAAATTAAAGATAAATCTGCAAATAAAAAGAAAATTTATGAGCTGACACATCCCTCCGAGAAGGTTGAAGAAGCCGAATTTAAGGAGCTTAATCATAAAAACTGGTTTGGAGCTTATTATTACGATTTAATACATAGTCAGTACGCTGGTAAGGATTATTATACTTTGCTGGGATGGAAAGGTAAAAACCCATTGGTAAGGCAGCGTTTAATAGAGCCGATAAGATTGAACTCTGAAAATGAGCCTGTTTTCGGACAGCCTATATTAAGTTATAAAGACGATTATTATTGCCGGGCCATTTTTAGTTATTCTTCAAGAGTATCAATGGAGTTGAATTATGATTCTCTCTTATTAATTAATAATGCAAATATCGACTCAAAACAAATTAAAACAAGCATGATTGTTTTTGACAGATTGGATCCAATAGAAGATTCTTTAGAAAACCATTATCAATTTTACAAACCGGTAACAAACATATCAGACGGTTTTATTTTTAAAAATGGGAAATGGGTTTTTTTCCCTAATATTGATGCCAGGAATCCGGAACGTGAAATACCTGAACCGGAAAGAATTGAGCTAAAATAAAAATAATAATTAGCTATCAGGTATTTAATAATTTTTTATATTTTTTTGGTTTATCAAAATAATTTTGATAAAATTTGCACATAAATCACTATACTAATAAAATCAAAATTTAAAATTTTAAAAGCAAGTAGTTATGAAAAAGCATAATTTTAGTGCCGGACCATCCATATTGGCTCCCGAAGTTATTGATAACACGGCTAAAGCGGTTAAGGATCTAAATGGCATTGGATTGTCGATAATGGAGATCTCACATAGAGGTAAAGACTTTCAGGCTGTGATTGATGAAACCGTAGCTTTGTTTAAAGAACTATTAAACATTCCCCAGGGGTATCATGTATTATTTTTAGGAGGAGGAGCCAGCATGCAATTTTGTATGGTTCCTTATAATTTATTGGCTTTGAAAGCTGCATACCTTGAAACCGGTTCATGGGCAAAAAAAGCGATAAAAGAAGCGAAACTTTTTGGCAGTGTTGACGTTGTGGGTTCATCTGCCGACAACAACTTTAATTATATTCCAAGAGGTTATATGATACCCGAAGATGCGGATTATTTTCATATAACTACAAATAACACCATTTTTGGAACGCAAATAAAAGAAGATATTGACAGTCCCATACCTTTAGTTGCTGATATGTCATCTGATATTTTTAGCAGACCGGTTGATGTTTCCAAATATGGAATTATTTATGGAGGAGCACAGAAAAATCTTGGCCCTGCCGGTGTTACATTTGTTATTGTTCGTGAGGATCTCCTGGGCAAAGTGAGCCGTCAGATACCGACTATGCTTGACTACAGAACTCATATTGAACAAGGATCAATGTTCAATCCCCCGCCATGTTTGCCTATTTATGTTTGTCTTGAAACATTACGTTGGATTAAAAATTTAGGTGGCCTGGAAAAAATGCAACAGCGTAACGAAGAAAAAGCTCAAATTCTTTACGATGAAATTGAAAGAAATAATCTATTTGAAGGAACAGCAGAAGAATTATCGCGATCGCTAATGAATGTATGTTTCGTCATGAATCCTGATTATAAGGATTTAGAAAAAGATTTCCTGGAATTTGCAACTGAGAGAAATATGATAGGCGTAAAAGGACATCGCTCGGTTGGCGGGTTCAGAGCTTCAATATACAATGCTATGCCAATAGATAGCGTGAAAGCACTTGTGGATGCTATGCAGGAATTCGAGAAAAAACATGCTTAGAAAAAATAATTCTTTGCTTTATCTTAATAAAAAATCTATATTTTAAGCTAAAGAAGTTCTAAATTAATAAACCGTTTATTCATTTAAACGGTTTATTATCATTTACTCAGCAATTTGTAACTTCAAATTCAGATTAACAATTATATGATGTTGGTTAAGTTGTTTAGGCTTATTATTTGATTGATTTTCAAGTAAAATGTAATATAATACACAAATAAATTATTTTAAAAAATATTATTGTTATGAAAAAAGTATTAATAGCAACAGAAAAGCCCTTTGCTCCTGCTGCGGTAGAGCAAATAAAAAAGGTTACGGATAAAGCCGGTTATCAACTGGTTTTACTGGAAAAATACACTGATGTTGATGAATTTAAAAAAGAAGTCAGTGATGTAGATGCACTGATTGTCAGGAGCGACAAAGTTACACAGGATATAATTAATGCAGCAAAGAATTTAAAAGTTGTAGTTCGTGCAGGAGCCGGCTATGACAATCTTGACCTCGATGCCTGTACAGCCAAAGGAATAGTAGCTATGAATACCCCCGGCCAAAATTCTAATGCCGTTGCTGAACTGGCTTTTGGTATGATGATTTATCATATCAGAAATGGTTTTAATGGCAAGCCGGGTAATGAACTTAGGGATAAAAAGCTCGGAATACATGCTTTTGGTAATGTAGGAATGTTTGTTTCCGAAATTGCCAAAGGTTTTGGTATGGATGTATATGCATATGATCCGTTTGTCTCAACAGATGAAATTAAAAAGAAAGGCGTGAAAGTTCTTGAAAGTGCTGAGGAGCTTTATAAAACATGTCAATATGTTTCGCTTAATATACCCGCTAACGATACAACTAAAAAATCTATTGGTTATCAGTTGCTTTCATTGATGCCAAAAGATTCCAAATTAGTTAATACAGCCAGGAAAGAAGTGATTAACGAAGATGAGTTGCTTAAAATATTTGAAGAGAGACAAGATTTTTCTTATCTCTCAGATGTTGCACCTGATTGTATAGATATAATAGAAAATAAATACCCGGGCAGATATGTATTTACTGCAAAAAAAATGGGTGCACAAACTTCTGAAGCAAACATTAAAGCAGGTATTGCCGCAGCTCAACAAATTATAAATTATTTTGAAAAAGGCGATACTAAGTTTCAGGTCAATAAATAAAACAAATATATATTCACTATCAGAACATGATTGACCTGAAAATTTTTAATTTAAAAACCGGCACATACATACCGCCCTAATTAATAGTGCTGTATGTATGTGCCATATAGGATATGTTAATATAATCCTATATTATCTTATTATAATTTTAGAATTCACTATAAATAATTAATTACGGCTGACTTGCAATACAGTCCTGTTTTGTTAAACCAAAAAATATTCAAAAAAATATGGCAACACTTAAGCCTTTTAAGGGTTATAGACCACCAAAAGAAATAGTAAAAGACCTCGCATCAAGGCCTTATGATGTATTAGATTCTGATGAAGCACGTAAAGAAGCAGGAACTAATCCTTATAGCTTTCTAAGGGTAGTAAAACCTGAAATAGAGCTGCCGGAAGATACTAATTTATATTCCCAGTCTGTTTATGACAAGGCACTATCAAATTTTAAAAAATTTATAAATAATGGGTACCTTGTTCAGGATAATAAAAGACACTTCTATGTTTATGCTCAATCCTGGGGAAATAAAACTCAGTATGGTATTGTCGGTTGCGCCGGAGTAGAAGATTACATGAATGACATCATAAAAAAGCACGAACTCACCAGGCCGGATAAAGAAGAAGACCGCATGAAACATGTACGTATAACGAATGCAAATGCAGAGCCAGTATTTTTTACTTACCCGGCACAAAAGGAAATTGATGATATTGTTGCCGGGGTTGTTAAAAATGAACCTGTTTATGATTTTATAAGTGATGATAATTTCGGACATCATTTTTGGATTATTGAAGATGATTCAACAATTCAAAAACTGGAAAAGCTTTTTGATAAAGTTCCAAACTTTTATGTGGCTGATGGTCATCATAGAACTGCAGCAGCTGCATTGGTTGGAAACGAAAAGAAAAAGAATAATCCCAACCATACGGGTAACGAAGAATACAACTATTTTATGGCTGTATTATTCCCCGATAACCAACTTACTATTATTGATTACAACAGGGTGGTTAAAGATTTAAATGGTTTGAGCGAAGAAGAGTTCATTAATAAATTAAAAGAGAATTTTGAAATAGAAAAAAAAGGCAGCCAACCTTATAAACCCGCTAAATTACATACTTTTGGAATGTATTTAGAAGGAGAATGGTATTCATTAAAAGCAAAAGATAATACGTATGATGATAATGACCCTATAGGTGTGCTGGATGTAACCATCTTATCAAAATATGTACTGGATGAAATATTAGGAATAAAAAACCTTCGTACCGACAAGAGAATTGATTTTGTTGGTGGTATTCGCGGTCTTGAAGAGCTTGAAAGGCGTGTGGACAGTGGTGAAATGAAAGTTGCTTTCGCACTTTATCCGGTTACAATGAAACAACTTATGGATATTGCTGATACCGGTAATATAATGCCACCTAAAACAACATGGTTTGAGCCAAAACTCAGAAGCGGGTTGGTTGTGCATACACTTGATTAATTGGTAGTGAGAAAGAAAAGGTGAGGTATAACAATAACCCAACAAAATATTATGTTTTTAAAGATTAATAATTTTTCGATTATAAATATTTTAATATTATAAAAAATGCCGAAAATTTCACAAAAAGGGCAAAAAATGCCTGAATCGCCAATCAGAAAATTGGTTCCATATGCTGAAAAAGCTAAAGAGAAAGGAAGGAAGGTGTTTCATCTCAACATTGGTCAGCCCGACATTGAAACACCTCAATCTATGATTGATGCTATGCATAATCTTGATGTTAAGGTCATCGAATACAGCCATTCGGCTGGTATTATTTCGTACAGGCGAAAAATGTGCGAATATTATGCAAGGCATGATATCCATATTACCCCCGATGACATAATTGTAACTGCGGGGGCTTCTGAAGCCATCCTTTTTGCCGTACAAACATGCCTTAACCCGGGCGATGAAATAATTATTCCTGAACCCTTCTATGCCAACTATAATGGCTTTGCAACCAGTGCCGGTGTAAAAGTGAAACCAATAGTTTCAACCATTGAAGAAGATTTTGCATTACCGCCTATTTCTGAATTTGAAAAAGTAATTACACCGGCTACAAAAGCAATAATGGTATGCAACCCTAATAATCCCACAGGATATTTGTATTCAGAAAAGGAACTTGAAACTTTACGCGAAATAGTAAAAAAATATGACTTATATCTTTTTGCCGATGAGGTTTACCGGGAGTTTTGCTATGACGGCAGGAAACATTTTTCTGTAATGAATCTAAAAGAAATAGAAAATAATGTAGTACTGTTTGATTCTGTTTCAAAACGCTATAGTGCATGTGGTATTCGAGTTGGTTCTATGATTTCACGCAACAAAGAGGTTATAAGCACTGCCATGAAATTTGCACAGGCAAGACTAAGCCCACCGTCGCTGGGGCAATTTGCTTCTGAAGCCGCTATGGATACACCTGACAGCTACTTCGATGAAATGATCACCGAATATAAAGCAAGGCGCGATACATTAGTTGCAGCACTCAATAAAATGGAAGGAGTAGTTTGTCCTAATCCAAGCGGTGCTTTTTATGTAACAACAAAATTGCCGGTTGATGATACAGACAAATTCTGTCAATGGTTGCTCGAAGAGTTTAACTATGAAAACCAAACCGTAATGATGGCTCCGGCCACAGGATTCTATTCAACGCCGGGTAAAGGTATTAATGAGGTACGTATTAGCTATGTCCTTAATGTAGAAGACCTGAAAAAAGCAATGAAATGCCTCGAAGAAGCATTAAAGATATATCCCGGACGTACTATATAAATTTTTTGACTGCAAAACCCAAAAGAGAGAACAGGTTGTGGCTGTTCTCTCTTTTTATGTCCTGCCTTTATTAAATCAGGCTCATTACTAACGGCTACCATGGCGTCTGCTGACTTCCGGTTAAGAGAAACCTCACCAGGTAAGGGTTTGCTACTTCCGACTATCGCCGTTGCATCTATATAAACCTACTCTTTGAGTTTGGGCTTTCAATGATGTAATTACTTTTCCATAAGCTTATGCCTAATATGCGCCACATAAATCATAACGTGTAATACTGACTTATGCGACCTTCCCAATAAATGTTTTAAATCTGCTGCAGGTCATGTTATAATGAAAGTCAACTGCAATTAATATAGAATGGCATTTTTATTGCTGGGTATTCTTTTTTAAAAAAAATTTTTATATAATTATTAATATTTGTTAAAAATATTATTTTTGTAACAAAATAACTTTTTTTAGTATAATAAAAAACCATTTTAACATGAAAAACAGAAGAATTATGTTCCGGATTTGCGCTATGGCGATTATTGCATCATTTATGTTTATTAACTTGAGTTGCAGTGACGATGATGAAACAAAACCCGATAACGGTCATTCTATTGAGTATGGCACTGTTACCGACATTGATGGTAATGAGTATGTTACAGTTATATTGGGTGATCAGGAATGGATGACTGAGAATCTGCGCACTACAAAATATTCAGATGGATCGCTTATTTATTACTTAGAGGATAACACTGAATGGTCTAACACAAAATCGGGTGCAATGGCCGTTTATCCTCATGATGGCGGTGTTCATGAAGATGATATTGAGGGGATTGAATCCGATGAAGAAATGGCAGATGCTTATGGCAAATTATATAACTGGTATGCAGTTGATGATACAAGAGGCCTTTGTCCTGCAGGCTGGGTTGCTCCAAGTGATGATGACTGGACACAACTAAGAGAATACCTTATTGATAATTATGATGATATTAAACCGGATAATATTGGCCAGGCGTTAAAATCATGCCGCCAGGTTGAATCGCCCGAAGGAGGTAATTGTGATACAGAAGAACATCCAAGGTGGAACATCTCAGATGAAGCCTTCGGAAAAGATATTTTTGGATTTTCAGCTCTTCCTTCAGGTTACCGGTATCCAAATGGAGCTTATTATCATATAGGAGATTATGCCAAGTTCTGGACAGCCGACGAAACTGCAACAAGCGGGTTCGCAAGAAGGCGATACATAAGGCGTGGGAGCAACAAACTCTATGAAGGTGTAGATATGAATAATAACGGCTTCTCGGTTCGTTGTATAAAAGATTAATTACACAGCTAAGCAGGTTAAACCATTCTATTATAAGATTGATTAATTAAAGTAAAACCATTAAAGAACCTCAGTTATTCTTAACCGGTCAGTAATACAGGCCGGTTAAGGATAACGTGAGATTTGCCCGCCTTAAAATTTTCCTAACCCATAAAATTTTAGAAATAAATGAAGACCTAAGTTAAAATATTGAATATGGAAAAATATTCTGCGCTTATTTTATAATTCTTAGTAAGAAGCATTATTTTTATTAAATTTGACACTTTATTTAATCAAAAACAATTAAAAAGTACTTACTATGACAAATATAAAAGTAGCTATCAACGGTTTTGGACGCATCGGAAGGCTGAGTTTAAAAGCTGCCATGCAACATGATAATATTGATGTTGTTGCAGTTAATGATCTTACTGATAGTGCGACATTGGCATATTTATTAAAACATGATTCGGTTCACGGACAATTTCCGGCTGATATTGAAGCCGGGGAGGGTCATATCATGATTAATAATAAGAGAATAAAGGTTTATTCTGAGAAAGACCCTGCTAATCTTCCATGGGATAATCTGGGTATACAGGTAGTTATTGAGTCAAGCGGTGTTTTTCGTACACGCGATACCATAGAAAAGCATTTGCAAGCCGGAGCCGAAAAGGTTATTTTGTCTGTGCCTGCAAAGTCGGAGGATGATGTTGATGCAACTATTGTTCTTGGAGTTAATAACAATGATCTGGAGCCGGGACACAGAATCATTTCAAATGCTTCATGTACTACCAACTGCCTTGCCCCGGTGGCAAAGGTATTGAATGATAATTTTCATGTTAAACGGGGGCTTATGAATACCATTCATTCTTACACTAATGACCAGGCAATACTTGATGCACCTCATAAAGACCTCAGAAGAGCAAGGGCTGCCGCAATAAATATCATACCAACAAGTACAGGAGCAGCAAAAGCAATCGGATTAGTAATTCCTTCAATGAAAGGCAAACTTGACGGCTTTGCATTAAGAGTGCCCACTCCTGATGGCTCAATTGTTGACCTGACCTGTGAAGTGGAAAAAAATGTTACCCGTGATGATGTAAATAACGCAATGAAAGAAGCTGCCAACGGCCCTATGAAAGGAATACTTGAATACTCCACCACTCCGATTGTTTCAACCGATATAATAGGTAATACACATTCATCAATTTTTGACTCGTCTATGACACAGGTGCTGGATTCTAATTTCGTGAAAATTTTATCATGGTATGATAATGAATATGGCTATGCCTGCAGAGTTGTAGATATGATAAATAAAATCACATAATACGCTTGCAATTAAGTGAGTTTATTTAATTGCCGGCTAAAAATATCTTTTGTAAAGGCAGTTCATGTAGTAATTATGCATGAACTGCTTCTTTTTTAGGGTCAAAATATTCCAACTTTACATCCTCGCCGTCAAAAACAGCATAAGAAAAAGTATTAATCCATTCACCGGTATTAACATATAAACTGTTTTTGCCAACAGATACAGACATGGGTAAATGCCTGTGACCGAAAACAAAAAAATCATAATGTTTTTGTGTAAGTTTATACTTACAATATAATACCAACCGCTCTTTATCTTCACCCAAAAAAACTTCCTGAGCATTATTAATGCGACTTTTACGCGAAAAAAAATTAGCTAAACCAATACCTATTCGAGGATGAAAAAAAGAAAAAATCTTTTGGCTGATCCTGTTTTGAAATATTTTCTTAATGATCTTGTAGCTTTTATCATCAGGACCCAAACCATCGCCATGACCTATCATAAAATACTTGTTGCCAATATATTTTTCGGCAGGTTTTGAGAATACATGCAAATTCAGCTCTTTCTGAAAATAATGAAAGTTCCACATATCATGATTGCCGGTAAAATAAAATATCTTAATACCCGAATCAGTCAATTCGGCAAGCTTACCAAACAAACGTGTATAACCTTTAGGAACAACATCCTTGTATTCAAACCAAAAATCAAAAATATCACCCAAAAAATATATTTCCCCGGCCTGTGATTTTATAATATCTAACCACCTGACCAAAAGCTTTTCTCTCTCCAGGCTGGTCTTAAACCCCGAAACTCCCAAATGTGCATCGGATAAAAAATATACTTTCCTGTTTGTTGCCGAATCATGAAGATGAGTTTTATTTTTAAAGTATGGTAAAGTCATTATTTTATTATATTTTTGACGCGCAAAAAAACATACATCAAATTGGCCTGCTAAAATAAGTATTTATAAATAAATTGTTGCTATTTATCAATATTAAAATATATACATTATAGCAACAAAGTAATCAATTTATGCCGGCAGCCAATATTCTGAATAATGCTTAAAAAATTTTACAAATCATATTATCTTAAAAATAAAAAAAGATAACTATAATCTGACATTTTATTGTATCTTTATCTTTCTAAGATAAATATTTTTTGTCATTTTCAGCTAAATGTTTTTTGTTATACGAAGTTTGAATATTTTTTATAACAACTAAAATACAATTAATATAAACTAATAATAACCTCATGAAACAATTATTATCAGCATTAAGCAAAATTTCGCAAACAAGTATTAATTCAAATTTAGTAAAAAATGTACTTGACAAAATTGATTTTACTTGTCTAGATTATAAGAATTATCTCGAAGGTTATGATCTGAAAAAATATAACAAGATTATTGTTAAAGAAAAGCCTTTACAGATCTTTATTGTAACCTGGCCTGCACAAGTGAGCCTCCCGATTCATCAGCACAATAAGTACTGGGGATATATCGGGGTTTTAGAAGGTGTAGTTTCGGAATCACTATATGCATTTGATGATAAAAAAAAGTTGTTGAGTATTCATCCATCAAGAACAATAAATAAAGGAGAAATTATATTTGAACCATTAAATATTATTCATCAAATATCAAATCCGTCGCCTTTGGATGTTTCAGTTTCAATACATTTTTATCACCCATCTGATTATGATTATGACGGCACATTACTGTTTGATGTTGAAACTAAAAAATTAGCCGAATTAAATAAAGATGCCCCCTACGTAAGCTGGAATCATCCAAAAAAGTATTACAAGCGGATGGAAGATAATGCATTTGAAGTTGTAAAGTTGTGGTAATAAATATTAATTGATTTGCATATTATAAGCTAATTATTAAAATGGGAAGAAACACTTATTGTTTTTTCCCGTTTTTTTTTTGCTTTTGTGTTAGGAATCAAAACCTTTTATATTTTACTTTTCGGGCTGCTGCTCAAGTTGTGCAAAAGCATCGTTTGCTTTTTTAATAAGTTCTTCTTGTATATTACGAAAGTATGACTTCTTTTCTTTGTTGTCAATATCTTTAGGAGGATTATTAACTTTCTTTATAAGGTCATTTCGCATTGTAACGATTTCTTCTATTATTTTATTAATTTCTTTACGTTTGTTTTCTTCGGCAAAATAGTATTGCAAAAAACAATTGCCAATAACCTCATCAGAAAGAAAATTTATATCTTTTTTCAGATTCTTTATAGTAGCCATTTTATATATTTTTATTTTTTTTATAATTTACCTGATTATAAAATCATAACTCCGGGTATTTCTTCAGCCTTTTTGTATATGTAAATAACATCTTCGGGTTTGTTCATTGTATCTTTTATTGTTACAGAAAGATATTTACCTTTTTTTGATTCTTTACGGTATATCTTCGCATTTTCATAAAACATACTTTCCACCTGTGCCATTACTTTGTTGTCAGCCGGCATTATAAACTTAAACATGTAAACACATGGCCATGACTTTTGTTCATTAAGAACTTTTCGTAACCCGTTATATTTTTTACCTGGTAAAGCCATCAGCACCGCCTGCTATAAACCCGTAATTATGTAAATTTAAGTCCATTACAAAGATAATAAATATTATATCTCGATAGTATGATTTACAAAAATTGATTTATTAAAAAGCTTTATTTATTGATAAGCTATTAATCAACATTATCATGCAAAAATGAGTTGTTTGATTTTATTTTAGCCTTTTTTTCTTTATCAATATCAAGAGTATAATGTGATACTTGTGATTCATTGCTTGAGGGTACTTTGCTTAAAACGACATTTCTTCTTATGAAAGCCGGCTCATTTTCAACATCTTTTAATCCCTCGGGGGTTTTAATTTTCAGGCTAAGCTCTCTAAGTTTTTTCTCCCGTTCATGGATCCTTTGTTGTAATTTTTCTTCGTTGTATATTTGTTCGCCTGTTTTATTCTCATCATTTTTTTGTTCGGCAGCATCATCAACCTCTTTCTCACTTGTCTTTTTATTTTGAGAAGTGTCGACATCAAACTCAATTGTCAGTTTTTTCTGAGACGGGTCATCATTAGCTGATCCCTGGTTTTTTTTACTTTCTTTCTGCTTTGCTTTATTCACGAGCCTTATATCGTTTGAAGGCTCGCTATAATCTTTGGGTTCGGATTTTACAGAGGGTTTTTCAGGTTCCAATGTCACAACCTTTTTTTCTTTGTCCTGATCTTCAAAATCATATCCGAATTTAGTATGAGAGCTAAATCCTGTAGCCACAAGAGTAACACTTATATTATTGCCCAGGTTTTCATCTTTACCCAACCCCCAGATTATTTCGGCATTCGATCCTGCTTCTGTCTGTATGTATTCGGTAATTTCGGTAATCTCATCCATTAATGCTTCTTCTTTGCCGCTGGTTATGTTAAGCAATATATTGCTTGCGCCATGTATATTGTTATCGTTAAGCAATGGCGATGCAAGGGCTGTTTCAATAGCTTTTACCGACCTGTTATCACCTTCTGCAATACCTGTTCCCATAATAGCCACGCCACTGTTGAGCATTACGGTTTTTACATCTGCAAAATCAACATTAATATATCCGGTGCGTGTTATTATTTCAGCAATACCTTTTGAAGCAGTTGTAAGAACATTGTCAGCTTTAGCGAAAGCTTCTGAAACCGAGAGGTTGCCATACAGCTCTCTCAACTTATCATTACAAATGATAAGAAGTGTATCTACATTTTCTTTTAGTTCTTTAATACCTTCGTCTGCTTGCATCTTCCGTTTTCTTCCTTCAAAAGCAAAGGGAAGAGTTACAATACCCACGGTAAGTATTCCCTGCTCTTTAGCTTCTTTAGCTATAACCGGGGTTGCCCCGGTGCCGGTACCCCCTCCCATTCCGGCAGTAATAAAGATCATTTTGGTGTTTTTTTCCAAAACTTCTTTAATACTGTCAATATCTTCAATAGCGGCATTTCTGCCGACTTCGGGGAGGCTTCCCGCACCCCTGCCTTCAGTAAGCCCTGCTCCCAACTGTATCTTGTTAGGCACAGGGCTCTTTTGCAATGCCTGTGAATCGGTGTTGCAAACTATGAAATCAACACCTTCAATTCCTTGTTTGAACATGTGGTTAACAGCATTTCTGCCACCACCACCAATACCTAAAACCTTGATTATAGATGATTGGTTTTTTGGTAAATCGAATTTTATCATTGTATCATTTTTCATTATTATTCAATTTTGTTGGGTTTTTAATAAGAGTTTGTTTAATAAAAAAACAGTTAAGAGTTTTTGCAAACTGCAATATTTTTTAATTAAGTTGTACTATCTTCATCTTCAAAAAACTGCTTTATCTTTGACAAGAAGCTGTTTTTTAAGTTTTTGCTTTGTGTAGCTATTCCGCTCTTTTTTTTCTTTTTATTACTCATATTCTGAAAACCCTTAATAACCAACCCCACACCTGTAGCATGCATCGGCTGACTAATTTCCCCTGAAAGGGTTTTTGCAAGATGCTCGTTGGGATATCCTATTCTTGTATCCATACCGGTGATAAACTCCGAGAGCTGTGCCACATGCTTCATTTGGCTTCCACCACCGGTCAAAACAACTCCTGCTATAAGCTTTTTTTCATAGCCTGAAGTTTTTATTTCATAATATACATGTTCAATAATTTCCTCCATTCTCGCCTGTATGATATGTGCAAGATTGCGCAATGATATTTCCTTTGGTTCACGGCCTTTTAAGCCGGGTATTGAAACTACTTCTTCATCTTTATTTTCACTTGCAAGGGCTGACCCAAATCCAATTTTCAAAGCTTCTGCCTGGCTTTTAATGATTGAACAGCCTTCCTTTATATCTTCAGTAATCGCATTACCTCCCAATGGAATTACAGCAGTATGGCGAATAATATCATCCTGAAAAACAGCTATGTCAGTTGTTCCTCCCCCTATATCAACAAGAACAACACCGGCTTCCTTTTCCTCCTGGCTTAATACGGCTTCGGCAGATGCCAGCGGCTCAAGTATCATATCGCATATATTTAAACCGGCTTTTGTAGCACATTTTTCAATGTTTTTTGCCGCCGATACCAATCCTGTTATTACATGAAAGTTTGCCTCCAGACATATACCTGCCATACCAATTGGATGACGTGTCACTTGCTCATTATCTATGATATAATCCTGTGGAATTACATGTATGATCTCTTCACCCGGAGGCAAAACAAGCTTGTACATGTTTTCAACAAGCGTATCAATATCTTGCTGATTGATCTCATCTTCCATGCTATTCCTGATAATATTACCCCTGTGTTGAAGACTGCGAATATGCTGGCCGGCTATACCGGCATTAACAACATTAATTTCAACTCCCGAACTTTGTTCGGCTTCTTTAACTGCAGCATGCATCGAATCAACAGTGTGTTGAATGTTGGATACTATACCCCGGTTAACACCAAGCGACTTACCCTTACCCATACCTAATATTTCGATTTTGCCGTATTCATTCCGGCGCCCAACAATGCATGCAATTTTTGTTGAACCAATGTCTAAACCAACTATTATTTCTGATGTTGCCATATATTTATTTTTTTATTTTGCACAAACAACTTGATTCTTATATTTAAGATTTATTCTAGAATATTTATTCCATCCTGTTTGAGTAAGCCCGTAATTATAAAAAACCCAAAGCTTGTTAAATTTTTGTTCCATTCTGTCAATACTGCCAAACTCAATTATATGTGAACCATTTTTGGGAATAAGCTTAAATTTTTTATCTGAACAAACATACATTTGGCCAATAAAAACATTCAATAAACTATGATTATCAATATATTCAGCTAATTTAAAAATGTCTTTCATCACTGAATATTCCTGCTCATTCAACTCCTCTTCCGACAACTGATTCAAATCAACTAAAGGTGAATATTGGCTGTTTATACTACCACTAACAACCATGACACGTGCAGTATAATCACTGCTCAAAGGCATTAACCGGCCATCAGTATCGATATAAAAACTTTGCCCGCTAGCATTAACCACTCTAATTAAAGGCCGGCGTTGAGTAATATCAGTATGAAGCTTACCGTTAATTGTTCTATACACATCAGCATCCCTCACATAAGTCATTCCGGTAATGAAATTCTCAATTTTGTTCAAACTCTGTCTGTTTAAATAATTTCCACCGGTGGTATCAAACTTTGTGTAAACCTCTTGATTTATTTCAGCCGGCTCAATAAAATAATTTCCACAAGAACGATCAACATTGACGTTAATAGAGTTGCAAACAAGTAAATTATTTGATTCAATAGCTAAGCCCATCAAAACAAAAATTAAAACAGGAATAAGTATATAATAAAAAACCCTGAATATTTTCTTAACCATACTTTTCATTTTTAATTTTGTAATTCATCAATATAGTTAATGGGTCAACCAGCCTGTCAATATCTCCTGCGCCCATCGTAAGAAGTATTTCCACATCTTTTTTTTCTAAAAATTCAACGACCTGGTCACTCCTAAGAATGTATTTATTTTCGAGCTTTATTTTTTCGAACAATGCCTTGCTCGAAACCCCTTGTATGGGTTTTTCACGAGCAGGGTAGATATCTAATAACAAAAGCTCATCAAGAAGCTGCAGGCTTTCAGCAAACTCATCCATAAAATCATTTGTCCGCGAGTAAAGGTGAGGTTGAAAGACCCCTGTTATTTTTTTCCCCGGCAACAAATTTCTTACAGAACCGATAAAAGCTTTAAGCTCTTCAGGATGATGTGCATAATCATCTATATATGCTATATTATCACTATAACATTTTATATCAAACCTTCTCTTAACACCTTCATAAGTACTTAAAGCATTCGTTATTGTGTCGCTTTTTATACCTAACAAATGAGATATTGCAATAGCAGCAAGGCTATTTTCAACATTATGATAACCCGGAACTTTAAGTTTTATATTATCTATATCAACACAACCTTTTACATCAAAGTAGTTAATTAAATTTTTATGCCTAAAGTTTCTGGTAAAAATGTCGCCTGGCTTTTCAACACTGTAACCGGTTACTTTAACGATTAAATCATCGGGATACGGTAAACTGTCATGTATAACCAGGTGTCCGTTTTTATCAATACTATTTATAAACTGAAAAAATGTTTCTTTCAGTGATTTTTGATTTATATATATATCCAGATGATCTGCATCCATTGATGTTATAACAGCATAATAAGGTTTGAGTTTAAGAAAAGACTTATCAAATTCGTCGGCTTCTACTACTATCCATTGAGGATTGTCATCACCGATATAGTTTGAAGAGTAATTCTTGGTTATCCCTCCTACAAATCCATTAATTCTAATGCCGGCATACTTCATTATATGAACCAGCATAGAAGTAACGGTAGTCTTCCCATGAGTGCCGGCAATAGCTATTGTAGGGATATTTTTTGAAATCATTCCAAGCACTTCTGCTCTTTTCATAAACCTCAAGCCGCTATTTTTGAGCTTTTTGATGATACCGAGCTCATCTTTTACGGCTGGTGTATAAATAACAAGATCAATATTTTCAGGCAATAGTTCAGGTTTATCATCAAATATTATATCGACACCTTTGTCAATGAGCCTATCGGTAATTGGCGAGCGAGTTTTATCATAACCCGCAACGCAAACACCATTGTCAAGGAAAAAATGGACAAGACCACTCATACCAATTCCTCCTATACCGATAAAATAAACCTTATTTAATGTTTTTAAATCCACAATAAATTATTTTATTGAACTCATTATTACACTTGTTATTCTGTCGGCCGAATCTTTTACCGTAAATCCGGTTAACTTTTCTTTTAAACGATATATTTTTTCATCATCAAAAATGTTATTCAAAACCACATTTCCAAGTTTTTCAACTGCTTGCGAATCTTTAACAAGCAATGCAGCATTATGATTAACCAGAGCCAGGGCATTTTTTGTTTGATGGTCCTCAGCTACATTTGGAGACGGAATAAAAATAGCAGGTTTTTGAACTACACATATTTCACTGACGCTAATTGCTCCGGCTCTGGAAACCAACATATCACAAACAGTATAAGCCAGGTCCATGCGGTCAATAAAAGGCAAAATCTTAACTCCCACCATCGCCCTATCATTAACAAACTTGGTGGCTTGGGGATAATACAATTTCCCGGTTTGCCAGATAACTTGTATATTATTATCAATAAACAAGTTTATATTGGCCATAACACTTTTGTTTATTGTCTTTGCCCCCAAACTTCCTCCCAAAACAAGTAAAGTTTTTTTCTGGTCCGAAAGACCGAAAAACTTTACTGCTTCTTCATATTTATTTTCAATATCGATAATATCTTGTCTTACAGGATTGCCGGTAAAATATATTTTTGATTTGGGAAAATATTTATCCATGCCATCATAGGCAACACATATACTGTCTGCCCGCCTGGCAAGCAACCTGTTCGTTAGCCCCGGATATGAATTTTGTTCCTGTATAACACAAGGTATCTTGCGTTTTGATGCCACATGTACAACAGGCCCGCTTGCATAACCGCCAACACCAACCACCACATCGGGTTTAAATCTTTTAACGATATTTTTTGCTTTGATCATACTTGATATTAGCCGTGGAATAACAAATAAATTTTTGTAGGTAATTTTACGCTGCAATCCTGATATATTAAGTCCTAAAATATGATACCCTGCTTTAGGTACCTGTTCCATCTCCATTTTACCTTTTGCACCTACAAACAGAACCTGTAGAAACTGAACTTTCTTTTTCAGGGCATCAGCTATAGCTATAGCCGGAAACACATGTCCACCGGTACCACCACCACTTATAATAACCCTTAATTTTTCATACTGATGCATAATCACCTCCTTCTATTTCCTGGTTCTGGTTCTCTTCTATTGTCCTGCTAACACTTAATATTATACCTATAGCTATACTTGTAAACCACAAAGATGTACCTCCCATGCTTATGAGCGGTAAAGGCTGGCCGGTTACCGGTATCAGGTCAACCGTCACAGCCATATTGATCATTGCCTGGAAGACCAGGCTGAAGGTTAGCCCGGTAGCCAGTAAGGTCCCGAAATTACCGGGACTTCGGTGTGCAATCCTTATACCCCTGAAAAGAAGTATCATATAGAGCAACACTATACTTATAGCCGCAATTAACCCGTATTCTTCAATAATTATTGCATAAATAAAGTCTGAAAAAGCTTGTGGCAAAAAGTTTCGTTGTGTACTGTTACCCGGAAGTTTACCAAAAACCCCGCCTGAAGCAATTGCAATTTTTGCCTGATCACTTTGATATGTATCACTATGCTCTTTATTAAGATAGTTTTCTATCCGGCTTTGCCAGGTAAATAACCTGCCCTGGTCAGGTGATCTTAACATTACCGCAATAAATATAGTAAGCAAAACCAAGCCTATTGAACACATAGCAAAAATATACTTGAAATTCACCCTTCCTACAAACATCAATACAACACAAGTTAAAAATATAACTATAGCAGTAGACAGGTTAGCAGGCAAAATAAGGCCACATACAATGAATACAGGCAAAATAACAGGCAAAAATGCTGATTTAAAATCTTTTATCTGATCCTGCTTTTTTGTAAGAAGCCTGGCAAGATACATGATTAATGCCAGCTTGGCGAAATCTGAACTTTGAAAACTGATATTAATAACAGGTAAGATTAACCAACGGTTAGCATCATGAATTGTTTGACCGTGGAAAAGCGTAAATATCAGTAAGGGTATTGCTATAATAAGCATTATTTGAGATAGCCTGGAATAATATGTATACTTGATCTTGTGCGCCAAAAACATTAAAAATAAACCGAAAATCAAAATCATAAAATGCTTCAGAAGATAATACTCGGTATTACCACCTCTAATGCGATAAGCCAATGTACCGGTTGAACTGTATACAGCCAGCACTGAAATTACAGATAAAATAATAACAACCATCCAAATGGTTTTATCTCCTTTTATTTTATTAAAAAAACTACTCATTCTCTGTTTTCGTTAATTAAAATTGCTTTGGTTTATATAAAAAATATTTTTATGATTGCACTATATTAAAAGCATATAAACAAGCATACTTTTTTTATTTATTAAGTATTCAAAGATCATAAACAGCTTGTTTAAACTGGTTTCCCCTATCCTCATAATTATCAAACAGGTCAAAACTTGCACATGCGGGTGATAACAATACGGCATCACCCGGAGCGCCCATATTATATGCCGCTTTTACAGCATCCCGGGCACTTTGAGTCTCAGTAACAGGTATATTATAATCATTAAAAGCCTTAATAATGCGTTCGTTGTTCACTCCAAGACAAACAATAGCCTTAACTTTTTGCTTTACAAGGTATTGCAAATCGGAGTAATCATTACCTTTATCCATGCCACCGACAATCCAGATTACAGGTTTAGTCATGCTCTCAAGAGCAAACCATGTGGAATTTACATTTGTGGCTTTACTATCATTAAAAAACTCTATCCCTCTGACAAGACTAACTGATTCAAGCCTGTGCTCAACATTTTTGAATTCACTCAAACTCTCTTTGATAATAACCTTACGAATATCAAGCAAACGTGCAGTTATACCCGAAGCCATTGAGTTGTAAATGTTATGTTTACCCTGTAGTGGTAGTTCTGTTAAATTCATAAAAAACTCCTTATTCTTAATTTTAAATACGATTTTTTTGTCGTCTGTTGTGTATGCACCCTTATCTAATGTTACTTTTTGTGAAAAAGGATAGCATAGAGCTTTTGTTTTTATTTTTTTTATTTTTTCAACTATAACCTGATCATCAGCATTATAAATAATATGATCACCAACTTCCTGATTTTGGAAAATTCTAAATTTGGAATTGCTGTACTTTACAAAATCTTTATCATACCTGTCGAGGTGATCAGGCGTGATATTCAGCAAAACAGCTATATCAGCTTTAAACTTGAACATTGTATCAAGCTGAAAGCTGCTTATTTCCAAAACAAAATAATCATAATCACGCTCGGCCAATTTCCACGCAAAGCTATCTCCCACATTCCCTGCAAGACAAACATCCAATCCTGCCTTTTTTAAAATATCAAAAGTCATTATTGCAGTGGTGGTTTTGCCGTTACTTCCACTGATACATATCATCTTAGCTTTCGAAAATCTCCCTGCAAACTCGATTTCCGATATTACCGGTATGCCGGAAGCAATTGACTCTTTAACTATATCAACATTTTCAGGGATACCGGGACTTTTAATAATTTCGTCACTATTAAAAATTTTTGCCCTGCTATGCTTTTCCTCCTCCCACTCAATATTATTATTTTTAAGAACGTCTTTATATTTATCATCTATCCTGCCTTTATCTGATACAAATACCCTATAACCTTTTTTCTTTGCCAGTAAAGCAGCACCGGTTCCACTTTCACCTCCTCCCAATACAACTATATTACCGGTACTTTCCATCTGTTTATCTTTTTTTATTTTATGTTATTCATTTTTCAACTTATAGATTTATTTATTAACCATGATTATCTTATTTTAAGTGTTATAACAGAAAATACAGCCAATAGAATACCTATTATAAAGAAGCGTTGCACAATTTTTGCTTCATGATGCCCTTTCATCTGGTAATGATGATGAATAGGAGCCATTCTGAAAACTCTCCTGCCTTCTCCAAGTTTACGTTTGGTTATTTTGAACCATGCTACCTGGATAAGCACTGACAGACTTTCAATAAAAAATATGCCACATAAAATTGGTATCAAGAGCTCTTTTCTGATAACAATAGCAAATACAGCTATAATGCCCCCCAGTGATAAACTGCCGGTATCACCCATAAATATTTGTGCCGGATATGAATTATACCATAAAAATCCTATACATGCACCGATAAATGCTGCCATAAATATAACAAGCTCACCGGTATGCGGTATATACATAATGTTGAGATAATCAGCGAAAAGTATATTACCCGACACATAAGCAAGTATTGCCAGTGTGGAGCCAATTATGGCAGAAGTGCCTGTAGCGAGCCCATCAAGACCGTCAGTGAGATTTGCACCATTTGAAACAGCTGTTATTATCAGTATAACAATCGGTATATAAACAAGATAGGCATACTTTTGGTATCGTTCACCAAAAATCATGGTTATCAATACAGAATAATCCAACTCATTGTCTTTTACAAAAGGTATTGTTGTTTTTGTTGATTTTACAGATTCTTTGGCAAAAGGCGATATTGTTTCATCATCCTGATTCATATTTAAAAGCCCCACGGGCTGCTCAAATTCAAAATCTGTTTCTGTTTTTTCTCTAATAACAACTGACTCATTAAAAAAAATAGTTGCACCTACTATAATACCCAATATAACCTGCCCTATTATTTTGAACTTGCCATGAAGGCCTTTTTTGTCTTTTCTGAAAACCTTAATGTAATCATCAGCTAAACCTATAACAGCTAACCATATTGTTGAAATAACCATTAATATAATGTATATATTATCGGGTTTTGAAAGCAATAATGTGGGTATAATTATAGCGGCAACAATAATTAAGCCGCCCATAGTAGGTATGCCTTGCTTGTGCTTTTGTCCTTCCAAACCTAAATCACGAACTTCTTCTCCAATTTGTAATCTCTTCAAATAGTTGATGATCTTTTTCCCAAACATTAATGATATAAGCAAAGACAATATTATTGCCATGCCGGCTCTAAAAGAAATAAACTGAAATAGCCCTGTTCCGGGAATGTCAAAGTTTTTATCAAGAAAGTCAAAAATATAATAAAACATATATTATTTATTTAAGATTCAGAGTAAAAAATTTTCAAGTATTTTTTTATCATCAAAAAGTTTTTTTTCTCCCTTTACATCCTGATATTTTTCATGACCCTTCCCTGCCACCAGGATAATATCATTTTTTTCAGCCAGTTTACATGCAGTTTTTATTGCCTGAAGGCGATCAGTAATACTTATTGATTTTTTCTTTTCAACCGGGTCAAGCCCTTTTTCCATCTGCCCAATGATTAATTCAGGATCTTCAAAACGTGGGTTGTCGGAGGTAAAAATCACATTATCGCTATATTTTGCAGCAATTATGGCCATCAATGGTCTTTTCTCAGTATCGCGATCTCCGCCGCAACCTATCACGGTAATAACCTTTTCATTCCTGGTACGCATATTCGAAATGGCAGCCAGGACATTTTCAAGAGCATCGGGTGTATGGGCATAATCAACAATAGCCATTATTTTGTCTTTATTAACGAAATAATCGAATCGTCCTTCAACAGCTTCGAGGCTACTTAATAACTTTAGTGTATTACTTTTGTCGAATCCAAGCAACAAGGCTGTTCCATATATTGCCAACAGGTTATAAGCATTATACTCTCCTGCCAGCTTGCACCATAAATCAATTCCGTCAATTTGCATTTGTAAACCCGAAGCAAGGTTTTCAATTAATTTACCCTTAAAATCAGCCATACTTTTTAGGCTATAGGTATACTTTTTTGAAGCGGTATTTTGCAAAATAAATCTTCCGTTTTTGTCATCAATATTTGTAAGGGCAAAAGCTTTATTATCAAGAAGGTCAAAAAATCGCTTCTTTGCTTTCAGGTATTGATCAAATGATTGGTGATAATCAAGGTGGTCATGAGAAATATTAGTAAATACAGCTCCTGCAAACCTGATACCTTCAATACGGTTTTGGCTGATTGCATGTGAGCTTACTTCCATAAAACAATATTTACATCCTTTATCGAGCATTTCACAAAAAATCCTGTTTAACTCAATTGCATCAGGTGTTGTATATATTGCCTCTTTTTTTTCTTCGCCAATCTTATTAGCCACAGTAGAGATCAGTCCGGCTTTTTCTCCTGCTTTTAAAGCAAGTTCATGCAATAACGTTGCGATAGTAGTTTTCCCATTAGTACCGGTTATTCCAACAACTTTTAATTTTGAAGATGGAGAATCAAAAAAGTTGGATGCAATATGCCCTAAGGCTTTAGAGCTATTATCAACTTTCACCCATGTAACATTTTTTGACCGGTTTTTTTGCATCTCCTCACATACAACAGCTATGGCGCCTTTTTCTATTGCCTGATCAACAAACAAATGACCGTCAGTGTTAAGACCACGTATGGCAACAAACAGTGCGCCCGGCCTGACCTCCCTCGAGTCAAACACCACATTACTGATTTCAATGTTAGTAGCTCCATCTACTTTCAGTAGTTTACTTTTGTATAATATGTCATTCAAATATTTCAAATCAAAAAATGTTTATGATAATTCTAAAACAATAACATTTCCGGGTTTTATTCTCAGTCCGGGTCTGATGCTTTGCCGCCGTACAATGCCCTTACCGGAAAAGCGTACTTCCATACCTGCATTTTCAAGTATATACAGGGCATCCTTAAGACTCATTCCAACTACATTTGGCACAAGATTTTGAATAAACTCCCTATCCCGAAATATTACTGTATCCTTTCTTGCTTGGGCCGAAACCCATTGGCTTTCAGGCTTATTTTCAGCATAACATCCAAAATGCTGATATATTTTTGAAATATCATTATAATTACCTGCTCTGAAAGAAGGATAGTAGGCAAGAGAAGGAGTTTTAAAATCCTTTGATGGTAAATTCATTTGTGAAGCAAAAATTTTATCGGCAACTTCCCTGAATACAGGTGCTGCAACCTGGCTGCCGGTGTATATCCATCCTTTAGGATTATGAATATTAACAATCATAGAATACTTGGGATTATCGACGGGAAAATAACCCACAAACGAAGCATTGTAATATACTCCTGATACTCTTCGATAACCAAATTTTGTGTCAGCAACTTGCGCAGTACCAGTTTTTCCTGCTATTTGATATGCCTCAGTATTTATGTTTTTTGCAGTACCGTTTTTAACAACTCCAACAAGCATGTCATTAAGTTTTTTAATAGTTTGTCCTGAAGCAAGACGGTTATTTATCACCTGGGTATCAAAATTTCTGATTTTTTTACCCGTTTGTCGAACTTCTTCCACAAACATGGGCTTTACCATAATACCATCATTTGCCACAGCATTGTATAACGATAATATTTGCAATGGTGTAAAAGAAACTCCATAACCTATTGACATCCATGGAAGAGATACACCCGACCATCCTGAGCTGCCGGCATCTTTAATAAAAGGATTGCCTTCACCTCTAATTTCAAGCCCTAACTTATCTCCTAATCCTAAAGCCTTGATTTTATCAATATAAGACTGGGGATCATTTTTATAATGTTCATAAATAATTTTTGAAATACCAACATTTGAAGAAACCTCAAAAGCATTTTGCACTGAAATAGTTCCAAAGCCATCCTCCTCGGCATCATGCATAGTGCGGTCAGCATAATCAATGCTTCCTTCTCCGGTATTAATAAGTTCACCGGGGGTTACAATACCTTCTTCAAGTGCAACCAACATAGAAGCAAGCTTAAATGTAGAGCCTGGTTCTATACTTTCGCCCACAGCATAATTGTATAATTCTTGGTAATTGCCATTATCAGTTAATGTAAGATTTGAAATGGCTCGCACCTTACCTGTAGCAACTTCCATAACCACAACCGAACCATAATCAGCATCATACCTGCGCAATTGATTGCGCAAACTGTTATCAACAACATCCTGAATATTAATATTTAGGGTCGTAACAATATCATTTCCATTGCGAGGCTCTATTTTATTTTTATCATTTACAGGTATCCAATTGCCGCCACCAGTTCTTTGCATCAACCTTTTACCTTTTTGGCCCTCAAGATAATCACGATACGCACCCTCTAAACCTACATAATATCCGCCTCTTTCATATCCAATAGTTCTGGCAGCAAGATTTTTATATGGCATCTCTCTCCTTAAACTCTCTTCAACTATTAACCCGCCACCAAAACGACCCCTCCTGAATAAAGGAAAATTACGCAACTGATTTAATTCACTATAAGTAACATTACGCCTTATAAGAAGATAACGCTCCTGATTTTCCCTGCCATTAATCAATATGTTACGATAATGCCCCTTAGTACGGTCTCCAAACAAAAAAGCCAAATTGGCTGCCAAAGAGTCGACTTTTGAATAAAACAATTCATCAGGTATAACAACAGGGCTCATATCCATGCGAATTTCATAAACCGGTACACTGGTAGCAAGCAAATTACCACCGGTTGAAAATATATCTCCCCTGGTAGCATCAAGCTCAGCATACCTTAAATTTGTCTCATTTAAAGCATCTCTCCACTTATCTCCCTCAACAAACTGAATATAAAAAACCTTTGCAACAATCAAAATTGCAAAAAATGCCACCAAAAAATATACAAGGTAAACACGCCACAATATGTCACTTTTGAAATTGCTCAAAGTATAATAATTTTTTTATATAAAACATTAATTGTCTTCCCATCCAAATATGGTTGATAAAAAACTGCGCTTCTCCTTTGGCTTCTCAATCCTTATGGGAGGCACAGACGATTCAGACAGCCCCCTTTCAGCAAGCCTGCGTGCAACAACCGACTGATTTGTAATAGACATCAACTCCGATTTTGTATTTATATATTCTATCCTTAACTCAATTATCTCTCCACGCAATTCCTCCTTCTCTCTTGCTTTTTTTTCGGCATAATAAGAATTAAATATTAAAAATAAAGCTAACCCCATTAAATAAAAGAAAAACGGCAGCATTTTTATTATACCATCCCTGGTTAAAAATGAACCATCTATAAGCGAATAAAAAGTTTTTGAAAACTTATTTTCACTGTTATCCTTTTCCTTAATATTTTTAAAACTATTTTTAGTCATTTGTTGCAATTTTCCGGGCGGTCCTCAACTTTGCACTACGAGCCCTGTTGTTATTCATTATTTCTTCTTCACCGGGTACTACAAACTTATGTATTACCTCAAAAGGAGTAAGTTTGTTACCATAAAAATCCTTATGAACAATTCCTTCAAAATTTCCTGCTTTCATAAAATTCTTAACAAGCCTGTCTTCAATAGAATGATACGATATTATAACCAACCTGCCGCCGGTTTTTAAAATATCAACCGATTGCTGAAGCAATTCTTTAAGTGCATTAATTTCATCATTAACTTCAATCCTTAATGCTTGAAATACTTGAGCTAAAAACTTATTTCTCCTGTTTTTAGTTGTTAAGTTTTCTATTAAACCAACCAAATCATAAGTATTTTGAATCCTTTTTTTGCCTCTTTCTTTAATTATTATTTTAGCCAGCTTATCAGCATTTTTTAATTCGCCGTAGTGCCTAAATATTTTACTTAAATGCTGTTCGTCAAAATCATTTACAATATCAGCAGCAGTCAATTCAGATGATTGATTCATCCTCATGTCCAACGGACCTGAAAAACGAGTTGAAAACCCCCTGCCGGGAATTTCAAGCTGATGTGATGAAACACCAAGATCAGCAAAAAGACCGTCAAGAGGAACTAATTTATTAAGCTGTAAAAAATTCTTTATGAACCTGAAATTATGATTGAAAAACATAACGCGATCATCATCCGGCAAGTTAGCCTCTGCATCTTCATCCTGATCAAAAGCTATAAGCTTACCATTTTTAAGCTTTTTGAGAATTTCGAGCCCATGGCCACCACCACCGAAAGTAGCATCAACATAAAAACCATCAGGCTTAACATCTAAGCACTCAATAACTTTTTCCAGCAAAACAGGTTCATGATAGTTTGCCATCTTCGTTTTTTGTTTTTGAATTTCCCATCACCTCTTCAGCCAATGAAGCAAAATCATCGGGTTCACTGCTCATCATCTCATTGTAAACATTTTTAGCCCATATCTCTATTCTTTGACCATAAGCAAATAATACTATCTCTTTTTCAATATCTGCATAATCAATAAGAGATTTGGGAAGTAATAAACGATTAGCCGAATCAATTGAAATCTCAGTTGCACCACGAAAAAAATATCTTACAAATTCGCGATTTTTCTTATTATATAAATTTAATGAATTAATCTCCTGTGTTATTGCTTTCCACTCACTGTCGGGGTAAAGTGTGAGGTTTTTTTCAAAACCACGGTTGACCACAAAATGCTCCCGGTCTTGTGTACCAAGCTGTCGCTTGATTCCCGCAGGCAAAACAAACCTGCATTTCGAATCAATTCTTACTTCATATTCGCCTAATAAATAAGACATTTTTCACACTTTTGTTATTTTTGACTGTAAATATATAAACAAATTTACCACATTTTACCACTTTTTACCACATTGTTGATAACTTTTTTTAGTTTAATCCAGCAAAAAACAACGACAAAATACCTAAAACCTTGATTATCAAAATCTTATTAGGGAAAGCGGAGTTTATCAATATTTTATTTAAAAAAAATAAATCAAATTAATTACCTGGTTATCCGAAAAAAAATGTTAAAAAAGCATTAATATACAATAAAGCTATATTGTTGCTGAACGAATATTTGTTTATATTTGTCGTTCACTAATCATAATTTGGTTTAATCAACATAATAATAAGAATAAAAAGAGTTAGTTTTTTACAGTTTTAACTATCAAAATTTTGAAAAACTCACTAAATAATGCAGTTTTAACGTTTTTTATATTTACGGTTAAAATGTTTTATTTTTTTAGTAATTTTCAAGAAGAACAAAAAATCTGATATATATAATTGATAAATGACACAAACAAATAATAATACTCTTACTGAAAAACAAAAGAGAGAGTTAATAGACATTGATTCTGTATTCAGAAAAAAAGGCGGTAAATTATATACGGTTATTCCGGGATTTATAATTAGATACATAAAACACATAACACACCAAAATGAGATAAATGATGTTATTAACCGCCTTAATGGCTATTATGGCCTTGAATTTATTGATCAACTTATAGAAAATGAGTTTTGTATTGATGTGCATGTATCAAATCCTGAAAACATTCCTAAAAAAGGTCGTTATATAATAGCTTCGAATCATCCTTTGGGTGGTCTTGATGGAATAGCATTAATGTATGTGATAGGGAAAAAAAGAAAAGATATAAAATTTATAGTAAATGATATTCTATTAGAACTCGAAAATTTAAAAGAGCTTTTTGTTCCAATAAATAAGTATGGCAAAAAAAGTTATGATTCGATAAAGCTCATTGAAGAGGTTTACGAATCCGGGCAATTGGTTTTGGTATTTCCTGCAGGTCTTGTTTCAAGGCGTCAGAAAGGCATTATTTGCGATCTTCCATGGAAAAAGAGTTTTATAACAAAAGCTATTCGTCATCAAAGAGATATTATACCTGTGCACATTCATGGAAAAAATTCCAATTTTTTCTATAATTTAGCTAACATTAGGAAAAAACTGGGAGTTAAATTAAATATAGAAATGCTTTACTTGCCTGATGAAATGTTTAAGCAAAGAGATAAAAATATTACCATTACATTTGGCAAGCCAATATCTTACACACTATTTACCAAAGATAAAACGCACCATGAGTGGGCTCAAAAGGTAAAAGAACATGTATATCGTTTACCTGAAAATGAATCGGAGTTTACAGTTTGAATAAAAAAAGCAATAGATAGAAAAATAAGGATAAAACAAATATTATGGAACCAATTATTCCACCGGTTGATAGAAGTATTATTGAAAAGGAGTTGTCGAATAATAAGATTCTTCGTAAAACCAACTATAATGACAATGTTATATACATAATTGACTACAATGATGCTCCGAATGTTGTCAGGGAAATTGGCCGTTTGCGTGAAATTTCTTTTCGTGAATCGGGTGGAGGAACCGGTAAATCTATTGATCTTGACAATTATGACACCGGCAATAATCAATATAAGCAGCTAATAGTTTACGATCCAAAAGAAATGGAAATTATTGGCGGCTACAGGTACTTTTTGTGTGATGAGGCAAAAAAAGATAACCGGGGTAAGCCATTATTATCCACATCAAATTATTTTAGCTTTTCCCAAACGTTTATTGAAGAATACCTGCCTTTTACCATTGAGCTGGGCCGTTCGTTTGTTCAGCCCAATTTTCAACCTTCGCGTAAAAGCCGTAAAGGGTTATACTCTCTTGATAACTTGTGGGATGGGTTGGGTGCACTTGTTGTTGATCATCCGGAAAAAAAATACTTTTTTGGAAAAGTAACCATGTACAAACACTTCAATAAAAGAGCAAGGGATATGATACTATATTTTCTTCATAAGTTTTTTCCGGATAATAAAAAGCTGGTCACACCTTATGACCCTATCCCTATTGAAACACCCACAGAAGAATTTAACGGGTTATTTACGGGTAATAATTTTGAAGATAACCACAAAATATTATTCCAGGAAGTAAGAAAGCACAATGAAAATATTCCTCCATTAATAAATTCATACATGGGCTTAAGCCCAACCATGAAAACTTTTGGCACAGTAATAAATGAACATTTTGGCGGAGTAGAAGAAACTGCTATACTGGTTAATATAGATGACATATATGAACAGAAGAAAAAAAGGCATATTGATACATACAAGAAAGCACAGAACTAAAAATTAAAACAACCGTAAATTTCTATTCTCGGTTATTCTTATTAAAAGCAAATTACGAATTATCAATGCTTAAAGTTTTTGTGTCACTCCGACAAGCCCGGTGCATGATTAGTGATAAAATTGGTTGATAACCGGACTCTATCAATATTATTAAATGTAGTTTAAAAAGATTTTTAACCGAACAAAAATGTTTTCAATAAACAGTGCTGAATTCATTAAAAGTTCCACAAAATTAAGTGATTGCCCTGAAGCAAAACTTCCTGAATTTTCATTTATCGGACGTTCTAATGTTGGTAAGTCAACATTTATAAACATGCTTGTAAACCGCAAAAATCTGGCAAAAACTTCTTCGACCCCGGGCAAAACGCAACTCATAAATCATTTTTTGATAAACAGTTCATGGTATTTAACTGATTTGCCTGGTTTTGGTTTTGCTAAAGCACCTTTACCGGAAAAAAAAAAGTGGGAGAAAATGATCAACCAATATTTGCTTCAAAGAAAGCAATTATTATGCACTTTTTTTCTTGTTGACATACGTCATGAGCCACAATCAATAGACATGAATTTTATGCAATGGATGGGGAAAAACCGGCTTCCTTTTGCTATTGTTTTTACAAAAATAGATAAAATAAGCAGGTATAAGATTGAAAAAAACACAAACTCTTATTTAGAAAAACTTTCTGAAATATGGGACCCTTTGCCGCCTGTATTTGTCTCTTCAGGAAAAACAGCATCAGGGAGAAATGAAATACTTCATTACATAAACGAATGCATTAAGCTTTTCGACCCCGGTGAAATCAGCTGTTGATCTACCCAGAAACAAGTTAGCACTAACGATTATTACTTTTAACTATAGCCTTGATACCGGGCAGTTCCTTACCCTCCATATACTCAAGCAATGCACCTCCACCGGTACTAACATAGCTAACCTTATCAGCCATTTCAAATTTATTGATTACAGCTACCGAATCACCACCGCCGGCCAAAGTAAAAGCCCCTTTTTCAGTAGCTTTTGCCATGGCTTTTAAAATAGTTTTGGTTCCGGAAGCAAATTTCGGCATCTCTGCTACACCCATAGGGCCATTCCATAACACATTTTTTGAACTTTCTATAAGAGATGAAAAATTTCGGGCTGCTTTTTCACCAATATCCATTCCGATCCAATTATTAGGTATTTGATAACTGTCACATGTTTTTATAACTGCATCATTGGAAAATTTATTGGCAACAACGGTATCAACCGGCAAATGAATGTTTACTCCTTTAGAATTGGCATAAGAAACAATCTCACGTGCTTCTGATAAATAATCTTTTTCTACAATACTATCTCCAACTTCTCCTCCTTTTGACTTAATGAAGGTAAACATCATCCCTCCTCCAATTATCAAGTCATCAACTTTATCAATAAGGTTATTCAAAACACCTATCTTTGATGATACTTTGGCTCCACCGATAATAGCCAGATAAGGCCTTTGAATATCATTAATTACCTTATCAATACTTTTTAGCTCTCGTTCAAGCAAATATCCAAACATTTTATCCTGAGGAAAAAAATCAGCAATAACAGTAGTAGATGCATGTGCTCTATGAACAGCAGCAAATGCATCATTAACAAAAACATCGCCCAAAGACGCCAGCTCCCTGGCAAAATCCCTGTCTCCTTTTGTCTCCTCCTTATAATACCTGAGATTTTCAATCAAGATAACTTCTCCCGGCTTCAAACTGTTTACCTTTTCAGCAACCAATTCGCCAATGCAATCGCCGGCAAACTTAACATCTGTTTTAAGCAATCCTGCTAAGTGATCAACAATATGTATTAATGAATACTTTTCCTCCCCCTTTTCTTTAGGCCGCCCCATATGCGACATTATAACCGCACAACCACCGTCATTTAAAACTTTTTCTATCGTGGGAATACTTGCCCTGATCCTTGAATCATCAGTGATATTATAATCTTTGTCAAGGGGTACATTGAAATCAACCCTTATAATTACCCTTTTTCCTTTAAAATTATAATTGTCAATATGTATCATATCTAATTATGTTTTATGTAAATTAAATCCTGTTAATTAATTGGTTACTAATACAAACAAACAAATATTATCGATTAAGACAAATCAGCTAAAGTAAAGTTTAAAAATTTTATTATTAAATTTATTGTAAATTTGCATCTTTCTTGATTGAAACAAAAATATTAAAAAATTTCATTTTTTTCATTTTTGATTTAGTAAACACAAAATAAAGTATAGCTGGAAATAATAAAAAAAACATATTATGAAACCATATCCTGAAATGATTAGTTCAAAGCTGCCAAATACAGGTATATCAGTATTTGCTGTTATGTCGAGTATGGCCAATGATTATAAAGCTATAAATCTTTCACAGGGCTTCCCTGATTTTGATTGTTCTCCAAAGCTTATAGAATTGGTTAGTTATTATATGAAGAATGGGTATAATCAATATGCGCCAATGGGTGGAGTAATGAAATTGCGTGAGGCAATTGCAGAAAAGACAGAATATTTGTATTCTGCATCATATAATCCTGAAAACGAAATAACAGTTACTGCCGGTGCTACACAAGCTATATATACTGCTATCACTGCTTTTATAAAGGAAGATGATGAGGCTATAGTATTTGAGCCTGCTTACGATAGTTATGTGCCGGCTATAAAGCTTAATGGAGGTGTGCCTGTTTGCATCCCTCTTAAAATGCCTGATTATCATATTGATTGGGACGAAGTGCGAAAAATGCTGAACCAACGCACCAAAATGATAATAATTAATACCCCGCACAACCCCACGGGAAGCATCCTTACTGATAGCGATATGAAACAACTTGAAAGAATAACAAAAAATACAGGTATAATAATAATCAGTGATGAAGTTTATGAACATATAATTTTCGACGGCAAAAAGCATCAAAGTGTTTGCCGCTATCCTTCCCTGGCAGAAAGAAGCCTGGTGACCTGTTCATTTGGAAAAACATTTCATGCTACAGGATGGAAAACCGGCTATTGTATTGCCCCCGAAAACCTTATGAAAGAATTTCGTAAAGTACACCAATTTATAGTATTTTGTTCTAACAGCCCAATACAACATGCAATTGCCGATTTTTTAAAAGACAAATCAAATTATGAAGGATTGGGAGAGTTTTATGAAAATAAACGAGATTATTTTGCAGACCTTTTAGAAGATTCGCGCTTCAAATTAATACCATCAAAAGGAACTTACTTTCAATTGCTTGACTACAGCAACATAACTAAAGATCCTGAAATGGTTTTTGCCCAAAAGCTTATCAAAGAACACGGAGTTGGATCTGTGCCTGTATCATCTTTTTACAATAAACCATTAAATAATTTTATATTAAGATTTTGTTTTGCCAAATCAGAAGAAACCCTTGAAAAAGCAGGAGAAATATTATGTCAAATATAAAAGTAACACTTATTCAAACATCTTTGCATTGGGAAAATCCCGAAGCCAACAGGGAAATGCTTGAAAAAAAAATAAATAAAATCAAAGAGCCCACAGAAATTATAATCTTACCAGAAGTATTTACCACAGGTTTTACAATGGAGCCGGCAAATTGCGCTGACTCTAATGAAGGCAAAACCTTTAGATGGATGAAACAAACAGCCGCCAAAAAAAATACGGTTATTACAGGTAGTATTGCAACAAAAGAAAACGATAAATTCTATAACCGATTAATTTGGATGCAGCCCGACGGCAACTATTACCAATACGATAAGAAGCATTTGTTTAGCTTTGCCGGGGAAACAAAAAATTATACTCCGGGTAAAAAAAGAGTTATTGTTGAATACAAAGGCTGGAAAATTTTACTTTTGATTTGTTATGATTTACGTTTTCCTGTTTGGTGTAAAAATAACTTTAACCCTCAAAACGGGTTTGATTATGACTGTATAATAAACATTGCCAACTGGCCTGCACCACGAAGTAATCACTGGAGTATATTACTTATGGCGCGCGCAATTGAAAACCAGGCTTATGTGGCAGGTGTAAATCGAGTTGGAAAAGATGCCAAGGGAACTGATCATTCAGGTGATTCGGCCCTAATTAACCCGTTAGGTGAACATTTATCAACCATAACTCCCTTCGAAGAAAAAACAGAAACTATAACCATGGAAAGAGCCCGGCTAGATGATTTTCGAAAAAAATTCGGAGTAGCCAATGATTGGGATAAATTTAAATTAATAGAGTAAATCAAAAAAACCGGTTTACTTTGCTATCAGCAAAATGATAAACCTGTTTACGGTTATTGCTTGATAAGGCCGGATATTTATACCATATCAAGGTCAAATTTGAGATTGTCAATTATAAAGTTTTGCCGGTCGGGAGTATTTTTACCCATATAAAACTTTAACATTTCACTAATACCATTTTCTTTTCTCATTATAACAGGATCTAACCGAATGTTCTTGCCTATAAACCGGCCGAATTCATCGGGAGATATCTCACCCAGGCCTTTAAACCTGGTTATTTCGGCGTTTTCACCAAGCTCATTCAAACTATTTATTCTTTCATTTTCATTATAGCAATAAATAGTTTTCTTCTTATTACGAACCCTGTACAATGGTGTTTGTAAAATATAAAGGTGTCCGTTGCGTACCAGGTCAGGAAAAAACTGCAAAAAGAATGTTATCAGCAACAACCTGATATGCATTCCGTCAACATCAGCATCAGTTGCAATTACCACGTTGTTGTAGCGCAGGTTTTCCAAACTGTCTTCAATATTAAGAGCTGCCTGTAAAAGGTTAAATTCTTCATTCTCATAAACTACTTTTTTTGATAAACCATAACAGTTAAGAGGTTTCCCTTTCAAAGTAAAAACAGCCTGGGTATTTACATCGCGGGCTTTGGTGATTGACCCGCTTGCCGAATCACCCTCGGTTATAAAAAGTGTAGATTCAAGTCTTTTGGAATGATTGTCATTATAATGAACTTTGCAATCACGAAGCTTTTTATTATGAATATTTGCTTTTTTAACTCTTTCTTTGGCTGTTTTCTTGATGTTGGCAAGCTCTTTTCTTTCTTTTTCCGACTGAAGGATTTTCTTCAGCAATGCATCAGCAACATCGGGGTTTATATGCAAGTAATTATCCAGCCTCTTTTTTAAAATTTCACCTACATAATTGCGTATGGTTGTTCCTCCCGGCTCTATATGCTGCGACCCCAGCTTGGTTTTGGTTTGAGATTCAAAAACAGGTTCCTGCACCTTAATACTTAATGCAACAATCAAAGAAGTCTTGATATCATTGGCATCAAAATCTTTTTTATAAAAATCCCTGATAGTTTTTACAAATGACTCTCTGAATGCAGCTTGATGTGTACCGCCCTGAACAGTATGCTGACCGTTAACAAACGAAAAAAACTGTTCGCTGTATTGAGTAGCACTATGAGTAAATGCAACCTCCAAATCGTCTTCAACAATATGAACTACAGGATAAATGGTGGGAGCATCAATGTTTTTTTTAAGAAGATCACTAATGCCGTTCTCAGAATAAAGTCGCTGCCCGTTATATAAAATAGTCAAACCGCGATTAAGAAATACATAATTCCATAGCAAACGCTCAACAAACTCATCTACAAAACGATAATTACCAAAAATATTTTCATCGGGCATAAATGTTACTATTGTACCTTTACGGTATGAAGTATCTTCATATTGCGATTCGTTTATAAGACTGCCATTTTTAAATATTGCATCTTTAGACTTTCCCTCACGGATTGATTTGATTGAAAAATCAGAAGATAATGCATTAACAGCCTTTGTGCCAATTCCATTTAATCCTACAGTTTTTTTGAATATCTTACTGTCATATTTAGCACCTGTATTTATTTTTGATACGCAATCGACAACTTTCCCCAAAGGTATGCCGCGTCCGTAATCCCTTACAGTTACAGTCTTATCTTTAACCTTAACCTCAATAGTCTTGCCAAACCCCATAACAAATTCATCTATGGAATTATCAATAATCTCCTTAAGAAGAACATAAATACCATCATCAGGCGATGCACCGTCACCTAATTTGCCGACATACATCCCGGGCCTGACCCGAATATGCTCCTTCCAGTCTAATGTGCGAATACTATCTTCAGAATATATCGCCGTTTCAGCCATAACTACACTCCCTTATCTGTTTAAGGTGCAAATATATAACAAAGTAAAAATAATTGGCCTGTCAGCTCAATATCGTTATTAACAATTAATCACACCAAATTATTTTTATAAAAAACTAATAAACAGGCTTATGCCAAATATTCCAGGTAACAAAAAACTCAAATGTTGAAAATTATTAATGATTAATAAGCCTGAAATGATCTATAACAGCTTTTAAATGTTGCCTGAAATTCTTAAAAAATTATAAATAAAAAAAATAATATATCTTTTACTTAATCAGTTTGCAAATGTTCGCTACGGTCAGCTATGTTTTTTTTCGTATAAATAATTAAAAGGTATTCACTAAACCACAATATCTACCCTTTGAGTTGCAGCTTCACTTTGACCGGCACTTTGAGCTGTTATAGTAAATTGAAATTTTGAAATTCAGATATGAAAAATTTTTACACTTAAAATATTTTGAAAAAACTTTTCATATATTAAACTTTTTGCAATAATAATTGTCTTATGAATAAACTAAAAAAAATAAGGTTTTAATCATATGGAACAAATGCTTGTTTTGAAATGATATATAATGAGATCCTCATCAGCAAGATGTTCAGAAAAGATAATAAACTTAACGTTAGCGATTTCATTACCGGGTAATATTAGTGATAGGTAACAAGTGAATAAAGTAATATGCGATACAATTATTGATTAGTTAATTCGTTGATTCGTCACGAGTGAATTATGTGTGTCGCCGATAATTAGAAATAATAAAAAATTACAACCTTAAATTGCAAATAATTATAAGCCAACTTGTTAGTATAACTTATTGAGATAAAACCCTCATTAGTGAAAGGTTTAAAAAAGATTATATATATACCAATAGAGTTTTTCAGCAAGTGCAGAATTAAAGGTAATTGAAATATATAAACATTAAGACGTAAATCATTGCAAAACAGTTTAATAACTATAATTTAAAAATATGCATAATTGGATTTTGAAGACGCGGCTAATATTAAATAGTGTTATTCTATTATTTGTATTTATATTATTTACACCTGAATTGTTTTCCGAACAACCTCCCGGATCTCAGCGCGGGGAGAGAGGTGAAGGTTCGCGTGGCGGAATCGGTACTGTAAAAGGAGAATTAATAGATGATACGACCGGAGAGCCTTTAATGTATGCCAGTGTGGTTTTGTATCGTGAGAGCGATTCTGTAATGGTTAGTGGATCTGTTTCTGATGAGGAAGGCGGATTTATGGTTGAAAATGTTCCACCCGGTCAATATTATCTTCAATTACAATTTGTAGGTTATCCAACTCAAAAGTATAACGGAATAAAAATAACCCGTGAGGAGCCAGTATACGATGCCGGGACTATTAAGATCAGTCCAAGTGCCGAATATCTCTCGGAAGTGGTAATAGAATCCACAAGGGAAATGATGGAAACCGGCCTTGACAGAAGAGTGATAAATGTCGGGCAGGAGCTGACGGCTGCAGGAGGTACTGCACTTGAGCTAATGGAAAATATCCCTTCAGTTAATGTTGATTTTGACGGAAATATTAGTTTAAGGGGTAGTGAAAATGTTACAATACTTGTTGACGGCCGCCCTTCAACACTGACCGGTTTGGATGATGATGCCGTGCTTGAGCAACTTCCTGCCGAAATGATTGATCGTATAGAAGTTATTACCAACCCCTCGGTAAGATACGATCCCGACGGAACAGCAGGCATCATTAATATTGTAACCAAAAAAGAAGAAAGACCCGGATATAACGGTATGGTTAATATTAGTGCCGGTAATAATAACAGGTATAGCGGCTCAATTAACTTTAATGTAAGGCCGGGCAAGAAAATAAATTTTTTCGGAAATGCAAGCGGGCGATTCTTCAATATGGACGGATGGGGCAAGTCCGAAAGAGTTAGCTGGTTTGAAAATGAAAACGGGCAAAGGCATGAATCGGAACTGAACCAGGATATGGACTTTGATAGAAGCATGGACACATATAACTTTCAATTTGGAGTTGATTATAATATCAATGATAAAAACACTATTACTTTTAGTACCAGGTACAGCAACTGGGCAAGAGATAATTTCAGTGAAACATATTACGAGTTTATCAATTATCCCGAAGAGCAGCCCGAATTCAGAACAGCAGATAATTTAATGGCTCGCGATGGGTTTGACTACTCTCTCAACTATGAAAGAGATTTTGATGAAAAATACCGTAAGTTAAATATCGACCTTAGATATTCGGATAGTGATTTTCTGAGAGAAGAAGATAATAAGTCTTTCCTGGATTACGATAATCAAACTAATTTTGATAATCGTGAATTAGTTGATAATGAATCAATAAACAATAATTATAGGGCAGAAATTGATTATACCCACCCGTTAAATGAGAACAGCAAATTTGAAGCCGGCGGGCAATTTAGATACAGGAGCAGCGATAATGATATGCGTTTTTATAAATTTGATCATAATGAAAATGATTTTATTATAGACCCAAACCGTACCGATCGTTTCCTCTTTGATGAACAAAGATATTCGGCATACGGTATATATTCCACCACCCTGGGTAATTATAACATAGAAGGGGGGTTAAGAGCTGAACAAGCATTTATTAAAGGAGAACAGCTGGAAATGACAGATGGTGATGTTGATAACGAATATTTTAGTTTGTTTCCCAGTGCCCATCTGCGCAGAAGCTTTGAAAACGACCAGGAAGTTCAGTTAGGCTACAGTAAAAGAATCAACCGACCAAGAAGATGGGCACTCAATCCTTTTACAAGATACTCCGACCCGTATAATCTTAGAAAAGGAAATCCCAACTTATTGCCCGAATACATTCATTCAATTGAATTAGGCTATACAAAATACTGGGATTACACCACCCTTAATCCATCGGTTTTTTATAGATATACCGACCAGATGATATCACGCTATCGTACTATGGATAATGAAGGTGTGACAACTACTTCATGGGAAAACATCGGAACAAGCACAAACTATGGCCTTGAGTTAATTGCATCTCAAACAATTGCTGATTGGTGGCGCGTTAATGGTAACTTTAGCTACTTCCACAGAATTGTTGAAGGAAGAACAGAAGAAAATGTATATGATAGTGAAAGCTATTCATGGACAGCCAGAATAAATAATAACTTCAGAATAGGTAATAACTTTTCAATGCAACTATCCGGCAATTACAGGTCGCCGGTAGTAATGCTACAGGGTGAAAGAAAGGCAATGTATTCAGCTGATATGGGAATGCGATACAATATACTTGATAACAATGGAAGCATTACACTTCGTGTAAGTGATATATTTAATACACAAAAGTTTAATATGTATACGGAAGGAAATAATTTTGAAATGACCTGGGAACGTAAAAGAAGAAGCCGTATGATCTTCCTTGGCTTCACATACCGTATACACGATTTCACCAGAGACAGGGATCGGCCCGATAGAGATGAAATGGATACCATGGATGATTTTGATGAATTTTAATATGCTTTAATACCTGAAAAGCAAACTAAAAAAACCATTGTCAATTACACAGGTATATTTTATTCTAATTATACCCAAACAGTTTTTTGTTTTTAATAAATGCCGATACAAACTTAGGCACCATAGTCTCCCACTCGGGATCATTATTCTTTATTTTTTCCAAAACTATGTGCGAAAAGTATGGCAATACTTCTTTACGAAAATTATCAATATTGACAATAAAACCGTTATCAAGAATGTATTTATATAAATGCTTTATATTATCAGACAAGGGCATATTTTCGACGGTGATTATTTCATTATCATTTTTTTCTTTGCCGGGATAAATATACACCCTTAAATTATCAATAAATAATTTACCTAAGGCCTCCATAATTCCCCCTCGTAAGTGCTGATAATATTTTTCATCAATAACATTTTTAAAAGTCAAAGCCCCTATGACCATTCTAATATTTTCAAGCTTGAACCGTTTTAACCAAACTGTAAGTTTGTAAAATTCACGGAAATTAGATACCATAACATTTTGCCCCATACCACACAATATATCCACGCGGTCAAGAAAATCTCTTTCATCAAATTCACCGGTGCTCATAAGGTTATTCATTGTCATTTCGCATAAAACAACTGTCTTTTCTTTTTTGAAGCCGACATCTTTTTTAAACAGAGAAAAACCGGTTTTTAGCATGTCAAAGCCCACATAAGTAATTGGCCTGAAACTGCCTCGCAATAACATAATATTCTGTTTATAAAGCAAATCATTTGGCTGCATGACATTTCCGTGGCGATTAAATATAGAAGCACTGGTCATTTCATTTTTAACCAACTGTACTGCCAACAATCGATTATCGACATAGTCCAGTTCCGGCCCCCTCATACTGATCATATCTATTTCAATACGGTCTTTAGAGATATTTTCTGTCAATGATTTTAAAAAGATGTTAGGATGATTATAATTAAAAAAACAAGCATAAATAAGATTTACACCCAATACTCCTAAAGTGTTTTGCTGCAATTGACTGTCGTTTTCAAGCAACCGGGTATGAAGTACAACATCATTAGGCTCTCCTCCAGGGCTTAACTGAAACCTCACACCCAGCCACCCATGGGCCTCATTATCCTTTTTGTAGTTTAGAGTTGAAACCGTATTGCAAAATGAAAAAAAACGGGTATTATTATCACGAATATCTCCCAAAACGTTTATCAAATTGTTATATTCAAAATCCATCATCTGCAGAAGCCTGGATTCAGAAACATACCGTTTGTCCGACCGCTTACCGTACAAAGTATCACTAAAAACCATATCATAGGCAGAAATAGTTTTAGCTACCGTGCCCGAACTGCCGCCCGAAATAAAAAAATGACGCGATACTTCCTGTCCACCACCTATTTCAGCAAACGAACCATATATGGATTCCTCAAGATTAATTAATAAAGCCTTACGGCTAGTGTCAACAGTTTCCATGAGCTTAAACTTAATATTTTCAATTTAATTTATTTGTTGAGTAGAATAAGCGTTACCCGTCACCCTTTGAGCGGCAGCGAAATCCCGTTTTTCGGGATTGCCCGTTACTAAAAAATAAATACCTGAACATTATATGCATATTATGCAATGAAATAAATATAAATCTTAGTAATTTCGACTTAGCATAACAAATCTAAAACCAAATATAAAGATATTTGTTTTTATTATTAAGCAAAAAATTAATAATCATCCCGAATTTTAAATAAATTTGTCTTGGTAATTTTTATAAAAAAAGTATTACTTGTAGCGGTATGCGGGTAACGAGAACAGATGAATTAAGTAAGGCACGATACAATTGATGATATGTTGATTTGATGAGTAAATTAAAAGCTACCTGTCACCCCTTGATCGGCAATAAAATCCAGGTTTTCCGAGATTACCCGTCACTAAAAATTTAAATATCTGAACTTTAAACACATTTTATAAAGATGAAAAAAAGAAGAATTCTTGTTACGGGTGGGGCCGGTTTTTTGGGTTCCCACTTATGCGAAAAACTTCTGGACAGGGGTAATGAAGTATATTGCCTTGATAACTTTTTTACCGGTCATAAAGAGAATATATTGCACTTACTTGACAATCCATGGTTTGAAATGATACGGCATGATATTACCATGCCTTTTTATATTGAAGCAGACGAAATATACAACCTGGCATGCCCGGCATCTCCTATTTATTATCAATATAATGGAATAAAAACCATTAAGACCTCAGTCATGGGCTCTGTAAATATGCTTGGATTGGCAAAACGTATAAAAGCAAAAATTCTTCAGGCCTCAACAAGTGAAGTTTATGGCGACCCTGAAGAGCATCCTCAAACGGAAAGTTATTGGGGTAATGTTAACCCGATTGGCGAACGTGCATGCTATGATGAAGGTAAAAGATGTGCCGAGGCCCTGTTTTATAATTATCACAAACAAAATAATGTGAGAATAAAAATTCTCAGGATTTTCAACACTTATGGCCCCAGGATGGATTATAATGATGGCAGGGTTATCAGCAATTTCATTGTTCAGGCAATTAAAAATGAAGATATTACAATTTTCGGTGACGGCAAGCAATCACGAAGTTTTTGCTACGTTGATGATATGATTGAGGGGATTACAAGGTTTATGGATACACCGGATAACATCACCGGGCCGGTTAACATAGGAAATATTGTCGAATATTCTATTTTGGAAATTGCAGAAAAAATATTAAGCCTAACCGGCTCCAGCTCAAAGATTATTTTTGAACCTCTCAGGGAAGATGATCCAATGCAACGTAAACCAGATATAACAAAAGCTGAAAATATTATTAATTGGAAACCTTCAGTTGATCTGGATGATGGGCTTAAAGAAACCATAAAATACTTCAGGAAAATTATTTAAAAACAACCTTATGATAAGAATTTTATATCAGTTACTTTCTTTTTAATTTTAAGAATATCCTGAAATATCCATTTAAAATATTATAATCAATAACATAATAAAAAGATGATATACAAAAGTTTAAATAACTGCCTATGTTCAAATAATTTTGATATAGAATGAAGGTTAATATTTTAAAAATCGGCAAAATTAAAACTTTAAAATAGCTATGAATATATTAGTTACCGGTTGTAACGGGCAGTTGGGAAGTCAATTTAAAGACTTATCCGATTTGCATAATGACAAAAAATTCACATTTGTCGATCGCAATAAATTTGACATTTCTAATTATGAAGTTGTTGAAAGTGCTCTAAAAAACAACAGGTTTGATTGTATAATTAATTGCGCTTCATATACTAATGTTGATCAAGCAGAAAATGATACTGAAAAAGCATTAAAAACCAACTCTGACGGGGCAGGTAACCTGGCTTTAGCAGCAGCAAAAACAGATACTTTTCTTGTGCATTTCTCCACCGATTATGTTTTTGATGGCAATAAAAACCAACCTTATTCCGAAAATGACCCTGCAAATCCTCAAACCGTTTATGGAATAAGTAAACTTAAAGGCGAAAAACAAATTATTGCTAATGCCGCACGAGGTTTAATAATAAGAACGGCATGGCTATACTCCGCATATGGAAATAATTTTGTAAAAACCATTCTTTTAAAAGGCAGTGAAAAAAAGCATTTAAGAGTCGTTTATGATCAAATAGGCTCACCGACATTTTCATCCGATTTGGCATATACAACTCTTAAAATATTGCCCGAAGCAATTAAAACTTTCAAAAATACCGGGATTTACAACTACTCCAATGAGGGAGTTGCCAGCTGGTACGATATTGCAGTAGCTATATCTGATATTAAAGGACTATCATGTAATATTGAGCCGGTAAGAAGTGAAGAATTCCCGACTATTGCCAAACGCCCCTCTTTTTCTTTATTGTGCAAACATAAAATCAAAAATGATTTTATGGTAAATATTCCATATTGGAGGCATAGCCTGGATATCTGTCTTAAAAAATTATAAGAAAAAATTTTGCCAAAAAAAGTATAAGAAAAAATGCTTTTATAATATATTTACAATAAATTTTTACGTTAGACATGTGTTAATAAAAGAGTTATACTTATATGAAGCCTTTATCCGGCAAAGGTGAACAAAAGAGTATGAACTTAGCGGTAGCACATAATGGTAACGGGTAACGAGTGACGGGTGTGACAGGTAAAATTTAGGACGGGTCAGGTCAGTTACTCTTTTAGTGGCAACAAAATCCCGGTTTTTTCGGAATTACCCGTCACTAAAAAATTAAATATCTAAACATAAAAATGTAAATCATTGTAAAACAGCTTAATAACCACAACTTATTCAGATGAAAAGAAAAACATACATATTAATTGGTTTATTATTAATATCGGCAATAGTGTTTGTTGTTATTTATACTAAATCATTAAGAAAGTTGCCTTATGAGGCAGATGTTTCTGATATTGAGATTGAGCCGTTGCAAATTAACAGGTTTGAAAAAGTGCTTTTTAATATCAATCCTTTTAAGTTGCGACAAGAATTAGACCCATATATAGAAAAATATAAATTCTTCCTTGGTGATGAAATTGACAATCCGTTGGCTAAAAGACAGTTATACGATTACATAACTGATCCGGCAATAATAGATCTTTATAATGAAACTATGATTATTTTCCCGGATTTGAACAATCTCGAAGAAGAACTTACTGAAGCTTTCACTTATTACAGCTATCATTTCCCCGAAAATGAAATTCCCGAAACATACTCATATGTCTCAGGCCTGGATATATCTAATCCTATTAAATATAACCGCCAAAACCTTGCTATTGCACTTGACACCTATCTTGGAGAAGACTTTAAAAAATATACCAAAATTGGGATACCAAAATATCAACTTATGAAACGCTCACCTGAATTTATTACCAGGGATGTAATTTATACCATAGCAAAGAATAAAACTGAGAATAATTTCAACCCTGAAACCCTTATTGAACATATGATATATAAGGGTATTAAGCTTTATTTTCTTGATTGTATGATGCCACACACTCACGACACTATAAAAATTGCTTACACATCAAAGCAGGAAAAATGGATGAAGCATAACCAGGGCCATGTATGGAGCTATATTCTTAACAATGAGCTTTTGTTTTCATCTAACAGAAGCAAAATAAATAATTTTATTACAGACGCCCCTTTCACAGCAGCTTTTTCCAGAAAATCACCACCCAGGGTAGCTGTATGGATCGGCTGGCAAATTGTAAGAGAATACATGAGAAGAAACAGTGATGTAGAATTAAATGAACTTATTCATAAAACTGATGCTGAAAATATCCTGGTTAAGTCAAGATATAAACCATAATAAGATTACTTAGCAACACATTTTAATAATTAATCAAAACCACTATAATAACAGGTGAATTGATATATATGCGAGAATAAAGTCATTATTATTTAGAAAAAATCCGCCAAACCTTTAAAAATAACACCTTTCCATCCTTCCACCATATTTTCATAAGCTTCTTTGGGGATATTATTCTGATGAACTGTAATAATGGTATTATTTTTATCTTTTTTCAATTCAATACTGACAAGCGATGGTTCGTTTTCCTCACCAAAGCTCCACAACTGTACAAGTTTTTGGTTATGTTCAAAATCTACAATTTTTCCGGAAATTTCTCCGTCAAGCATACTAAAATTACCCCCGGGCTCAAGTTCAACTTTCGCAGGCATACCTGTCCATAATTCAATAGTAAGTGGATTAGTAATCGCTGTGAAAATCTCTTCAGGAGTAGCTTTAATCTTTTTGCTAAGTTTTATCTCTTTTGTCATAGTGCTATCTTAAATAATTATATGAAATTACTAGAAAAAATTATAAAAATTGTGGAATTTAAGTCTTAATCGGATTATACCTGTTTTTGTATTCTTTTATATATAAAATCACGAATATTTAGCACCAAAGATATAATAAAAGCCATTACGGCCAAACCTCCTGTCAACCAATCTACAAAAGTTTGTGACAGTTCAACGTTGAGTATTCTTTGAAAAAGATAGCTGACATAAGAAGCCGGCAAACCGGTATGACCCATTTCCCACAATACCTGCCAGTGCCAATCTGTAAACGGGCAATACCCGAAGCCATACCAAATACCCAACAAAGTCCATGATGCAAAGGTGAGAATTATTACTATAAGATTATATGGTCGCAATGATTTGAATACCCACCCAAACAAGATAAATATTATCAGGGGAAAATGAAAAATAAGAAAAAACCAATCAAGAAAATGATATATTGTAATGCTGTTGATAAACATTATTAATAACTTGTATTAATTTGCAAGCCAAGACACTTAACTAAAAAAACCATTAAACCACCAAGGCGCAACACTTGGTCTGCCTGTGGCTTAATGGTTTAATTTATAACAATCGAAATATCAAATAAACTAATTACTAAATAATTACTTTACTATCATCATTTCTTTTTTTTCTCCTTTTTATCTACCTTTTCTTTTTTCCAGTCTTCTGGCTTAATGCTTTTTGCAATAGCACGGCTGAAATCATATAAGTCAGGAGGTGTTCTTGAAGTAATAATATTGCCATCTATAACTACCGCCTCGTCTTTATACTCAACTCCGGCCTCTTCCAGCTCGTCTTTTATGCCCTCAAAACCTGTTGCTGTTTTACCCTCCATAACTCCTGCAGTGATTAGTACCTGTGGCCCATGACAAATTGCTGCAACTGTTTTGCCTGTTTTGTAAAACTCTCTTACAAAATCAACTACTTTTTCGTTCTCTCTTAACTTAGAAGGAGCTTCACCGCCCGGAAGTATTAATGCATCAAAATAATCAACAGAGACTTCATCTACACCCTTATGAATTTTGATCGTAAAATCAGAGTTATAGGCTTCTACTATACCTCTTTCAGGCCCAATTACAAGTGTATGAAACTTCATATTAGTTAAATAACCAATTGGCATATAAGCTTCACCATCATGGAAGCCCTCACCTACCAGTACAGCAACTTTACCTTTTTTATGCTTTTCAACCTTTTCCGGCTTCTCTACCTCTTCCGCCGGACATCCTGAAAACATCATAACTAAACCAATAATTGGAATAAACAGTAATTTCTTCATAAATTTTTGTTTTTGATTAATAAGTATTTATATTAATTATTCTAAACAATATGGCTTATTGTTTTTTAACCACTTTAAATCCAACCGTAAATATAAGTTTTTTTATAAAAAAAGCAAAATCATTTCCAAAAAAATCGAAAATTAAAAGAACAGTTATTAAATACAACTTTTATGGCCCAAAGATAATTATTGCCTATACCAGCTTGAAAAAATTAAAGGCTAACGTCAGAAATCTTGTAATCACAGCAAAATCAATCTTATGGTCTATTCGATATTATATCAGCCCATCAATAATTATTATTGATACTATTGATTAGAAATTATAGTCTTATTTCATCAAAAGATTTGACAAATTCGGGTTAATTGAATAACTTTGTACAAAAGAAACAAGCCATGGCTATAACATTTTTCAAAACACCCAAGCATAAGCAATATGGATATAAGCCTGTGTATTACGATCCGCGAAAAGAAGCTCTGGAAAAACTTTCAAAGACAGCTTATTCAGAGGCCAAAGAGGGAAAAAAGGAATATGAAGAAGCACTACGTGACCGTATGCAGCTCAGATGGAAGAGGTCTGCACAGACAAAAGCACGTGCAGCAGCCAAAGGCCGACTTACTATTATATTAATCGTTTTATTCCTTTTAGTTTACTTAATATTTTATATTTGATAGATAGCGGGTCAGGAAAACCAAAGAAGTATAGCAGGTACATGATTTTTGCTATTTTACAGGCAAAAAATGTATGTTTTTCAAATAAAAAAATATTATTAAATACGCCCAATGCCTGATATTATAAAGCTTTTACCCGATTCTGTCGCTAACCAGATTGCTGCAGGCGAAGTGATTCAGAGGCCCGCCTCAGTTGTTAAAGAGTTACTGGAAAATTCCATTGATGCAGAAGCAAGCCTTATTACCATTATTATCAAAGATGGTGGGAAAACACTTATCAAGGTTACCGACAACGGATCCGGCATGTCTGAGACTGATGCCAGGATGTGTTTTGAACGACACTCAACATCAAAAATTAAGAATGCCTCGGATTTGTTTAAAATAAAAACCATGGGCTTCAGAGGTGAAGCGCTTGCCTCAATTGCATCTATTGCCCGTGTAGAGCTAAAAAGCCGGATCAAAGATGCGCAATTGGGCACAGAAGTTATAGTGGAAGGCTCGGTTATTGAAAGTCAAAATCCATGCCAATGCCCGCAAGGAACAACAATTGCAGTAAAAAATCTTTTTTATAATACACCCGCCAGACGCAACTTTTTGAAGTCTGAAAACATAGAAAGATCACATATATTTAACGAACTTGTAAGAGTTGCCTTGGCAAACCCCCTAACAGGCTTTAAGTATTATTATAATAACAAACTGGTACTGCAAATAGACCAATCTAATCTTATACAAAGAATCGCAGGATTATTTGGAAAAAATACCAATCAAAGACTTATACCTGTTGAAGAAAAAACGGATATTATCTCAGTTTCGGGCTTCGTATGTAAACCCGAATTTGCCAAAAAACGCAGGGGTGAACAATTCTTTTTTATAAATAAGAGATTTGTTAAAGTACCATACCTTAACCATGCTGTCGAAAATGCTTTTAGTGAACTCATACCGGAAGGATCTCATCCGTCTTTTTTTCTTTTCCTCGAAACTGACCCCTCAAATATTGATATTAATGTCCACCCTACAAAAACAGAAATAAAATTTCAAAATGAATCTGATATTTACAAAATATTAATGTCGGCTATAAAAAGAGCCTTGGGGAAATTTAATATTTCACCTTCTCTTGACTTTGAAAGAGAAACAGCTTTCGATGATGTTCTTTTTGATAAAAACCGCCCTGTTATACCTCCAACAATAAAAGTTGACCAAAATTACAACCCTTTTGAAACCGGCAAATCCGGCAGTAAGTTTTTATCAGACCGGAAAAAACCAAAAAATTGGGAAAACCTCTACCCCGATGTAGATAAAACAGGAATACAAGAGAATAATCAACAAGGATCTAAAAATATTTTTGGAGACTTTTTGAAGTCCGATTTAAACCAGGAATCTCACAAAACACCTGGTGAAAATGAAAAAAAATTCTGGCAATTAAACAATATGTATATCCTAACACCCGTAAAATCGGGGTTGATGATCATTGACCAACAAAGAGCTCATGAACGCATATTATATGAAAAATTCTTAAATAAATACGAAAACCAAAAACCCTCTTCTCAGCAATTGTTGTACCCCGCAAAAATTGAACTCATTGAATCTGATGCCAGCTTGATGAAAGAAATACTGCAACATACTATTGCACTGGGATTTGAGATCAGCACTTTTGGAGGAAACTCTTTCGTAATAAATGCTGTTCCGACCGAAGTAAAAGAAACAGAAAATATAGACCAATTAATTGAAGACCTGTTAGAAAACTATAAAAAACATCTTTCAGAACCTAAACTTGAAATCAATAAAAAAATTTCAAGAGCATTGGCTAAAAATCAATCGATAAAACATGGAAAATTGCTAAGTGATAAAGAAATGAACACATTGGTTGGTGAACTTTTTACCTGCTCAATGCCTGATGTATCACCCGGCAATAAACCCACACTCTTCATCCTAAGTTATCAGGAGTTAAGTGACAGATTTAAATAAAATTGTATTTTTGTCATTACGATTATTAAATACCGTATACATTATTTGATAATGTAAGCTGGTACCGGCAAATAACATTATGTTCTTTAATTAAGGCCGATATTTGAGTTATGGAAGAAAAGTAAAGAATAAAATTATTTATTTGTTATAAAAAAGATATAAAATGAGATCATACAGCCCCCGGGGTTTTAATATATTACCACCCGTTGTAAAAAACCTTTTGATAATTAATGGACTGGCTTTCCTGGCTACTATTTCATTTTTAAATACCTTCAATATTGATCTTTATAAAGTGCTGGGGCTTCATTTTATCGGTGCCACTAATTTTGAGCCATACCAGTTTATAACATATATGTTTATGCATGGTGGATTCACCCACCTGTTTTTTAACATGTTTGCCCTATGGATGTTTGGCAATGTACTTGAAAATGTATGGGGGCCCAAACGCTTTTTAAAATATTATTTTGTAACAGGCATAGGAGCTGCTATTATTCATTACGGTGTGATGTATTTGCAAATGATACCAACTCTCCAGGCAATAAATGAATTTGTTGCTGATCCCTCACACGATAAATTACAGCTGTTTTTAAATTCTGAACATTTTATGATCGTTAGCACCGAGATGCAAAGATACTACCAGGATTTTGCAAGTGAATATAACAAATTAATGCAACTAAACAACAAAGAAGCAGCAATGGTTGAAGCCGTGAATTTTATGAACCAATACCGGGTAGACCTGTTAAATGCCCACATAGTTGTTGGAGCTTCAGGTGCTGTATTTGGAATTTTGCTTGCATTTGGAATGATGTTTCCTAATACCTATATATACCTGTTTTTTGCTATTCCTATAAAAGCCAAGTATTTTGTAATGATATTCGGAGCTTTGGAATTATACTTCGGTATTACAGGAGGGCGTGGAAATATTGCCCACTTTGCACATCTTGGCGGTATGCTTTTTGGCTATCTGATGATAAAATATTGGAGTAGAAAAGGAAATTTATATTAATGATAATCTTCCAAAATCATTAATAAAAAATTAGTTTAAAAGTAAAGTATTGTGAAAAAGCATTGCAACAAGTAAAAAAACAAATAATAAATTTAAAAAACATTTAATTGTCCAACAAAAACTTTCCAGGCAGGTTTTAATTGTTTTAGTTATTGAGATTACTTAAAATATAATTGTTTGTAATCCGTTAAAAAATTTTGTTGTTGTCAAACTTTACTGTTTTAAAAAATTAAGTTATTATGCATCAGTCGATGTTTCACGAAATGAAAAACTATTTTTTGCAGGGTAATATGTTATCAAAGCTGATATTTGTAAATGTCGGAATATTTATCCTGGCAAATCTTATAAGTTTGGTGTTTTTTCTAATGGCTGCCAGTTCTGATGCACAAGCGATAATTCACTGGCTGGGCATATCATCAAACCCTGGAATCATTGTTGCAAGGCCATGGACAGTTATAACCTATATGTTTACCCACCTCAGTTTATTTCATATTCTGTTCAATATGATAGTTTTTTATGTAGGAGGAAGGTTGTTTTGCCAATATATTGGTGAAAGAAGACTATTAGGCACATATATAATCGGGGGGCTTATTGGTGGCCTTTTTTTCATTTTATCCTATAACTTTTTTCCTGTATTTCACGAATATGCCGAAATATCAGTAGCAATAGGGGCATCAGCTTCAGTTATGGCAATTTTTATTGCCATTGCAACATATATACCTAATTTTCAACTGCCATTAATACTGCTGGGAAGAATAAGACTAAAATACATTGCTGTTTTCTTTGTAATTATTGATCTGATAAGTATAGATAAAGGTAATTCCGGTGGGCATATAGCACATCTCGGCGGAGCAGCTTATGGTTTCCTTTACGTAATGTTACTCAAAAGAGGACATGATACAGGTGTATTTTTCAATACCTTATTTGAAAAGATACAATCGCTTTTCAAACCAAAGCCCAAAATGCGTGTAAAATACAGCAAATATGACAGACACAGACCGTTAACAGATGAAGAATATAATAAGCAAAAAATTGAAACCCAGGAGAAAATTGACAAAATACTGGATAAAATATCCAAAAATGGATATGATAGCCTTACTAAAGAAGAAAAAAAACTATTGTTTAAAATGGGAAAATAATTTATAAATATTTAAATTTATTAGAGATGAGACAGCTTATAGCAGTATTAACACTATTTATTATGTTAGTTTTAAGCCCGGATAATGTAAATTCGCAGGAATACAAAACAGGAATTGGCTTGCGCGGCGGATTTTCAAGTGGAATAAATCTCAAGCATTTTTTATCGCCTGAAAACGCAATAGAAGGCATTGTAGCTTTTCACCGTGGAGGATTATTGGTTACTGGCCTGTATCAATTTCATACTACTGCTTTTGATGTTCCCGGTTTGCAATGGTACTACGGACTAGGAGCCCATATGGGTATATATGGCGAAAACCATCCAAGGGGTTGGTTTCCTGATGATAAAACATATATTACACTGGGAGTTGATGGTATAGTGGGTTTGGATTATAAAATAGAAGAAATTCCTATTAGCTTATCACTTGACGTAATGCCGAGGTTAAATATTTTAGGACACACCGGATTATTCATGGGAGCAGGATTTTCAATAAGATATGTGTGGTAACAATAAAAATATTGGTTTTAGGCTTGTATCTGATTTTGAACCTACAGGCGATCAACCGGAAGCCATTAATCAACTGGTAAGTGGTATTGAAAGCAAAAACCCTTTTCAGACGCTTCTCGGGGTGACCGGTTCGGGCAAAACTTTTACCATAGCCAATGTAATAGAAAAAACACAACGACCAACATTAATATTAAGCCACAACAAAACCCTTGCTGCACAATTATACGGAGAATTTAAACACTTTTTTCCGAATAATGCGGTAGAATATTTTGTATCTTATTACGATTATTATCAACCGGAGGCTTACCTGCCCACAACAAACACTTATATAGAAAAAGACTTGTCTATTAACGAAGAAATTGAAAAGCTTCGTTTGAGTGCTTCCAGTGCCCTGCTATCAGGCAGAAGAGATGTTATTGTGGTAAGTTCGGTATCATGTATCTATGGAATTGGAAATCCTGATGACTTTAATGCCAATGTTACCAGGCTGCATACCGGACAGAAAATAAGTCGCAATAAACTGCTACACAAGCTTGTTGAGAGCCTTCATCAAAGGACAGAGGCTGAATTTAAAAGAGGCAGCTTTAGAGTTAGAGGTGATACGGTAGACGTTTTCCCCGCATACTCAGATAATGCATACCGGATAATATTTTGGGGCGATGAAATTGAAGCCCTGGAAATGATAAATCCTATATCAGGTCAGCGTATAGATACCTTTAATGACATAGCTATTTATCCCGCAAACATTTTTGTAACCTCTAAAGATCAAATGAATTCAGCTATTCGTAACATACAAGATGATCTTGTAAAGCAGTTGGAATATTTCAATGATATAGGAGCACATACCGAAGCAAAAAGACTTGAAGACAGGGTTAATTATGACCTGGAAATGCTAAGGGAGTTAGGATATTGCTCGGGGATTGAAAATTATTCACGTTATTTTGATAACCGCAAACCGGGAGCCAGGCCTTTTTGTCTGCTGGACTATTTTCCTGATGACTACCTAATAGTCATTGATGAAAGCCATGCAACTGTACCACAAATTCATGCCATGTATGGTGGAGACCGTTCTCGAAAGCAAACACTTGTGGAATACGGCTTCAGATTGCCCTCAGCTTTGGATAACCGCCCTTTAAAATTTGAAGAATTTGAACAGGTAATCAACCAGGCAATTTTTATTAGCGCTACACCTGCTGATTACGAATTGAATAAAAGCGAAGGAATTGTAGTTGAACAGCTTATCAGGCCAACCGGTTTGCTTGAACCACCAATTGATGTCAGGCCAAGTACTAACCAAATTGATGATTTGCTCGAAGAAATTAATATAAGAATTAGTAGCAATGAAAGGGTATTAGTCACAACTTTAACAAAACGTATGACAGAAGAGCTGGCAAAATATATTACCAAAGCAGACATAAAATGCAAATATATTCACTCCGATATAGATACCGTTGAACGTGTAGAAACTCTTCGCGACCTGCGCCTTGGCAATATTGATGTACTTGTTGGTGTAAATCTTTTAAGAGAAGGGCTTGACCTGCCTGAAGTATCATTAGTAGCAATACTCGATGCAGACAAGGAAGGATTCCTGAGATCAGAACGATCACTTATACAAACTTCGGGAAGAGCAGCCAGAAACCTTAACAGCAAAGTTATAATGTATGCCGATAAAGTAACACGCTCAATGCAGATAGCTATTGATGAAACCAACCGTAAAAGAGAAAAACAACTCGCATATAACGAAAAACACAATATTACACCCGCACAAATAAAAAAATCAGTAGAAGCTATTCATGGACAAACATCAGTAGCTGATACCAGAAAAAAACCATCAAAAGTATATATCGAAAATGAAAATGTAAATATTGCTGCCGACCCTATAATTAACTACATGAGTAAAAATGAACTTCAAAAAGCAATAAAGAATACAAAAAAAGAAATGGAGTCAGCAGCTAAAGAACTTGACTTCATGAATGCTGCCAGACTGAGAGATGAACTGTTTAACCTTCAAAAAATACTGGATAACAAAAAACAATAGCAATAAACTAATTACGCCCACCTGCCGATTTCAAATATTTAATAAAACTATTAAACCAAAACAAATAAAAAAAATATGCACCCTCCCGGAATATTTTTTTGGAAATAACTTTACCAGGCAACAAGTTAGTAAATTCAAAAAATCATAAACAAACAAATATTAAAAAAATAATATTATATATATCAAGACAAAATGTTAATTTTGAAATCATTTGTTTAATGAAATAATAATTAATGAAGAGAAGAAAAAAATTATACAATTATTACTTATCAGTTATCGGAATATTCTTTATGTTTTCTTTAAACATCCCTGTAGGGGCGGAGGAAAGATTAGATAATAACGATCAAAACATAAAGGGCACTGTTACAGATATAGACGGCAATGAATACAAAACAGTTAATATAGGTAACCAGGAATGGATGGCAGAAAACCTTCGTACTACAAGGTATAAAGACAGCAGCAATATAGAAGACGGGCTATCACATGCTAAATGGGCAAACATAGAGGAGGGTGCTTATTCTGTTTTCCCTCATGAAAATGTTGATGATATTGATTCGCGGCAAGAAATGGTAAAAGCTTACGGGAAATTATATAACTGGTACACGGTTGCCGATACAAGAGGTATTTGCCCGGAAGGTTGGCATGTGCCTTCTGATGATGAATGGTCAGAGCTTATAAATTATATTATAAACAATTATGCAGATATAGATGAATATAATATTGGTAATGCACTAAAGTCATGCCGCCAGGTAGATTCACCCCTTGGCGGAGATTGTGACACTAATAAGCACCCGGTATGGGTTTCTCACAAAAAACACTATGGCACTGATAATTTCGGCTTCTCAGCCCTGCCCGGCGGTTACCGTTCATACAACGGCATATATTACAATATTGGAAACAGCGGTTTTTGGTGGACTTCTACACAGTCTCTATTATTTACAGTATGGGGACGAAGCCTAAGCTATCGCAAAGGAACACTCGAAAAAGGCAACGATTATGAAAATGTAGGATTCTCAATACGATGTTTGAGATATATAGAAGATTGATCTGAATGAAAATATAACTACCAAATAAATAATGATTTAAATTTAATAGTATGAAGAAAATTACTTTATTTCTGTTTTTAATATTTGCATTAAATAACATACAAGCACTGGAAAATGGTATTACATTGCGCTTTACGGCAAACCACAACGACTATTATTCAGAACTTGACAGTATTATTGTTGAAAATATTACACAGGAGGTATCCAGTGTTCTGTATTATCCTGATACTGTACTGCCTTTAATTCCTACTAATATTGATATAATTGAAGCTAATAATAACCGGCTTTATGTTTCCCAAAATTATCCAAATCCTTTCAGGGAAAAAACCAATATAGACATTTATGCTCCCGGCAGGGATTTGTTTAATATAGCTATTTATGATATGACCGGTCGAAAATTGCTAAGCCATGAAATTACTTTGGAGCAAGGCATACACCATTTTACATTTTTTGCATGCAATAAACCAAACTATATCTTAAATGTAACCTCCGATAACTATTCACAAAAGAAATTGATGATACAAATTGGAGAGGGAAAAAGATCTTCTTCAGAGATTGCCTATAGAGGATCATCTGCCCAAAACAATACACATCAAGCAATGCCAAGAGCAGACTTTCCATACGAGCCCGGAGATAAGTTTAAATTTACCGGGTTTATTACTGACAAACATGATAATTCATTTTACAACATAAAAACTGATGTCCCAAAATCAGATAATATTTATGTTTTTGATATAAAAAGCTATACATTGACCATCAAAGCTGAACCTGAAGAAGGCGGAAATGTTTTTGGCTCAGGTACTTACCAGGAAGGCGATAAAACAGATATATATGCCGAAGCAAAAGGCAACTATGAATTCATAAACTGGGCAGGCGATACCGAACATGTTGATGATCCTGATTCAAAAAATACATTTGTAACTATGCCGGCTAATGACATTTCTATAACCGCCAACTTCGAAGATTACGATTATCCGGATGACGGTGAGCCCGGAGATGGTGTTACCGATATAGACGGAAACGAATATGCCACAGTTTGGATTAACCGAACAGAATGGATGGCAGAGAATCTTCACGTAACAAGATATAAAGATGGTACAGATATATTGGGGGGATTAAGTGCTGATGAATGGAAAAATACAAAAGACGGTGCTTACGCCATATACCCACATAGTCATATGGAATGTATTGATTCGGAGGAAGGTGTAGTTGAGGCTTATGGAAAGTTGTATAACTGGCATGCTGTTGATAACAAAAAAGGGCTATGTCCCGAAGGATGGCGTTTGCCCAGTGATGACGAATGGAGCCAGTTAGTTGAATATTTAAAAAAGAGCTATGACCTGCATAATGAACTTGATAACCCTGATATTGAAGGGGTAGGGAATGCACTTAAATCATGCCTGCAAGTAAACTCCCCTGTGGGCGGACAATGTGCTACTAACAAACATCCCAGGTGGAATGAACATGATACACATTATGGTACCGACGATTTTAATTTTTCTGCACTACCCGGCGCAGGCCGAAGCATGGCGGGTAACTATGGCGGTATAGGCAGCTTTGGCACATATTGGAGTGCAACTGAAACATGCCCATTATACGCATGGCATATTATCATTGATTTTGAGCATGGTGCTGTAGGAAGGTTCGGTAATCTCAAAGAATTCGGATGGTCTGTCCGATGTATAAAGGATTAATATAAAACCCTTTTAAAAAACGTAAAAAAATAATTATTCCTTCTCAGAAAAGGAGATAACCATCAAACCTATAAACGTCAAACCACCGTTAAGCAACAATAATTCAAAACCAAATTGATAACCCCAGAAAAGTTGCTCGGAAAAGACGCTCAATATATAACAAATTATGGGTGATAATATGCATATTATCGGAACAAACCGATCTTTAACCATACGTTTTGAAAAAAGCCCGAAAGTATACAAGCCCAGCAATGGACCATAGGTATAGCCGGCAATAGTAAATAACTGGCTGATAAGTGCAACATCATTTATTGCCCTGTAACCAACTATTATCAGAAACATCAATAAAGCAAAAAATGCATGGACAATATACCTTGTATGTGTTATACGTTGCTCACTTATCCCGGGCTTGCGCTTCAATCCCAAAAAATCAATGCAAAATGCTGTAGTAAGAGCTGTAAGCGTGCCATCAGCACTTGAATATGCCGCAGATATCAACCCAAACAAAAAGGTAATCCCCGCAGCAATACCTAACTCCTGTATTGCAATAGTAGGAAACAAATCATCAGTATTATTAGGAATGGTAACACCAAAATCTCCGGCATAAATATATAAAACACCACCCAAAAACAAGAACATCAAATTTACAAATATCAGTACTCCACCAAAAGAAACCATATTCTTCTGTGCATCTGATAGCTTCCGGCAACTGAGGTTTTTTTGCATCATATCCTGATCAAGACCGGTCATAGTAATGGTTATAAACATGCCGGCAAAAAACTGCTTCAAAAAAAAGCGAGGATCACGAATATCTGTAACAAACATCTTTGTATATCCCTCGGATTTAATAGTCCCGACAAGCTCAGGAATGCCTTTACCCATCTGGCTGCTTATCAAAATTATTGTTATTATAACAGCAGCAAGCATAAAAGTGGTTTGTAATGTATCTGTCCATACAATGGTCTTGATTCCGCCTTTATAGGTATAAAGCAGTATCAGAACAATAAAAACACCCACAGTAGCCCAAAAAGGCACACCCCATTGATCAAAGACAAATAACTGCAATACATAAACCACAAGAAACATGCGGAAAGAAGAACCCACAAGCCGGCTCAAAATAAAATAAAGTGAACCGGTCTTATATGAACTCATTCCAAAACGCTTGTTAAGATATGTGTATATTGAAGTAAGATTTAACTTATAATACAAAGGAAGCAAAATAAAAGCAATTACAACATAACCCAGCACATACCCCAATACAAGCACCATATACGAAAAATTCTCATCACCAACCAAACCGGGAACCGACATAAAAGTAACACCTGATAACGTAGCTCCAATCATACCATAAGCCACAACATACCAGGGTGATGCACGATTGCCCAAAAAATATGTTTCGTTATTGGATTTACGCGAAGTAATACGCGAAATGACAAATATCAAAATAGTATATATGATAAAACAAGACAGTATAAGTATAGGATGCATCTAAGAATTTTTTACAATAATAAAAATCAACCTTAAGATATTGCTAAACAATTTAAAATTGCAAAAATATGAAACTTTAATCAAAACACTTCGCAACTGCAGTTTTTATTATTAAATTTGAAAACAAAAAAACAACCTTGGAACAACATTCATCAAAACTTTTGCAAAATGCTGTTGATGCATTTGCCAGCCTACCAGGAATAGGTCGAAAGACTGCTCTTCGGCTTGTATTGTATTTGCTAAAACAGCCAAAAGAAGATGTAGAGCTTTTTGGCGACTCTGTTATAAAACTGAGAAACGAAGTAATTTACTGCCAAAAATGTTATAATATATCAGACAAACATCTTTGTCATATTTGCAGCACCCCCTCGAGAGACCCTTCAATAGTATGTATTGTGGAAAATATTCGCGATATAATAGCTATTGAAAATACAGGAAGGTTTAAAGGTTTATATCATGTTCTGGGAGGAATTATATCACCAATTGATGGAATAGGGCCAAATGACCTTAATATTGAAAGCCTTATTAACAGGGTAAAGGAAGAGAAAGTAAAAGAGGTAGTTCTGGCTCTCAGCACCACTATGGAAGGTGATACCACCAATTACTACATATTCAAAAAAATTAATTCTCCCGACATAAAGGTTACCACAATAGCACGCGGAATAGCCATTGGAGATGAGCTGGAATATGCTGATGAAATAACTCTGGGTCGTTCGATTTTAAATCGCACCCTCTATGAAAACGCATTATCTAAATAATAAATCTGAATGAAGCTTTCAATTATCATAGTAAACTATAATGTAAAGTTCTTCCTTGAACAATGCCTGAAATCAGTTTTTAACTCGGGCAAAGACCTGGACATGGAGGTTATTGTTGTTGACAATAACTCGGTGGATAGCTCGGTAGAAATGATCAGGGAAAAATTCAAACAGGTCAAACTAATTGCTAACAATGAAAATAAGGGGTTTTCAACAGCTAACAACCAAGGCATAAATATAGCAGCAGGCGAGTATGTATTGCTGCTTAATCCTGATACCGTGGTTGAAGACGACACACTGCCAAAGGTGGTTCAATTTATGGATGATCATCATGACGCCGGCGGACTTGGTGTTAAAATGCTTGATGGCAATGGCAGGTTTTTACCAGAATCAAAACGCAGCTTTCCAACCCCAAAAGTAGCATTTCCGAAAATATTCGGACTATCTGCATTATTCCCAAAATCAAAAATCTTTGGAAAATATCACCTGGGATACCTTGATAATAACAAAACCCATCAAGTTGAAGTATTATCAGGCGCCTTCATGTTGTTGCGTAAAAAAGTACTCGATAATATAGGTTATCTCGATGAAGACTTTTTTATGTATGGAGAAGACATCGACCTTTCATGGCGTATTATAAAAGCAGGATATAAAAACTATTACTACCCCGAAACACGCATAATACATTACAAAGGAGAAAGTACAAAAAAAAACAGCATCAATTATGTCAGGGTTTTTTACAAAGCAATGATAATTTTTGCCCGAAAACATTTTTCAAAAAAAAATGTAAAGTTATTCACATCTATTATCAACTTTGCTATTTGGTTCAGGGCAAGTATATCTATTTTAGACAAATTATTTAAAAAAGCATTATACCCTCTATTAGATATAATAATCATCTTTTTAGGGTTTGTCTTCATTAAAAGTTATTGGGAACAACAGGTTTTTCTTTCTGAAGGCGATTATTACCCAATAGAATACCTCTTATACATTGTGCCGGCATATATACTAATATGGTTATTATCAGTATATTTTAACGGGGGATACGACAAACCTGTTAAATTCTTTCGTATCGTACGAGGAATAGGGGTCGGAACAATAATTATACTGGTAATATACGCCCTGTTACCAACATCCCTGAGATTTTCACGTGCATTAATTCTTCTTGGAAGCCTTTGGGCATTAATTTCAATGCTGGCTACAAGAACAATTATTCATCTTTTCAAACATAAAAACCTGCATATAGGCCAGGAAAAGCCTAAACGTGTTTTAATTGTAGGTGAAGGAGAAGAAGCAAAAAGAATAACCACACTCGCACGCCAATCAGGTAACTGCAGTTTTATTGGTTTAATGGGAATTTCTGACAGAAAATTTGAAGATGGTTATATTGGAAATATTAACCAGATAAATGAAATTATTGAAATTTATAAAATAGACGATATAATTTTTTGTGCAAGCATCATGTCTTCACAGAAAATAATGGACCTTATGCTGACTTTGAAAAAACACCAGGTCAACTTTAAAATTGCACCTCCTGACAGCTCTTTTATAATAGGAAGCAACTCTATTGACACTTTCGGTGACCTTTTTACCATCAATATCAATGGTATTAACAAGCCTTATAACAGGAGAAATAAAAGGCTTTTCGATTTGCTTATTGCAGGGTTGCTTCTTATTTCTTTGCCTGTAAATATATTTTTTGTAAATAATAAATGGGGCCTGGTAAAAAACATCTTTTCAGTAATATTTAACCGAAAAACATGGGTAGGCTATCATCCAAATCATTCAAATTCGCTACCTAAACTAAAAAATCCCGTGTTATTTCCCTCTGACATATTTTCGCATAAAACCCTCAACAGCAAAACATGTGAAAATCTTGATACTCTCTATGCAAGAGATTATAAAATTGAAAATGATCTTAGTATTATAGGAAAAGGTTTTAAATTCCTGGGAAGGAATTAGAAAATCAAAATGTTCAAAGCCTTATGGACTTTAATACAAACAAACAGCTAAAGCTGGCTTATGAATTTACAGAAAACACAGGTAAAAATATTTTCCTGACAGGTAAAGCCGGTACCGGAAAAACCACTTTTCTGCAAAGCATTAAAAAAGCCTCTTCCAAGAGATCCATAATTGTTGCACCCACAGGTGTAGCAGCTATCAATGCAGGAGGAGTAACCATACACTCATTCTTCCAGCTTCCTTTTGGCCCGCAAATTCCTGCAGGCGATGAAGCTGACAATCATGCAATATTAAACAAAAGCAGTAACCGGGATACGCGTTTACAAAAATTCAACAAAACAAAAATAAATATAATAAGAAGCCTTGATCTATTAATAATTGACGAAATAAGTATGGTACGTGCCGATCTGCTCGACAGCATTGATAATGTACTCAGGCGCTATAAGAATCGCTATAAGCCTTTTGGAGGAGTGCAATTGCTAATGATTGGCGACCTACATCAACTGGCACCCGTTGTTAAAGAAAATGAATGGAGCCTGCTTAAAAACTATTATACAACACCTTTTTTCTTTGGCAGTAATGCCCTGCAAAAAACCGAATATATAAGTATTGAACTAAAATATATTTACAGGCAAAGTGATGATGATTTTATTAAACTGCTGGGTAAAATACGTGATAACATTTTGGATAATGATACACTAAAAGCTTTGAACAAAAGATATATACCCGGCTTTTCGCATAATAACCGGGAAGGTTATATTACCCTCACAACACATAATTACCAGGCAAACAAAATAAATCAAAAACGCCTTGACTCTCTTAATAATGAAATAAAAAAATTTATAGCCCGCATAGAAGGTGATTTTCCTGAAAACTCCTACCCTACCGAACATGAGCTTCACCTTAAAGAAGGTGCTCAAGTTATGTTCATCAAAAACGACACATCACCCGAAAAGCTTTTCTATAACGGTAAAATAGGCTATATCGAACATATAGATAAAGATATAATTTATGTGAAATGTAAAGATGACAACACATCAATTGATGTTACACCACTGACCTGGGAAAACACCAGGTACACAATCGATGATAATACAAAAGCAATAAAAGAAACAGTTATAGGCACATTCACACAATATCCTTTAAAACTTGCATGGGCAATAACTATTCACAAAAGCCAGGGCCTGACCTTTGAAAAAACAATAATAGATGCCGAAGCTGCTTTTGCTCATGGACAGGTATATGTTGCACTTAGCAGATGTAAAACCCTTGAAGGATTGGTGCTTAACTCCCCCATATCACCTAAATCACTTAAAGAAGATAAAGTAATTACAAAATTCACAAACGACATTCAACAAAACCTGCCCGGAAAAAAAGACCTCAAAAACGCCAAAATAAAATATCAACATGAACTTATTGATGAATTATTTGATTTTTCAATTATTCATAAACAACTAAGATATCTTATAAAGTTGCTAAAAGAAAATCAAGCCTCCATTGACAAAGGGTTAATAAACAATTTTAGGCAAATGGATGAAAAATTTGATAAAGAAATAGCACTTATTGGCAATAATTTTTCAAATGAGATAAACCGGCATGTAATGCAATACAATGAAGCAGAAAATAACCAACTCCTGCAGGAAAGAATTAAAAAAGCCTGTAATTATTTTATTCCCAGGTTAAAATCAATAGTTGTTGAGACCATAAACAAAACGGCTATCGAAAGCGACAACAAAAAAGTGCAAAAATCATTGGCTGATGCCCTGGAAAACCTTAAAAAGTCTGCACATGTAAAAACATCATGCCTTGAGAACTGTAAAGAAGGATTTACTTCAAATAAATATTTGGAAATAAGAGCCAAAGAGTCTATTAAAGAAGTAAAAAAGCCAAAAAAATCATCCACACAAAAAACTGCTGTAAGTAATACTTCAAATCATCCCGATTTATTTGAAACACTCAAAAAATGGCGTGATAAAAAAGCCGAAAAGCTGGATAAACCCATTTTCATGATATTGCCCAGGAAAACTATGATAGCCATCACCAACGAACTGCCGGGATCAAAAGAAGCATTGCTGAACGTAAATGGTGTGGGCAAAAAGAAAGTCGAGCAATTTGGTGAAGAAATTATTAATATGGTAGAAAATTATTGCTATAATAAAAACTTGCAACCAAACAGAGAACCTGTAAAAACCGAAAAAGCCAAATCACAGAAGTCTAACGATAAATCACAGCTATCATCAAAACAAATAACTTATCAACTTTTCAAATCAGGTTTCTCAATTGCTGAAATAGCAGCAGAGAGAAGATTAACAACAAATACTATATCCGGCCATTTATCTTATTTTGTTGGTACAGGTGATTTACCGGTAGAAAAGCTGATGGATTCACACAAAATTGAACTTATTACTGAATATTTCGATAGTGTTGATGGCGATCACAGACTCGGACCGGCCAAAGATGTTCTGGGTGATGATGTCTCATATAATGAACTACATTGGGTGCTAAGACACCTGCAGTACAAAGGCATAATACCTGACAGCAACCAATAAAAAAACACCTGCTAATTCTGTTAATAAACAATATATCAATTGTTTAGCATTTGTTTTCTTAAGTTATACTATAAAAAATCCTCAAATTAGCGCCAAAATTTAAAATGAACTCAATTTTATTTATGGAAAATTTTTAAGCTAATTTGAGAATTTTCACTTAATTACTCCAAGCTGAATCCTTTACTACGTGCATAACGTCCGTCTATATAAACTTCAACGGTATAATTGCCGTCGTCAAGCCTTTTCGGGTGCTCAACCGCAAAATCGAGAAGTAAAGGATCGCCGGTATAATTAACTTCCCGCATAGAAGTAAACTCTTTCTGAGTACCATCATCTTTTTTGAAAGTTTCCCCCTCCGAATACATCACATTATCTTGTGGATCAAGTATAACTAAATGCACACTACGCTTGCCACCTTCTGTAAAAACACTGCCGTCAATTTCAAAATCAATATATGTATTATCCACTCTGCGGGCACGCTCTACGTAACGATCAGAGCAAATTAAACGATATTGTTTGTGCCTGACAAAAATGTGATATGCATTCAGCTCCATAGCCTCTTGCTTTTTATCAACAAGCAAATTATATTCGTTTTGCAACTCTTCCAACTTTCGCTCGATTTCCCTGATTTCTCCCGAAAGCTTATCCCGCTCTTGTTTAACTTTCTCAAATTTATCTTTCACCTCTTTGTAATCATCCAACTCCTTTCGAAGCTCCTCCTTATTTTCTGCTTCCCTCCTTAAATAAACAATCCGTGAATCTTTTGCCTGAACCTCTTCCTCCAAATCCACGGCTTTTTGCTCAAGATCTTCATGCCTTTGAATCATAATATTCAAAGAATCCTGCAGCTCCGCTCTCTCCTCTGAAACCTGCTCCTTCTCAACTATTAAGTTGTCTTTCTCGGCCATTAACTCCTTATTCTTATCTCCCAAATTACTGTTTCGAACCATAAAAATAATATTGCCAATTATTGAAAGTAATAAAATGACAGCTACTACAACAGCAATATTCTTATTTCTTCTTACTAAGCTTTCAAGCCTGTTTAAATTTTGATTTTCCATAATTAAAAAAAATTTGTTAAATAATATTATAAATAATTCTTTTATTCTGGGTTTTAGCAGAGCCAAAATTGTTTATTGTATAAATATAATATTATTTAGTCGCAAAAGCAAAAACCGGTATCTAAAAATTTGTTAAACACTTATAAAAATGTTTAATACTTACATATTATTGGCTTTAAGCATTTTTATACCACCTTATATGTTTCTTTTAACTGATTTTACTTTAAATTTCTGGTAATTATGTCATGCAACTTATTACATAAAAATTTAATTTCATATCTTTAAGCTTTCAACAACTTGTAAAATTATGGATAAAGGTTTTAAAATAGTTAAAGCATCTGGGGAAGAAGAAATTTTCTCTCACGATAAATTTGAAAATTCTCTCAGGCGTGCCGGTGCTAAGGATTACATAATTGACTCAATAAAAGATGATATTCTTGAGTTGTTATATGATGGTATAAGCACAAGAAAGATTTATAAAAAGGCTTTTGAACTTTTACGTAAAGAACAGCATTCTATGGCTGCAAGATACAGCTTAAAAAAAGCGATCATGCAGCTTGAACCAACAGGATATCCATTTGAACATTTCGTAGCACAGGTTTTAGCCTGCCAGGGATATAATATAAAAATAGGTAAAACAATACAGGGGCATTGTATAACTCATGAAGTTGATGTCATAGCCACAAACAAAGACACTCAATGTTTAATAGAATGTAAATTTTATAATAGCCAGGGTAAATATTGCAGTGTTCAGGTACCTTTATATATTCACTCACGCGTTAATGACATAGTAAAAAAAAGAGAGCAACTCAGCAAATTCGAAAATTTTGAATTCCAGGGATGGGTAGTAACAAACACCCGTTTCACCACCGACGCAATTGATTACGGGATCTGTGCAGGTTTAACAATGGTTAGTTGGGACTTTCCTAAAAAAAACAGCCTGAAATACCTGATTGAAAAACATAATATCTTTCCTATTACCGTTCTTACACAACTTACAAAAAAACAAAAAGAATATCTTCTTGAAAATGGAGTAGTAATTTGCCGCCAGTTAATACAAAAACCTAACATGCTTGATCAATTTTCAATGACAGACAAAAAGAAAGATCTTATTATTAAAGAAGCAAATGATCTTTGCATATAAACATAAGTGAAAAAGCAGAGTTTGAGGCTTGAGTTTACAAGGGCACATTATTTTAACATTTCAGCTTTGAACCATCAACTTTGAGCTATTAGTCTAGTATCTCTTAGAAAACCTTTCTCTTTTCCAAAGACTTAGCATACTGCTTGGAAGAGAATTAACAAGTAAAATAATTTTTTCCAATAGCATATAAATTTTAATTTTGTGCAAATTTTTAATTTAAAGTTAAAGTTTATTTTTCAACATTAACATATTCATGAAAGATTTACCCAAGCACTATTCACCCGGCAAAACAGAAAAGAAATGGTATTCGTACTGGATTAAAAATGATTACTTTTCGTCGGTTCCTGATGAAAGAGAACCATATGCCATTGTTATACCACCTCCAAACGTTACGGGTGTGTTGCACATGGGCCACATGCTCAACAATACTATTCAGGATGTTATTATAAGGCGTGCTCGTATGCGCGGATACAATGCTTGCTGGCTGCCGGGCACTGACCATGCATCTATAGCCACTGAAGCTAAAGTAGTAGCTAAGCTAAAAGCAGAAGGAATAGATAAAGACAAAATTTCACGTGAGGATTTTCTAAAGCATGCCTGGGAATGGAAAGAAAAGCATGGTGATATAATACTTGAGCAACTCAAAATGCTGGGCGCCTCCTGCGACTGGAAAAGAACCAAGTTTACCATGGATGAAGACATGTCGGAATCGGTTATAAAGGTTTTTGTTGACCTTTATAATAAAGGATTAATATACAGGGGGGTTAGAATGATAAACTGGGACCCACTTGCTCTCACAGCCTTGTCAGACGAGGAAGTTGTTTACAAAGAAGAAAACTCAAAACTTTACTACATTAAATACCAAATAGAAGATGAGCCTGATGAATACATAACAATAGCAACTACAAGGCCCGAAACCATTTTAGGAGATACTGCAATATGCGTTCACCCAGACGATGACCGCTACAAACACCTGAAAGGGAAAAAAGCACTGGTACCACTAATAAACAGACCTATACCCTTTATCTGCGACGAATATGTTGACCGCGAATATGGCTCGGGTGCATTAAAAATTACACCGGCCCATGATATCAATGACTATAATATCGGCATAAAACACAATATATCTGCTATCGATATTTTTAACGATAATGGTACACTAAACGAAAAAGCCGAAATGTTTATAGGAGAAGATCGATTTGAAGCCAGAAAAAAAGTGACTAAAGCACTGAAAGAAAAAAACCAGCTTGAAAAAACCGAAGATATTATAAATAAAATTGGTTACTCCGAAAGAACTGATGTTGCTATTGAACCTAAACTTTCACTCCAATGGTTTCTGAAAATGGAAGAACTGGCTAAACCTGCCCTGGATGTAGTTATGAACGACACTATAAGTTTCTATCCTGCTAAGTTCAAAAACACCTACAAACACTGGATGGAAAATGTGCACAACTGGTGTATCAGCCGGCAATTATGGTGGGGGCAACGCATACCTGCATGGTATCTGCCGGATGGAAACTTAGTAGTAGCTAATAACCAGGAAGAAGCCCTGAAACTTGCCAAAGAAAAATATAATCAGGAACTGTCTATGAACGACCTGAAGCAAGACGAAGACGTAGTTGACACATGGTTCTCTTCATGGCTATGGCCACTTTCGGTCTTTGACGGCATACGTAACCCCGAAAACCCGGAAATAAACTACTACTACCCTACCAAAGACCTGGTTACAGCACCCGAAATATTGTTCTTTTGGGTAGCCAGAATGATTATGGCAGGACTGGAATTCAGAAATGAAATACCATTTGAAAATGTATATCTACATGGTATAGTAAGAGACAAACAAGGACAAAAAATGTCAAAGTCTATGGGTAATTCGCCCGACCCAATCAGGCTAATAAATCAATATGGCTCCGATGGCGTAAGAATGGGTATGTTATTTTCATCACCTGCAGGTAACGACCTGTTGTTTGATGAAGCTCTATGTGAACAAGGAAGAAACTTTTGTAATAAAATATGGAATGCCTTCAGGCTAACACAAGGATGGGAAGTAAATGAAAATATAGAACAACCCGAAACCGCAAATTCGGCAATTGAATGGTTCAATGAAAATATGTACCGCTCACTAAAAGAAACAGAAAGCCATTTTGAAAAATACCGCTTGGCTGATGCTCTTAAAACTATTTACAGCCTTATATGGGATGATTTTTGTTCATGGTACCTCGAAATTGTTAAACCACCTTATCAAAAAGCTATTGACACTAAAACATACAAAACAACAATAGAGTTTTTTGATAAACTATTACGTATGCTTCACCCCTTCATGCCATTTATAACCGAAGAAATATATCAACACATAGAAAGGGAAAATACCCCGGAAAGCATAATGATTGCTCCAATGCCAAAATCAAAAGATTTTGATCAAAAAATAATTAACCGGTTTGAATCAGCTAAAGAAGTGGTAATAAACATCCGTAACCTGAGACAGGAAAAAAACATCCCAAACAAACAAGAACTAAAACTGCTTATCAGAAAAAACTTCGAAGAATCTCCCGACATTACTTTCGACGAAATAGTAAAAAAGCTATGCAACTTAAACGAAATAGAATATACACAGGAAAAACCCACAGGAGCTTTGTCATTCATTATCAAAACCACCGAGTTTTATATACCCGTCGAACAACAAATTGACAAAGAAAAAGAAATAAAAAGCCTTGAAGATGACCTGAACTATTATAAAAACTTCCTTAAAACCGTTGAAAAAAAGCTCTCTAATGAAAAATTTGTTAATAATGCACCTGCCAATGTAGTGCAACATGAACGTAAAAAGCAATCTGATACCACCTCGAAAATAAGGGTTATTGAAGAACAACTCAAATCGCTGAAATCCAGGTAAATAAAAACGTTATTAACAAAGAATGGGTTGATTTTAATAGATAAGCCTGTTATAGATTGATACTACTTCGATAAATGATGTTTTTGTTAATCGAAAGCATAACATCCGGCTAACTTTAATGGCAACAGTTTATAAATCAGGTTTAACATCCTCAAATCCGCCGGCATAATTAATAACATAAACCCCGCCCTCAAATTGCGGGTGAAAATCATGAGCAACGCCTATTACCCTGAAATCTTCTTCAAGTATATTTATCCTGTGACCCCTGTCAGGCACTCCGTCATCTATCATAAGACCCATAATTGCATCATGAGCCGACCAATTACCATATGCAATATTTTCTCCTATGGTATTCTCCCATTCACCCTCTCTTTCAATTCTGGCAAGCATACCACCCTGACCATCATGCCCGGTCTCTCCTGTTTGACCCTGGTATTCAGCATGACTCCGGGCAGCAGCCGATAATTTCTCTGAAGGATATAACAAAGGTAAAGGCTCTGTCCTGCTCAACTCCCTATATAACTCCCGCGCAGGCGAAACACCTTCACGAGTCATCATAATAACATCATGACCCGGATAATGAAATTCTCTGCCTTGATAGTATTCAATGTATTCAGTTACATAAAGATCCGCATACCTTTCAGGATTGTATCTTATAAGGTTATGGGCCAATACCATATTCTTTTCAATATCTGTCAGATAATCTGCATTTTTAGCAGTATTAAGTTTTTCCGCAGGCCATCCGTCTTGATTTAACCTCTCAACATATTGCATGTTTGTCTGAGCAGAATCACCTGCCCTAACTTCACTGGCCGACTCAGTATTTACAGGAAATCCGGTAAGCAAACCACACGAAGTTACTATAAAAAAAATAAAGAATATAAAAAATAAAACTTTTATACCTGTATTAAAATAAATCTTCATATCTAATAAATAAATTATTTTAGAAAAATAGTTTTGTCACTTACTTAACAAACAATAAAAATTAAAGTTATCAATCTCAATTAATTTTAACAATATTTATAATAAATGATATCTGCTTAAAATTTTCAAATAAAACTACAGCTAATTAGTACGTTATAGTTACATGCAGAAAATTTACTTTCAATTTACTATATTTGTAAATCAAAAAATAAAGAGGACAAAAATACAAAAATAAAACCCTATTTAACCAAAGGTTCAAAAAGAATATGTAGAAAACATGAGGGTTCTCCCGCAGGTGCGGATCTAATAACTAATAAATCCAATATTAACAAATATGCTTTATTGAAATAATAACTTTAAATGCATTTTATACAAAATGAACAAAATAAATTTTCAAATATTAATAACAATTTTAACTCTTGTTTTTATAGGGTGTAAGGATAAAAAGAAAGATGATGATATTGACATCGTTAAAGAAGAAATGTTCCCAATCTACATTGGTAAAGACACTTTTATTAAAGAAATAAATGCCTACAAATTAAAGCCACATAAAGACAAATTAATAGCTATAAACAAAAACAAAACAACAGCTGAAAAAATTTCTTCTATCACAGATACATTGTCAAAGAGTTATTTTAATGATTTGGAAATTAATGTATCAAACATATATTCAAATGATTCTATTGGAATAATTGCAGACATAAATCTTGTTGAAGATTCTGATTATGAAGGCCCCGGGTCTCTTCCCTCCTATCAAAGCTGGTATGACTTTTTTCAAGGATCACATGGAGGTCAAAATACTACCATCATGCTAAAAGAAAATATTTTACAAAGAAATTACGAGGGATCATGGATAGATGGTATTGTATTTTTCTACCAGGGTGATTCAATAGGCGTTTGGGATCATGTTAATCTACATGGAGTAATAAAAAAGTAGATAAAAACATAGGCTTTATATGGTCAAAACTCCCGGCTTTTTTTTAACATATAACCGGTATATTAAAAATATTGCCGGTATAACTTAGTAAAAAACTCATTTAGATATATTACCGGAAAAAATTAAATTAAGACCAAAAAATGAAAAAACAACCGATCACAATAATTATTGTAATAATAGCCGGATTATTAATATTTTTGATTATCGACAGGTTTCGCCGTCCCTGCCTTTCACCCGGTGAATTGCCTGAGTCATTTATACATGAACACAAAAGTCCTGAATATGATCCTGGCTCTTATGCTAATCGCCGCCAAAGGATAATAGCCCATTTACTGGAAAAAGATTTGCTCATAATATCGGCAGAGGCCGGAGATGATTTTTATTATATTACCGGTTTTAATGAGCCTCAGGGTATTGCCCTGATTAATCCCGGAAATAACAAAGAGTTTAAAATGTTTGTTACACCGCGCAACCCTGCAGATGCTATGTGGACAGGAGAACGACACGGAAAAGCAGGAGCAATGGAAATTTTCAAAGCTGACACCGCTTATCTTCTGAATGATTTTAAGGAAATAGCCAAACAACTCATAAGTAACCAAACAAGGGTCTATATGCACAGCCGCGATAAAATGATATCTGATATTGTTGAGGAAATAATTAACAAAAAAGAACTAAACATAGAGCAACGAAATATTGACAGCCTTATTCATAAAAGCCGGGTAATTAAAGACGAATGGGAAATAAATCAGTTAAAACAAGCTGTTAAAGTAACAGGCAAAGCACATTCATGGATTATGCAAACTATGGCACCGGGTCAAAAAGAATATGAAGTGCAGGCAGAAATAGAATATATCTTCAGAAAAAACGGGCTAAGCCCGGGCTTTCCACCTATAGTGGGCTCCGGACCCAATGCAACTATTTTACACCATACACGCAATGACAGAATTATTCAGGATAATGAACTGATATTGGTTGACATAGGAGCAGCAAGCCTGGGAGGATATACCGCCGATATTACCCGAACATACCCGGTAAATGGAAGCTACACACCAGAACAAAGAAAAATTTATGACCTGGTTTATAAAGCTAACGAAGCAGGAAAGAAAAAAATGAAACCGGGTTATAAAATGCTTGACTGTAACCATGAAGCAAACAGAATACTTGTTGAAGGACTCCACGAAATGGGACTAATACCCGACACCACTGTTTGGTGGCAAAAACGCTTCTATATTCAACACAGGGTAAACCATTATATAGGACTTAATGTACATGATGTAGGTGAATATGGATTTGACCCCGAAAAAAGAGATGAACATATACTCACACCCGAAATAAGGGGTAGAAAATTAAAACCAGGAATGGTGCTTACAATGGAACCGGGAATATACCTTCAGGAAAACAGACTGGATTATCTTCACGAACTTTTTGGTGATATAGCAGATCCTTGCGAACTGAATGAATTTGCCGAAAAAGTACGCCCTGTCTATGAAAAATACGCCGGAATTGGGGTAAGAATAGAAGACAATATACTGATAACTGAATCAGGAAACATAGATTTATCTGAACACATCCCAAAATCTGCCGATGAAATAGAAGCTGCCATGAAAAAACAAATACCATAAAAATCAATACAGCACTAATTAAACAGAATCTATAAATCGATTATAAAAGTATTAGCATAACCATTTTCACTCATATAAAACCAACCTATTATAATTGAAAATAAAAATCCCATACAACAATTGTTATTGTTGCTAAAAAATGCGGCAATAATCTGTAATTAAATCAATTAAGCAAAATCAAATTTTAAT
>PUKZ01000084.1 GCA_003550725.1 Bacteroidales bacterium | reverse complement strand
TATGAGAAAAAAGTTTAAAAGGTTTTTTAAAAAACATAACTATTAAACATGGATGAACACCAGAAAGAGCTATATGAAATGGTGCTAAAAAAGTTTTTGGTGTCCCAATGAGGAAAACAGGAAAAAAGTTTAAAGGGCTTACTATTGACCAGGGTTTTAATTTATAATTACTTTATGAACCTCTAAGAAATTGTTTCCTTTAATTTGTATAAAGTAAACACCACCCGGAAAACCTGAAACATCAATTGTTTTCATCCCTTCGAATGAAGTATTGACAAATTTCCTGCCTTCTGTATTGACAATAACTACCTCAGTATTCAGATCATTTTTAACGGTAATATTTAGCTTATTTCTTGCAGGATTTGGGTAAACTGCACTATAAGCATCATGCTCAGTAATACCGGTATAATCCTTGGGCTCCAAAGAGGTTAGTTTCGAAAATCCATTATAGCTAAATGAGTCGTAATTCAAATAGCTGTTATCAAAACCGGCAATAAGTTCAATTTCTTCGCCTGTTGAATTTTTATAAAGTTTGAAGTTAAATTCTTCATCATTTATAAAACCGTCGGTTTGATCAGTTAATGTGTCATTAGGAAACGCTACTAAAGCTTGGTCTATGCTATTATCCTTTATTTTCAAATAGCCGCCACACTGGTTATCTTCGGTAAAAACACCAATAAAATCGCCTGTTTCAAAATCTTTTAAAACATCAAAAGGCACTGAAATAACATGAGAACCGGGTGTCGGATTTGTCAACTGCCAGGGTTTATTTCTAAGCGGTACCGGTTCTGTATTTATTTTGCCGGCACGGCTATCGGGAAATGTTAATGTGAAATTATCGTTACTTTTCAGCATATATGCCCTGCCCGGAACCAATTCGTCAAGTTTATTAATATCTTCAGAAGGCCAGTAAACCTCACGGCCGGCAACTTCTTTTACAATAACGATTTTTTCTTCGACGCCTTCAAATAATTCATTATAATTTACTGTTGAATTGCTTAAAACCGGTATTAGGTTCCATCCTTCCGATATCTCAAGGTTTCGGTCTTCCAAATAATTACCTTCAATAATAAGGGTAACATCATCTTCGGTTTTTATTGTGTAACCTGAATACGAATCCCAGTTTTCTATGGTGTTAATATTTTCCTCCGGCCAATATTTACCTGACATGTCGTAAAGTATAACCAGGTCATCAGCAATATCATTCAACAGGTCTTCTATTTTCGGTTCGGCGGGTATCAGGTTGCTTGATATACCGCTCCAGCCTGCCGGTATATCAATGTAATGATCTTCATATCCGCCTTCAACGGTAACTTTAAAATCATCAATATACATACCCTCTTTTGTATTATTATGATCACTATAGAAATGGAAACGGATCAATACCTGCGGTTGATTAACGTATTCGGTAAGCTCATATGTTTTTTGCACCCATTCGCTTTGATTGCCTGTATATTCATCTACTACAGTCCAGTCAACACCATTTTCAGAAATTTCAAGATACATAAAGTCGGCATCATCCTCGATATCGTACTTTGTCCAGAAGGAGAGTTTGGCATCAGTATAATCTTCAAGATCAAGCGGGTACAAGACAGCATAATCCTGCCTGTTTTTTTGATAGTCACCTTCGGGGCTTTCGGATAATGAATGATCGGGCGAATAATAAGCCTTGGAAGTTATACCCCATTTTTCATCCAATTCCCAATAATCGGTTCCATTTTCAAAATCTATAAACAAAGGAAAGTCAACAGGTGGCATTGGCCTGGCATAAACTTTTTCTGAAGACGGGGTTTCTTCGCCCGAGTCTGATGAGATTGCTGTTATGTAATATTGGTATCGGGTTTGATTTTCAACATTTTTATCTGTGAAAGCAGTATCTGTGGTAGTTTCTATCAACGAACCGTCTCTGTAAATTTTAAAATTGTCAATATCATCCATCTCATTCCATTTCAAATCAACTTTTTCGTCGCCCGGAATAGCAACAAGTCCTTCAGGTACGATATAAAAATTTGCCATTGTTACTACAGATGCCAGCACAGCTTGTGTAAAGATAACTGCCTGCTCTTCGTGATTATAACTTAAACCAACTATGTCGTCGGGTGTATGTATGTAGGGGCTATAATTATCAACATCTTCAAAAGGGAAAATACCCATATAACCATTATTATTGAAGGAGGTATGGTCGCTGTCGCCACCTATAAGATCGGCCGGCACCACATCAAAATCGGGCAGGTACACTTCACAAACTTCAGTATAAAAATCAGCGAGCTCTTCTGCTGATTCGGGATAAATAAGTGAGGTCATGATATTTGTATGACCGGGTTCAAGGTATCCTATCATATCCATATTAAAATCCCCCAGGATATTTTTTCCTTCGCTGGCTTTCTCGCTGGCATATGCCTCGCTTCCATAAAGCCCGTATTCTTCGCCCGAAAAAGCGCAAAAGATAATGCTTCTCTCAAATTGATACTGGCTGAGTATGCGGGCAATCTCCATGACCCCTGATGTACCTGATGCATTATCGTCGGCACCCGGGGCTTCGTCACAACCCCATGGCCATGTACATATGGAATCATAATGGCCTCCCAGCACAACAAACTCATCAGGATATTTTTTCCCGGGTAAAGTTGCGATAACATTATCGCTTGCATCGCCTTCCGGCATCCAAAAATCCATAACCTCCACTTCGAGGCCCATGTCTAAAAATTGATCTTCAATCCACTCCTGGGCAAGAACACTCTCAGGTGCATAAGCATCGCGCGTGCCATAATCCTCAAGATGCTGAACCCTGTCAGTGATAAATTCTCCGTTAACCTCCTCAAAAAGATCAAAGATCGCCGGATCGGGTTCAATAATTCTTTTTGACTCAAACTTAAAAGGTTCAGGTAATCTAACCTCCCGTTCAAAAATCTTAGCCATTCCGCCTTGCGGAGGCGGTAACTGGCCATGGACTTTTTCATCGGTACGCAGGATAATAAAGAAATCACCTTTATGTAAAACATCCGCCTGATGGTCAATCAGTGAAATATATTCATTTTTGTCAACATCTTCGCTGATGTAAGCAAGGTAATAACTATAATTTTCCTGCCATGGCTCTTTATCCAAAATTATATAATCATGGCCGGGCTCATCTTCAACAGTAGCAATAACAAACTCGTCCCTGTATAAATTAACAATAACCGAAGGATCTTCTATAAAGCTTTTAGATTCTTCAAAACTCGCCGTAGGTATTAAAACAAGGTCTGCAACAACAATTTTAATGCTAATGATACTCAAAAAAAGTAATAGAGTAATTTTCTTCATATAAAATATACTTTAAATTTCGATAATAAGTTTTTTATTGATGGTTAACGCTAAATTTATACCCTTTTTCACCTTTTGCCGGATTAGGGGATAGCATTATAGGCAAAAGTAAGCAAAAAAGAAACTCAAAGCCTTGTAATTATATGTATTCGAAAAGAATTAGGGTGTAAGGTATATTATTTGGGACTAATTATTTGTTAGGGTTGTTAGGGTTGTTAGGATTGTTAGGGGTGTTAGGATTGTTAGGGGTGTTAGGGGTGTTAGGGGTGTCGCGCAGTTCACTTATTAAGAGTCAACACATCAACAAATCATTTGGATGGCAGTTTTTTTATATAGCATCTTGCCCGTTTATGATGCCTGTATTCAAATTTATTCCAAAGATTTTTTATATCTGTGTTTCCTTCCATTTCGCGGTTAGTTTCAATATTGGTAATCCCGTTTTTAATTATTGACTTGCCTATATCGCGAAAAATAATTGCATTCACTCCTTTTCCCCTGTATTCTGAATCTATCGCTATCAACATGGTATCAAGGGTATCATTATTACGTAATGCAGACATGATTTTGAAAATACCAAAAGGAAACAGCCGTCCTTTAAGCTTTTGCAATGTTTTAGCCAGGGATGGCATACATATTCCGACTCCAACAACCTTATTTTCAGAATTAACCACTACTGAAACATAGTCAAGATTGAGCAAAGGTATATACTCTTTTTTAAGCTCCTCAATTTTTTCATCCGTTACTTCAAAAAAGTCATAAATTTTACTGTATTCGCGATTCAGAAGGTCAAAAATTCCTTTCACATATTGCAGGAGGTCTTTTTTATTTTTCAGTTCAACGCCCTTCAGGTTATAACGTTTTGAAATGATATTTGCAGTATTAATATATTTTTCGGGTATTTCGGGCGGTACCTTGATATTATACTCCAGCCAGTCACATTCTTTTTGGAATCCGTGATTTTCTAGAAATTTTGAATAATAGGGGTAATTATAGGTTCCAAAGATTGTTTGAAGTTCGTCAAACCCCCGGATCAATATTCCGGAAGGATCAAATGCTGACAATCCGTATGTACCATGGATATATTCGGCATTATTTTGAGCCCCCCATTGTTCGACAGTCTCAATAAGCCTTTTAAATACTCTTTCATCTTCTATAAAATCGAACCATCCGAAACGAACACAACGTTTGCCGGTTATTTCAATATACCTGTAATTAATAATACCTGCAATTCTGCCAACAATTTTATTATTAATATAAGCAAGCCATAGCTTAACATCACAATACCGGAAAGCCTGGTTACTTTCTTTCGACAATGTTTGCAACTCCTTCCTGATTAGCTGGGGAACATAGTAGTTGTTATTTTTATAAAGCTTATGTGGAAACTTTATAAACTCTTTTAATTCACTTTTTTTTGTTACTTCTTTAATAACTATATCCATATACAAATTTTTAGCAGGCAGAAATCCGGAATCATGTAAAAATAATTTATTTTTTCGATATGTCCGAAAGAAACCATTCAATCATTTTAGATACTGAATGTTCAGTAATTTCTTTCCTGTTTGGTGCAATAATTTCATCCAGCGTTGTTGTTTCAAATTGCAGGTTTGTATTCGCATATTCGATGGTAAATGCCATTCCTGCTAAAACCATTCTTTCCAGTTCATTTAAATCCTCTTTTTCAATTGAAATATCCTGAACCAGGTTAACAGGTAGGATATCACAAATTGCTTTTTTGATACATTCATTCTTTATTGAGTATTTACTTACAAAATGAATTACCACCGGCAATTGTTGTAAATTAACCAGCTTCATAAAGTACTCGACAACATTATCGATTGGTATCAAATTTTGGGTTGCATCGGGATTAACGGGAACTCTGATAGTTTTCCCGGGATATTTGGTTGCAAAATAATAAACCCGTTTTGCAAAATCAAAAATACCGTAATCGGTTTTCACAACACCTGACTCACTATCTCCAACAACCTGGGAAAGCCTGATAACATAGGCATTAAGGGAGTTTTCGTATATATGTTTCTTTACGACATTTTCGGCTTCTCTTTTTGATTTTTCGTAATAATTTCTAAACTCACTAATAGCGGCATTATCATAAAACTTTTCCTCGAAAACAGTACTTATTTTTCCGCATGAATAGGCAGTACTGACATAAAAGAATCGTGAGCCCGGCTTGGCGTATTTTTGAAATGTTTTTATAGAATTTTCGACTCCTGTTATATTTGTTTTGCAGATCTTTTCTTTATCTCTTTCTGAATATTTTAAACTGGCAGCAAAATGGAAAAAATCTACTTTCCTGTCGAAAACCTGCTTCAAATTATCAACCTTCATTCCAAAATCTTTATCGAGCAATGAATAATTAAACACTTCAAGATTTTTCAAACAATTCTTATTGTTATGGCCGATCTCTGATAACGTTTGCTGCATTCGTTCTACGGGATCATTTTCATTATTTGCCCTGACAAGTCCTACGACTTCATAATCATAGCCTAACAATTCGCTTATAAAATGAGAAGCTACATAACCATTAGCGCCGTTGATCACTATCTTATTACCCATACTTAAATTCATTAAATTAAATGTACATTAATACATTTTGATTAAAAAAAGGTTTACTACAAAAAGATTATCAACATAATCAAAACACTTACGGGAACAGACACATTATCGCTGCCCTTACCGCTTACAAGCTCAACAAATGAGCTAAAAACGGCTATTCCGGCTGCCAAACCAATTATTTCAACATTTAAATCCATTCTGTATAACGACAATGCAACAACACTTATAACGAAGCATGAGATTAAAAACCCCAATGTTCCGTCGCGTGTTTTATCCAGTTTTTTGCCAAATATTGTAATTTTATAATTGCTTTTTCTGCCATACATGCCCATAAGCCCTGCAAAAGGGTCACTTATAGCTAAAACCAGTATTGGAAGGATAAACATAAAATCATTCCCCGCACTGTTGGCAAGAACATAAGTAACATAAATGCCTACAGGTAAAAGATAACTACCTGCTGAGCTGCGCCTTACATCGTGGATGGATTTAAGCCGGGTTTGCCTTTTACTGAAATACAAAACAGCACAGAAAAACACGACCAGGGCAAATATATACCAATGGCTACCAAACAAGTAAGGAAAAGAGAGGGTAGATAGTGTTGCCGTTGTGTGGGCAAATTTGCGGGTCAATTCTACTCTCAACCGCAATTTTCGGTAGATCATCTCAGTAATCACCAATAGCAAAGATAATGCTATCAAAAAAATAAAAGTCACTATAATCTGATCCATCAAACAAAACTTATTCAAATTTGCGAAATCAAAGCTACCCATGCGCCTGCGGTTATCAAGCTGTCGAACCTGTCAATAAATCCACCATGGCCCGGGATCAACCGGCTGAAATCTTTTTTGTTATATTGCCGCTTATACCAGGAAGCCATTAAATCGCCAAAAATGGCGAATAATATTATTCCGGCTGCCATCCATAATGCATTTACCGTCGAAAAATCCGCAAGATTACGTAGCAAAATGCTGCTTACCATTGTCACTATAACTCCTCCTGTTAAACCCTCAGTTGTTTTGTTGGGGCTTACATCCGAAAGCAATTTGTTATTGCCCCACAACTGGCCTGATATCTGGCTAAAGCTGTCAAATATAGAAATAATTATAAAGGTAAACAAAATAACTTCCTTATCAATACCGCCGAAAAAATAAAAAGCATAAGAAAATATTCCGAAGCCCGCCAGGAATAACAAAAAAAATAATTTTTTCCTGTAATTTGACTTTACAAATAATTTAATTAATTCAAAACATCCGGCAATTATTATTACCAGGCACAAAATGCGAAAAATACGCGGGTCAAAAATAATGCTGAAAAATATTATATTAACAATAACAAAATATGTTGCCAGTTTGACAATATTTTTTCGGGCCTGTTGAGCAGTCCTTTTTTTGTTTATAAAATAAAAACCAATACTACCCAAAGCAAAGTAAACAAGTATTATAATGTATATTGTCCAGATCATATTTTTTATTTAAAATTATTAATAAGGTATTAATAAAATATCATTATCACACCGAAGACTATCATAATAATAGCAAACCAAAACCGGGCGGGAACTTCGGCATTTTCCAGCTTAACCTTAGCCATTTTTTTAGGGCCGGCAAGCGCTCCCAAAATTGTACCTATAGTAAGAAAATAGACCAGTGTAAGGTCTATACGCCCGACCAAAAAATGAGCTCCTAGTGCTGAAATGGTATTTACAGTAACCACAACAATAGATGTGCCAGCAATTATTTTTAAAGGCATTTTGAGAGCAAATAATCCGGCAAGCACCGGTGCCGTTCCACTGGTACCAAAAGTGCCCGTGATAATACCGGCTAAAAATCCATACGAAGAGCCTCTTGATGTCTTATAATTTTTTGACAAATCTTCGTGTGTTTTTTGTATTTTACCCCGGTTTTTCAAAATACTTATGATCATTTGTGATGCAAGCAAAACACAATATATGCCAAATGCAATTTTAAGATGATCAGACTTGACAATACTGGTTAAAAAAGCACCTACAAGTGCTCCTATAACCCCGGTAATTATAAAAATCAGTCCAATACGTTTGTTGATATTATTTTGGCGGTAATGGCTAAATGTTCCTGCCATACAAACCGGAATAGTAGCAGCCAAAGATGTTGCAACTGCAACCTGTGCAGGTACCTGGTAAAACAAAATAAGGACAGGTAAAAAGAAGAAACCGCCTCCCCCACCTATAACAGCAGCAGAAAATCCTATAACAAACCCTATTAAAGGAAGCCATAAATAACTATATTCAAATAATGAGTGGAAGATCATATCAAAAATATTATGCCTCTATCTTTTTAAAATTTTTTCTTCCCTTTTTTGTTTAAGAACCCAGTAAAGCCCCTTTAGGTTTGACCGCATCTCAGGTATTATGATTTGAATAATAATATGTTCAATACAGGATAAAATGCCCCAGGTGATCATAAAATAATAAAACGGGGTAATAAAATCATAAGTAAAAAGTGTTATAAAAAAGGCTCCCTGAATATAACCCCCTATCTTTGTAGAATACAAGTGAAAGCTGGAAAAACGGCCAAACTTAATGAGTGAAAAGGAAATTTGCAGCACCAAAAAACCAATAAAAACAATAAAACTGACTATATGAGGTAATATATCATCAAGCTTAAAAACAAATATACCTATAAATGCCAAAAGATAAGTAAAGTTATCTGCAGTAGAATCAAGGCGTGCGCCAAATTCGGTTTCCATTTTAAATGCACGCGCAATAAGGCCGTCTGCAACATCAGAAACCAGGTTTATTACAATAAAAACAGCAAACAAAACCTCTTTTCCGGTCAAAGCAAAATATAATATTACGGGAAATGCAAGTATGCGGTAAAAACTAATTGCATTAGGAACATTAAATATCTTTTTATTACCCATATTCAATTTTTTCCGTTTTACAATAAATGCATCTTAGAGATATTTATAAAGGTTAATTATTTTCAAGCAAAAAAGCAGAACCCCTCCCCTGCTCTTTCAATTATTAATTGCCTTATCCAAACCTGTTTAAAACAATTATACAAGATAATTAAACATTTTAGATTCGGCAAAGATAAATAATCATTTGTAATGAAAGAAAAAATGAAAAGGCAATTCATAAAGAACTTAACAAGTTGAGGTTTTATTTGTTGATCAAAGAAGTTAATTTTAAAGTAAAATGCAAATGATTTTTTATAATATTTGTAGTAAACATAAAATTCTATAATGAATTATTGTAAATTTAAACTAAATAAAATCAATCAAATACAATTAAAAACAGATAACTAAACTTCTAATTTTATGTTACAACAAGTTAAGAAACATATTTTCTTCACATTTTTTTTACTTTTTTTCTTGCCGGGCCTTTACGGCGAATACAACAATAAAAATGATGATCAGCCGCCTTTAGCCGATCTTGATTTGATAACATCGCCTGCCGGGCTTTTAAGTGAATATGTCAGCATTGAGTCAGTTACCGGAAATGAAAAAGAAGCAGGCACATTTCTTGCCGGGGTTTGTAAGGATATGGGTTTAAACGTTGAGATATTTACTAATGCAAAAGATACTTTCAATTTTGCCGCCTCCTTATATCCTTTGGAGATGGGAAAACCAAATATTATTTTACTCAATCACATAGATGTTGTGCCGGCTGATGAGCCGCATCTTTGGACGCATCCTCCGTTTTCGGGAAAAATTGTAAATGATACTCTTTGGGGAAGAGGCTCGATAGACAACAAGAGTATGGCGGTAATGCAGCTGCTGGGCATGAAACAATTTATAGATAAATCAAAAACTCATGATTTTCCATATAATGTAACATTATTGTCAGTTTCGGGTGAAGAAACCGGCGGCTTTACCGGCTCCAAAGTTATTTCCGAGCACTACCTCGACAGGCTAAACCCTGTTGTAATATATGGAGAGGGAGGGGCAGGATTACAGGATGTGGTGCCCGGTACAGCAGATCAAAAACTTTTTGGCGTGTCTGTTGCAGAAAGGCGCATGCTTTGGCTGAAACTGGAACTAAACATGGAAACATCGGGACATGGCTCCGTACCACCCCCCAGCTACGCCATACAGGAAATGATCGATGCCCTCGACAATGTTATATGGGAAAACAACAATAGAAATGTAAGGTTCTCTAATACCACAACTGAAATGTTTAAAGAACTCGGAAAAGTTCAACCCGGCGCCATGGGAGTGGCTCTCAGAAATATAAGGGTATCCAAACCTATAGTCGTACCATTCCTGAAAAGAGACGAGATATTATACTCCCTTGTAAGTAATACCGTAACCGTTACGGGAATCAAATCAGAACCCGGAGCGCCCAACCAGATACCACAAAAAGTCACAGCTACCCTCGACTGCTGCTTACTGCCTGAATTTCCCGCTGAAGATTTTTTAAAAAAAATACGAAAGTGGCTGGCAAATGATAATATAGAAATAAAAATAATTAATAAAAGAGATAAAGCAAAACCAAGCAGCGTTAACAAATATTTTTATGTGATGAGTAATGCTATTAAACATACCTATGATAATGCCAAAGTATTACCGATACTTTTTCCCGCTTCCAATGATAACAATTATTACAGGTCTAAAAACATCCCTGCCTACGGAATACACCCCACTTATATGAATTTAGAACTTATTGAAACAATACATAACGTAGATGAAAGATTGCCGGTAAATATGCTGGAAAAAGGTATTGAAGTATATGCAGAACTAATCCGCCAGTTTTTATATGAAGACTTCGAAAAATTAAATTAATAGTATCAACTATGAGTATATAATTATTGCTACCTAAAATTCTAAAATGAATTAATCATGAATTTAAAATACACAAATTACAAAATACAAATAACAAATAAATTCCAATTTTTCAAATACTAAATTCAAAACATTAAGATTGCTTTTTTAT
>PUKZ01000160.1 GCA_003550725.1 Bacteroidales bacterium | reverse complement strand
TAAAATTAAAATTTGATTTTGCTTAATTGATTTAATTACAGATTATTGCCGCATTTTTTAGCAACAATAACAATTGTTGTATGGGATTTTTATTTTCAATTATAATAGGTTGGTTTTATATATGAGAAAAAAGTTTAAAGGCCTTTTAAAAAACAAAACTATTAAACATGGATGAACACCAAAAAGAGCTATATGAAATGGTGCTAAAAAATTTTTAGGGTGTTGCAATGCGCGAAAACAGGAAAGAAACACAAAAATTAACGTACAGGAATTCAGGTCTTTGAGTTATTTCACTTCGTTCAATACAAGCTTAGAGTCCCTGCCCTGTTTGATAAATTATTTACAAATCAGAGGGGTAAAGAATTATTGGTTTAATCTTATTACACATAAATGCACGCTTTTTTTTGGTTTGGAGGCATATAGATTATTGAGTATCCGGAGGTCGTATTGTGTGTATAATTTAAATTAATACTAAAGATTAATATCGTATAATAAAGTTTTCTTTGCTTAATCCTTTTTTGAAAAACACCAAACCCATATAAAACAGATCCACTGTAACTGATACTTTGTGATGGTCACATATCTCATTCCATGCTTTCTCCATTCCGTTTGACCAATAAATATCATCAATGATCAACAATGAATTATCATCAATATAATCGATCAAAATATTAAAATATTTTATGGTTGCATTTTTAGTATGGTTGGCATCCAAAAAAATTAAATCAGGAGCATCAATATTTTCAAGTACCGGAATTAATAAATTATCAATATCACCGATGTGTAGCCTGATATTTTTAAGCTCCAGTGATTCAAAAATATTATTAGCCATACCGGCTACTTTTGAGTTACCTTCTATTGAATTTACCAGGGCATCTGGCCTGGCTTTGCATAAGTAGGAGGTTGTAATGCCAAAGCTAGTTCCCAGCTCCAAAATATTGTTACATTCAAAATAATCAGCAACTTTATAAAGTAACTTAGCTTGTTTAGAACTTTTTAAGGAATTGCGGGCAATACGGGATATTGTATCTTTTTTTCCTGCAATGCCATTATTTTTCGCACCAAATTCATTAACCGGAATTTTGCTTTTATCAGCTCTGAGCCTCTTGCGGTGATTTTCAATAAACTCGAATTCTGCAGATGATATTTTTTTAAAAATACAGTCTGTAACCAATCTATATACAAATGGTGAATGTATACCATACTTTGAATTAGCTTTAACAAAATGTTTAATGTATGAAAATACAAGGCCGGCAAAACCCCTTTTATATTCCTGCCGTAGTTTTTTTTGGAATAAAACCATTACATTTTTTAAATTTAATAATAAAATTAATGATTTGATTTTATTTTATAGTTAAGTTATTCTTAAAAATTTAACCAATAATAAAAACATTATATAGTAAAATAAGGCAAACAGGTAAAAGTTTTTGCAAAATCACAAAGATATTTATTTAAAAAATTATTAACTTATTAACATAATGACGTTAATAACTAATATTTTGCCTGAATCCCTTATTTAACGGCATATACATAAACTTTTACAAGCTGAATTATAATATTTTAAGCATCCTTTTCCCCTCATAAATATTTCAAAATGATTTTTTAATATATTTGCATCATAGTGATAGTGGAAATATAAGTTGCAATAATAAAGAATATATTTTCATTTTAGCTAAAATTATGTTAAGAAAATTTACATCATACTAAAAAAATATCAGAATAAACAAATTACTTATTTTAATTTAGTGCATATGAAGGTTTATATTATATTATTAGTTAAGATTTTTATGCTTCCATTTTTTCTGGTTTATAGTCAACCGGAAGGTACAGATACGATACAAATAGGTGAGGAAGAGGCTATGGAGGCTGAGAAGTTATATAACGAAGGGGTTGCTTACTTTCACGAAGAAGAATATTCCGGGGCAATGCAAAAATTCAATGAAGCAATTTCCATTCGTGATGATTTTTATCTTGCCTATTATAACCGTGGTTTAACCAAATATAAACAGGAAGATTATTCCGGTGCTATAGAAGATTTTAATCAGACTTTAGAGTTAAAACCGGGCAAGGCTATTGCCTATTACAGTCTTGGCAGGTCTTATCAAAAATTAGGTGAATTGGAAGAAGCTCAAAAAAATTACTCACTTGCCATTGAAAGTGATGAGAGTATATATTTAGCTCATTATTATCATGGCAAAGTTCATTTTTTGCTTGATGATTATGAAAAAGCTATTGATGATTTCAGTAATGTTATAAATATGCGTGCTGATTTTGCGTATGCTTATCATGACAGGGGCAGTGCCAAAGCCAAGATGGGTGATACTACGGGTGCTATTTCCGATTATCAGCAAGCTGCGGTATTAAACCCGTCAATGTATTTTACTTATAATGAGATTGGCAATTTGCTGAAGCAGCAAGAAAAATATGATGATGCACTGGAGTATTTCACTACAGCTTTGAGGATTAACGATTCTGAATACTATCTTCACAGTAACAGGGCTATGGCACTATTTCATCTTGAAAGATATGAAGAAGCACTGGAAGGCTTTAATAAAGCTATAGAGCTTAATCCTGAATATGTAGCGGCATATAATGGACGGGGAAATGTAAAGTACCGGCTAAACAAATTTGAAGAGGCTGTTGAAGATTACAATAAAGCCATTGAGCTAAAGCCTGGTTTCGGCGAAGCTTATTATAACCGCGGTATATCCAGGGAAATGTTAAGAGACCCTGAAGGTGCAGAAGCAGATTGGAAAAAAGCCGCAGAGTTAGGTGTAAAAAATGCAAAACAATATAATGATTAAAACCAAATATTTTTTGAATTGGCAATCAAAAAATTAATTAACCAAAAAAGCAACAAAAAATCTTGAAAATATGTATTATATAGTAAAACTTTTTTTAATTGGTTTTTTCCTTATTAATTCTTTACAGGGGGTTGCTCAAAATGTTGAATTCACAAGATCGCAATTTCCTGATGACAGGCGAGAGCTTAGAGAAGCCAGGCGGAATTTGCGACAAGGTGACAGGCTTTTCGACATGGGTGGTGGTAAATATAGCCTTGCTTTAAATTATTACCTTAAAGCACAAGAGTTTAACCCGGACAATGCCTGGCTTAACTACAAAATAGGGGTTTGTTATCTTAATTCAATTCATCATAAAAAGGCTATTGAATATTTTGAAGAAGCTGTCAGGCTTAATGTGCCGACACTGGATGTGTATTACAAACTGGGGCGTGCATTTCATCTCAACAAAAAATTTGACAAGGCTATTGATCAATATACTTTTTACCGTCAAAGCTTAACGCCCGGTGAATTGATTCATGAGCGTGAAAAAATTGATAAGAGGATTGCTGAGTGTAATAATGCAAAAGAATTAGTTGAAAACCCTGCAAGGGTATTTATAGATAATGCAGGAAGTAATATCAATTCCAATTATGATGATTACAGCCCTGTTATAAATGCCGACGGAACCAAAATGTTTTTTACATCACGCAGGCCTATAGGTAATAGGCCAAGAACTGACAGAAATGATCATAAGTATTATGAAAATATTTTAAAACCCCGTAAACTCAATGATAGCTGGGAAAATCCCACAGAGATGGGCAGAAGAATAAACAGCCGTTCACATGATGCTACGGCCGGGCTTTCGCATGATGGCAACACATTATTAATATACAGAGGCCGAAGGGGCGGCGACATATTTATTTCCGAATTTGATGGTGAAAGCTGGTCGAGGGCGAGCCAGATTTCTCGTGCAATAAATTCGAATTGCAGGGTATCGAGTGCTACTCTTTCGCCTGATGGCAATACGCTTTACTTTGTCAGCGACCGGGAAGGTGGGTATGGAGAAAAAGACATTTGGTATTCGAATCGCGGTGAAAGAGGAAGATGGAGCGAACCGGTAAACCTTGGATCAACAGTTAATACTGAATACAAAGAAAAAAGCGTATTTATGCATCCCGACGGAAAAACTTTGTATTTTAGCTCGCAAGGCCATAACTCTATGGGTGGATTTGATATTTTTAAAACCCAATACATTGGAGGAAGATGGACAGAGCCCGAAAACCTTGGATATCCAATCAACACCCCAGACGACAATCTTTTCTTTAGCATAACAGAAGACGGGGAAACCGGCTTCTACTCTACCAGGAGAGAAGATGGTTATGGAGGTAGTGATATATATAAAATAACATTCCTCGGGCCCGAAAAACCAATGATAAACACACCGGAACGAAAACTATTATCCAGTGTTGTTATGCCTGCCGATGATATTATAATGGCCGATGAAGTGGAAATTGAAGTAACACCAATGACAATTATCAGGGGAACAATAACTGATAAAGAAACAGAAGAGCCGCTATCTGCCACTATCGAGTTATTTGACAACGAGGAAGACATACTTTTAGCCCAGTTTAGCTCAGATGAAGAAACAGGCGAATACGCAATATCTCTTCCGGGAGGAAAAAATTATGGTATTTCGGTTCAGGCAGAAGACTATATGTTTTACTCCGAAAATATAGATGTAATAGAAAGTAAAGTGCAGAGGGAAATTATAAACAATATCGAATTACAAAAAGTCGAAATAGGAGAAGCAATTGTTTTGGAGAACATATTTTTTGATACGGGTGCATCTACATTAAGGGCAGAATCATATGCCGAATTAGGAGTATTGTATCAAATGATGGTAGATAATCCGAATCTTAAAATAAAAATATCAGGCCACACTGACGATAGAGGCGGATGGGATTTAAACAAAAGATTGTCAGAAGATCGTGCAAGAGCTGTGGTTGAGTTTTTAATAGACAGGGGTATTGATCCTGACCGGCTGGAATACGAAGGGTATGCTTATTCAAAACCGATAGCTTCAAATGAAACCGAAGAAGGAAGACAAAAAAACAGAAGAACGGAATTTGAAATTATTGAAAATTAAATTTTCTAACCTTTTGTTATAACTCACAGATTAATGATTATTAGAAAATAAGACAGCCGTTTTTCAAATAACAGAGACAAGTTACTAATAATTAATTTCTGCACAATATATAAATTATACAATAAATGAGTTATACACTCGCTTTTAATTATGTTGATTAAAAGCTTACTACCATTGTTATATTTTTTCCAAAAAAATTAATTGTGATTTATCCAAAAAGTTTTGAAGAAAAGACCGGATTTGACCGTATCCGTAGTATGTTAAAAGAATACTGCATTAATCAGCTTGGCAGGAAACAAATTGACAGGATGCGGTTTAGGACAAATTTTGAACTGATTTTAAAATTGCTTAATCAAACTGAGGATTTCAGGCAAATTATTATTTCAGGTGAACCTTTTCCTCAATCAAACTATTATGACCCAACTGAGTTATTCAAAAAAATAAAACCCGAAAACACTTATATCGAACCCGAAGAATTAAAAGAATTATGGTTATCGCTCAAAACAATCGATAAAATAATCAATTATTTAAGAAAAACCTGCAAAGATGGTCATCCTTTATATCCTAATCTTTTTAACCTAACTGAAGGTATTAATATAGATAAAGAAATATTTAAAAGAATAGAGAATATCATTGATGAATTTGGTGAGATTCGTGATGCTGCTTCAAAAAAACTTAAAAATATACGAAATGAAAAAGAATCAAGTTTTAAGAAGGCTCAACAAAAAATTGATTTAATACTTAAAGATGTAAAAAAGAAAGGACTAATAAGTGACGATCTTGAACTTACAATACGTAACGGCCGCCAGGTTATTCCGGTTCCGGCAATTCATAAAAAGCTTATTCGTGGTTTTATTCATGACAGTTCGGCAACCGGGCAGACTGTCTTTATTGAGCCGGAGGAGGTTTTTGAGATCAACAATAATATACGCGAGCTCGAATTAGCAGAATGGCAGGAAATTATAGATATTCTAACGAAACTCACCGATTTTTTAAGGCCTCATTTTGAAACACTAAAAAAGGGTTACCGGCTTATGGGTATAGTTGACTCCATTCGTGCTAAAGCTCTTTTAGCTGTTGAAACAGGAAGCATGCGACCTAAGCTTGTCCCCTACCCTGTTTTAAACTGGGTTAAAGCTATCCATCCATTGCTTTATATTTCATACAAGCCCCAAAACAAACATGTAGAACCTTTAAACATTTACCTTGATAAAAACAAACGAATATTAATAATTTCGGGGCCTAACGCAGGTGGAAAATCTGTTTGTCTTAAAACATGCGGATTGGTTCAGTACATGTTGCAATGCGGAATGTTAGTTCCAATGCTAGACTATTCAGAGGCAGGAATATTTAAAAAAATATTTATAGATATTGGCGATGAGCAATCACTCGAGACTGATCTGAGTACGTATAGCTCTCATCTTTACAATATGAAGTTTTTTCTTAAACATGCCAATAACAAAACTTTGTTCTTAATTGATGAGTTTGGCTCGGGCACAGAGCCCCTTATCGGTGGTGCGATAGCAGAGTCGGTATTGGTTAAACTTAATGAATCAAATTCATTAGGTATAATAACTACCCATTATTCAAATTTAAAAGCCATGGGAGGAAAAATACCGGGAATTATCAGCGGTTCGATGCTATTCGACTCTAAAAACATGAAACCGGTTTACCGGCTTAAAACAGGGGTGCCCGGCAGCAGTTTTGCATTTGAAATAGCAAAATCAATAGGTTTTCCTGATGATATTTTAAACAAAGCTGCCGAACTTGCTGGAAGCGAACAAATAAATCTAGACCACCAGATTCAGGATCTGGAGTTCAAAAAAAGCGAGCTGGAGGAGAAGGAAAAACAATTACGCTCAGCTGAATCATTTTTAAACGAAATGATTGATAAATATGAGAATTTATCCGGTGAGTTACAAACGAAAAAAAATGAAATAATTAATGAAGCCCGGCGAGAAGCAAAGCAAATATTGTCAACAACAAATAAAATGATTGAAAGAACAATAAAAGAAATACGTGAATCGAACGCCGAAAAAGAAAAGACAAAACATGTAAGGGCACAACTGGAAGATTATTCAAAACAATTTACTCAAAAACTTCAGGAAGAGAGTCCAAAAAAAGCAATCAAAAAAAAGCCGGAATATGAAAAAGCATCAAATGGTATTTCAATCAAGCAAGGCGATTATGTGAGAATGAAGGGACAAAGCACTATTGGGGAAGTTATTGAAGTGTCAGGAAACCAGGGAGTTATATTATTTGGTGACATTAAAATTAAAGCCGGATTGAATAAGCTGGAAAAAATGAAGGTTAAAAAAGACAAACATGTTCATACTGACACTTCCGGTAAAGTAAAATACAGCTTTGATATAAATAAAAAAGCATCAGAATTTAGCACAGATATTGACCTGCGCGGAAAAAAAGTTGATGAAGCACTTACACTTTTAAGAAGATATATTGATGATGCTATTTTGCTTGGAATTGGTAAAATACGTATCCTTCATGGTACAGGTGAAGGTATATTACGTGAAGCTATAAATAATTATCTGATGACACTGGAAGAAGTTGAAAATGTTAAGCCAGAGCATCCTGACAGAGGAGGTGCGGGAATATCAAAAGTTTATATATCTAAAAAATAAGTGTATGAATAACAGAATCAATATTTAATATACTACCATTCGATAGCACATTTAAGGAAGAAAAATATAAGTCACTGTATGTTATTTCTTTATTTAAAAGGTTTTATTCATCAAAAAGGTTTAATTGGTTTTCTGTAACATACGAATTTTCAGGTTCCAGATCACGATAGCGCTCGACTCTTTTATTAACCAGTGTTTTAATAAACCTTACAGGTGTTGTATTATGAATACGGCAATATTTCTCCAGGGCTTTCCTTTGGTTATCTGTAAATTTAAATGCTATTTTACGATACTTAATCCTTTTTCTTTTTGCTTTTTTAGCAAACTTTTTTTTAGCGGGGTAGGTTCCTGGGTTTGATCCGGCCATATTAATAGTTTGATGATTAACTTTTCAAAAATAATCATTTTATGGAAAATATAGCCTGAATTTTTTCATACAATTTTATCTGTTTTCACTGCGCATAGGTTTCCACACATTGTGCAATGATCTTCTTCACCGCTTTCCGATTCCTGTTTTCTTCTTCTGGCAATTTCAGGGTCCAGGGAATTTTTATAAATTTTTTCCCAGTCAAGATCCCTTCGTGCTTTTGAAACTTCATAGTCTCTTTGCCTGGCTCCGCCAATATTATTAACTACATCTGCACTTTGCGCTGCTATCCTGCTTGCCATCACTCCCTGTTTAACATCATCTGTATCAGGTAAGCACAGGTGTTCTGCGGGAGTTACATAACATAAGAAGTCGGCACCATGTATAGCTGCGATAGCTCCACCAATAGCTCCTACAATATGGTCATAACCGGGAGCCGAATCGGTTGTTAATGGGCCAAGCACATAAAAAGGGGCATCTTTACATGCTTTTTTCATTATTTTCATATTCATTTCTATCTGATCTATAGGCATATGACCCGGGCCTTCGACAATAACCTGTACTCCTCTCTTTCTGGCCCTATCTACCAATTCTCCCAAAACCAGTAGCTCAGCCATTTGTCCCCTGTCGGAAGCATCTTCACCGCATCCGGGCCTAATTCCATCGCCAAGGCTTAGGGTAACATCATGGCGTTCACAAATGTCAAGCAAACGGTCATATTGCTCATACAGGGGGTTTTCGGCTTTATTAAACTTCATCCAGTGTTTCAGTATAGACCCTCCCCTGCTGACAATACCACATACTCTTTCATCATTTTCCAAAAATGAAAGTGATGTTTTTGTAATACCACAGTGTACAGTCATAAAATCAACCCCCGCTTCAGCCTGAAATTCAATCTCATTAAACAATTCTTCAGGGTCAAACTTATTTAGCTCTTTCCCCCGGCGCAACAATCTTGTAGCAACACCATAAATAGGAACTGTGCCAACCATAACAGGAGATTGTTTTAAAATCTGGTGCAGGATCAAATGTAAATCCCCACCGGTAGAAAGGTCCATAATTGAATCAGCACCATATTTAACCGCCACATTTAATTTTTCAATCTCCTCATTAAAGTTACAGTGCTTTTCTGAGGTACCAATATTAGCATTAATTTTTGTTTTAAGGCCATTGCCTATTGCACGGGCAGGGAAACAATGATTGACATTTTTTGGAATAACAACCCTTCCATGGGCAATTTCATTACGCAGCCATTCGCTATTTACATTTTCGGCTTCGGCTACTTCAATCATTTCCCTGGTTATTTGCCCGTTTATGGCATATTGAAGTTGGGTATTCATTATTATTTAATTAACAGTTTATTAATTTCATTAATTCTATTATCAAAATCGTTTGTTTGCATAAAATATCTTACCATAGCAATATTTTTTGCTCCTGCATCAATAACATTTTGAATATTTTCACGAAATATTCCCCCAATAGCAACAACAGGTACACCGGCAAATCCAACAACTTTTTTTAAATTTTCGGTACCAACCGGTTCATCAGGATTTGCTTTGGCATTTGTTGGATATACAGGCCCAAAACCGATATAGTCAGGCTTCTTAGCCAGAGCTTCTTTTGCTTGTTGTATTGAATGCGTGGATAATCCTATTTTCATATCTCCTACTATTTTTCGTGCATCTTCAATTGTTATATCATCCTGACCCAAGTGCAGGTAATCAGCATCACAAATAGCTGCTATATCAGGCCGGTCGTTAATCACAAAAGCTGTTTCAGCACCTTTGGTAATACTCCTGATCTGCTTGGCTATTTTCAGCAACTGCCTGTCACCAAGATGTTTTTCTCGCAATTGAAGCATTTTAACACCATTAGCCACACATTTCTCAGCAATAACTTCATAGGGTAAAACCGGCTTGGTAATTATTATATATAATCCGAAGTTATCCATTATAAAGTGATATATTAAAGTTTTTTGGCAATCAACTCCGCCACTTTTTCACCGGAAAGCAACATACTGCCAAAAATAGGCCCCATTCTATAGCTTCCGCTTACTCCATTTGCAGCCATACCTGATACAAATAATCCGGGAAATATTTCTTTGGTATTTTCAATAGTGGTACGCTCAGCTTCTTCAATAGACAATGAACGCTCGCCAACAACACTACCTGTTTCGGTGTTTAGTTTTACATTATTTTTCCGGGCAACAGTTTGTGCGACCTCACAATCATGGCCTGTACCATCAATAACGGCTTTTGCTGTGATTACAAGCGGATCTACATGCAGCCCCTCACGATGTACAGGGCTCCAGTTTATCACTACACCACTTACCTTATAATTATTAAAAACAACATCTTCAATTGAAGTACAGTTAAATATTTTTGCCCCGGCTTTAGTAGCATGATAAGTAAGCGCAGCCGTAGAATGTACCGAATCAATTGTATAATAGTTGTCTTTATATTTGTTATATTTGATATTAAACTCATCCAGCAGGTATAAAGCCTCCTGTTGAACAATAATTTCATTAAACATCATTGCACCGCCCCACATACCTCCGCCGGGTGCAAGCTTTCTCTCGTATAAAGAAACATTTAAGCCCTTTTTAGCAAGAAAATAAGCAGCTACCAAACCTGAAGGACCACCTCCAACAATAGCAACATCCACAGAAAGACTAGCTTTCAATTTTTTGAAGTAGGAATCTATTATCCCGGAAGAAACAATTTGCTCCATATATCAATTCTTTAAAGTTAATAAACTAAATTATTTTATTGATAATGAAACCGGGAGGATAAGTAATATATTTCAGGCAATTATTTCATATTTTTCTTCCCTACGCAGGTATTAACCTGATCAGGTTAAAGGGTATGATCTCAGCCTGAGAGTTAGGCACCCCCGATTCATTATGGTATGTGCAAATATAAGTATAAATTTTATAAAAACAACAATTGTTTTGATTTACAAACAGACCTGAAAAATTAAAGACCGTATACTAAACTACTATTTAGCAAGGGTTATATTATTACATTCTGACCGTACATTAATGATTTCATATATACTCTGTGTTAAAGTACTTATGGAAATTTTTGTAAATAATCAAACTTATTATACAATAGTTTAAAAACATAATTTTTATTGGTATCTTTAAATCCAAAATAAACATAAACAAATAAACTTTAGCTTTAAATACCGGTAATGATATATTTCTTCTTAGATTTTCACGGTAAATGCAACTTAAAGGGATTTAATTAAAATAGATATTTTCAAGAATGGGAAGAGGTAAAACCTCCTCCCATCTCTTGAAGGTTTTCATTAATTTTACCCCCT
>PUKZ01000049.1 GCA_003550725.1 Bacteroidales bacterium | reverse complement strand
TTCCGCCACCACAAAACTACGCATCAAGGGCTAAAATATTTGCAATGTCGCTTTTGGCTTTGATCTATTTTTGCAGGTGTTTTAATCTGTATTATATTTTTTATACTTTTCCATAATTTTATGGAGCGACTTCAAATATTTTTTAACGCCCTTTTCGCTTGTTTTGCAGGTGTCTTCACCATAGGCCGGGGGACGATTTTAACTATCTATTGTGTCAAAATTATGAATTATTAAGATTTTATATAAAATAGATGGATTGTAAAATTACCACCAAAACTGAAAAACCGGGCGCGTTTGCCTGCCCAACCAGGCCCTTTGTTTGGGCTTGATGCTTGTTTCGTCCATACTGGATTTTGCTTATTCCGCATTGGCAGGAGAAAAAGTAAAAATTATAAAAAAGAAATTTTTAAAAGTAAGCAGAAGAGATTAATTAGAAACAACAAAAACTCCTAAAAATCATTGAATAATGATAGCTGCTGCAATGCACAAAACAGGAGCTCAGTGCATGCCGTTGGCGAGATTAATTTTTAAACAGACTCCGGTAATGTTAAATTATATTTAATAAATAAAATTTTCGTATTTTTAAGCATTGTTTATAAAACAATTGTTTGATGAGTAAAGAGGACATGCATATTAAGATGTATTCCGATCCGCTGGAGTTTTATACTTCATTTCTGAAAGATATAAAAGCTGCAACCAAAAGTATTTTCATTGAAATTTTTCGTTTTAGCAATGATCCGTTTGGTGTTAGAGTAAGGGATAATTTACTGAAAAAATGCAAAGAAGGGGTTGAAGTTAAGTTGTTGATCGATTCATGGGGAGGTTCTTCATCTTATAGTTTTTTCGAGGATCTGGTTAATGAAGGTGCTGAGCTCAGGTTTTTCAAAAAAATCAAATTCAACTGGGACGGTTTTACAAAAAGCCATAGGAGAAATCATCGTAAATTGATCATTATCGATGAGGAGATTACTTATATCGGATCGGCCAATATTACAGCCTATTCGTTAAATTGGCGGGAGTCTGTTTTCAGAATAAGGGGCGATATTGCAAAAAAATTTACAAATATTTTTTTTGGCAATTACAGAATTTATAACAAATATTTTTATGATAAATCTTATTATACCAAAACCATCAAATATAATGGGTTTGAAATATTACGCGACGTTCCTTCTCTTTTACATCAGCCTGTACAAAAGAAATTCCTTGAGCTTATAAATAAATCCAAAAAGGAAATAATAATTGAAACGCCCTATTTTCTTCCCGGGGCACATTTGAGGAAAGCATTGATGGATGCTGCTGACCGTGGTGTAATTGTTAATATAATCATCCCAAAAAAGTCTGATGTATATGCTCTTGATGTTCTTGCTTCAAAATATTTGGGTGAGCTACATGAACATAAAGTAAAAATATATTTTTTTCTTCGTCAAAATCTTCACTCCAAAATATTTTTAATGGACCGCAAATACTTTGTTGTAGGATCTTCCAATTTTGATTACAGGTCTTTCAGGTACATGCATGAGATATGTTTGGCGGGAGAGCATAAATCTTTGGCAAGGCAAATGATCAAACATATTAATCTGACTATTAAAGAATCAGAAATTTTTAATTATGACAGCTGGATTAACAGGCCGGTTATACACAGGCTATTTGAGTGGTTGCTTGTTCCTTTCAGGCATTTGTTCTGATTTTTATACTTGCCTTATGTTTTTAAAGAACTGTGTTTCGAATCTGGTTTATTTGACTCTTCCTCCGAAAGCAAACCTTTCGGCATAATATGGTTCATTTAATTTATTTATTACTACTCCATTTGAAGATGATGCATGAGCAAAATAGCCATTACCCAGATATATTCCTGTATGCGATATTTTGCTTCCTTTAATACGGAAAAAAACCAGGTCGCCTTCCTGTAATCTTCCTGTACTTCTTATTTTACGGGCATTTTTTGCAATATCTGCCGAACGGCGGTTTAGCTCAATATCGTATACATGCCGGTATATCATAACCACAAATCCTGAACAATCTACGCCATTTTTGTCATTACCACCAAAACGGTATGGAGTACCAAGCCATTCAGCAACTTCATTCAATAATTGTAAATCGGCTTTGGCTGACGGCTCAAAACCCAGCTTTTCAAAAAGATTATAAACATAATCACTCTTTGCATCCGGACATTTTTTTTCAGCAGAAGAAAATTCTTCATGTTCTATAACAAAATCATCGTGTATAACTTTTTGTTGTTGGCGGCAGGAGATTATCATAAAAATTAACAAAACTGCTAAAATTTCCGGCCGTAAATTTTGTAATAATATTAATAATTGCTGTTTAATAATCATGTACATATCCAAATTCTTTAATAGCCGTTAATCGGCAATAATATAAAAACAAAATTAGCAACAACATACAAAAAATCCTAACATTATATTGTCGTTGACAACCCACACCTCCCAAATCATCTTTTCATTGTCTTTGCGAATTTTCATATTTTTTAATTTTGTTTGTTTTGCAAGGAATATAATAATTAGTGTTTTAAAAATCAGCCGGTTTGAGCTTTTTTTATTGTTATTTCAGGTTTAAGAATTTATTTTTCAAATTTTTTGATTATGTTTGACAAAAAAATCACCCTCAAATTATAAAAAGTGTAGAGATATGACTAAAAAGCAAAATTTTGAACATGTTAATCCATTGGTAGGTTATTTAAATAAGCCTGCATGCAAGTTTACTAAAAAAGATATTATAAGTTACATTGAAAACAATGATATTCGCATCCTCAATTTCAGGTATGTAGGTGGAGATGGCCGGTTGAAAGCTTTGAATTTTGTTATTCAGGATATTGAGCAGCTGGAAAATGTTTTATCTACGGGTGAGAGGGTAGATGGCAGCAGCTTGTTTGGTTTTTTGGAAGCCGGTTCGAGTGACCTTTATGTAGTTCCACGCTTTAGAACAGCGTTTTTAAATCCTTTTGCTGAGATTCCGACTCTTGATATACTTTGTTCATATTACGACAAAGATGGTAATCTTCTTGCCAGTGCTCCGGAAAACATTATGCGTAAAGCTCATGATGTTTTGCATGATCGCACCGGTTATGAGCTAGATGTAATGGGAGAAATAGAATATTACATCATCAGCGAAAAGGCTGAATTTTATGAGGCTACTGACCAGAGAGGTTATCATGAATCTTCTCCTTTCGTTAAATGGGAGCAGCTTAGGATTGATGCTATGCATGCTATGGCTCAGTGCGGATGTGATATAAAATACAGTCATTCGGAAGTTGGTAATTTTTCTGATGAACAGTATGAATATGAGCAAAACGAGATAGAGTTTCAGCCTACTAATATTGAAGCAGCTGCCGATCAGCTTATTATTGCCAAGTGGGTATTGCGTGAAGTTGCATACAGGTATGGTGTTACGGTGAGCTTTGCACCCAAGATCACTTCTGGCAAAGCCGGCAGTGGTATGCATATTCATATGCGGCCAATGAAAGACGGGAAAAATGTTACGTTTAAAGACGGGCAGGTAAGCGAGCCGTCAAGAAAGATTATAGCCGGTATATTAGATATTGCACCTGCACTTTCGGCTTTTGGTAATACGATTCCAACAAGTTACTTTCGATTGGTTCCCAACCAGGAGGCACCAACAAATGTCTGCTGGGGCGAGCGAAACCGTTCGGCTTTGATAAGAGTGCCGCTTGGGTGGACAGGGGCTACTGACATGATAAAAAAAGAAAATAAATTCGAAGAGAATCAAACCCTTGATATCAGTGATAAACCGACTTTCGAATTCCGTTGCCCTGATGGCTCAGCTGATATTTATTTGCTGATTGCAGGATTATGCGTTGGCGCTCGTCATGGCCTGGAAATGCCAAATGCACTGGAGTTTGCAGAAAAAACATATATTGATGTGAATATTTTTGCCGAGGAACACAAAAAGCGTCAGCAGCAGCTGGCACAATTACCCTATTCATGCGAAAAGGCCGCTTCATACCTGAAAAAACAGTCTGACATATTCAAGCAATACGGCGTTTTTACAGATAGTTTAATAGACGGTGTGGTTAAAACACTTGAAAGCTATGATGATGAAAACCTGCGTGAAAAACTGGAAGGAAATCATGAGGAAACAATGAAGCTGGTAAATCGCTTTTTGCACTGTGGATAGTTATAACAACTATTTCTAAAAAAACACTGTAATAATTGAGTTTGATAATTTATTTTGCCTTGACTCTAAGAGGTGTTATCAGTTCATGATTTGTCTTTCATTAAGAGCTTGCCTGTATCTTCTTGCATTAGCAATGTGCTGGGAATATGTTTCCGCAAAATTGTGATAACCCGAGAAGTCTTCTTTGGCCGAGAAATAAAGGTAATCATGTTTTTCGTAATTTAGCACCCGGTTGATAGTAACAGGTTCAGGCATTGAGATGGGGCCGGGTGGAAGCCCCCTGTGTTTATAGGTGTTATAGGGGGAATCAACTTTTAAATGCCTGTTTAATACCCTGTTTATAGAAAAATCACCTAAAGCGAAAATTACAGTAGGGTCAGCCTGAAGAGGCATATTACGGTTTAGCCTGTTAATATAAACCCCTGCAATTTTAGAAATCTCATCTCTTTTATTTGTCTCAAGTTGAACTATTGATGCCAATATACCAACTTCCTCAGGAGTCATATTTAAATCTGCAGCTTTTTGTTTGCGTGATTCGTTCCAAAATTGGCGGTATTCACTATACATCCTGTCAAAAAACTCCTTAGCCGAAGTATTCCAATAAAATTCATAAGTGTTTGGAATAAACATCAGCTTGGCTTGATTTGGTTTAAAACCATAAGATAACATGAATTCCGGATCATTGAGCTTTGATATTATTGATGAGGAGTCGGCTTCTATAAATTGCGCAACAGTGGTTGCAAATTCCTTTTTTGATGATATATTCGAGAAAGTTAATCTGACAGGCTTCTGTTGTCCTGAACGTAATAAATTTATCAATTCATTATTGCCCATATCAGAAGTTAAATAGTATCGTCCGGGGTTAACATGGTTTCTGTAATTTTTCCTTTCGGCAAGCCATTCAAAAGTGCGGGTTGAAATGATAAGATTTTTGTCGTATAGTATATTTTTAACATCATCATATGTTGAATTCGTGGGGATATGAATGTATGTTGATTTCTCTTCGCCGGTGTTAACATTCGGGTGATATAATACTTTATAAGCAATAAAACCAAAGCCTATAAGCGAAAGAATTACAAGAACTGCCAAAAATATGAATATCTTTTTCATTTGTATAAATAGTATTTAAAGTTCTGATATTTAAATTTATAGTAAAGGGTAACGAATAACGAGTGACGGGTCTTATTTAGTCCGCTTACAACTTGTTAGCATTTTGTATTATAACACAGAAGCAATAACGTTAAAAAATCAGCTGCAGTATATACTCATCTATCCATTTGTGATTTTTTCTTATCCAGTACTTTTTTTGACCGGTAATTTCAAATCCTTTTTTTTGAAATAATTTAAGACTTTCTTTATTGTCAGCCCCGATATTGCAAAATATTTGTTTTAAGTTTAAAGTATCCCTGCTGTAGTTAATGATTATTTCAAGTGCTTCACTTCCGTAGCCATGTGATCGGTATTTTTTTTCAATTAGTATTGCTATACCTGCCCTGCTGTTTGCTGGGTCAAAATCAAAAATGTCTATGCATCCTATAATTTCATTATTATGGTTGTGAAGCTCAATTATCAACCTTAATTGTTTATCGGCATAGATGTCGTTTTGGGAGTTTATTATAAATTGTTCAAGATAAAATTTGGAGAAAGGAGTGGTGGTGTTGCTGAGCGTCCATAATTTGGTGTCGTTTTCCCATTTATACAATAAATCAATATCTCCAGGTTCAAGTGCCCGTAATTGTAGATTTGGTCCTTTAAGTAATTCCATTATATAAAAGTAAATTTTATAAATATATTAAATCTAAACTTCTAAATATCAACCCAATGAAGTGTAGGTATCTGATACTAATTTTATGCTTTTTTGTGCACATCTGTTAATTAATCTGTTATTTTGGGGCCGGGACTTTTGATATAGAAAAAAAAAGTTGCAGCTATGTTTATATTTTAGTTACCTGCCTGAATTAGTAATTTCCTTGAAATACTTTTACAGCCTCACCTTTAAGCCATATGTCTTCAAACATGTTTTTTTTCTTGTTTTCCCTGAATTTAACAACTAGTTTGCCTCCCCTGGTAATTACAGGATAATCATTTGTTTTAAATTTAATGTTTTTGATATAAGAGGCTATTGCGGCTGCAGTTACACCGGTTCCGCAGGAAAGTGTTTCATCTTCAACACCTCGCTCATAAGTTCTTACAAACAAGTTATCGTTAAAAACCTCTACAAAGTTTACATTAATACCCTGTGGCATAAAAATGTTGTCAAAACGGATTTTCTTTCCTTCTTCATATACATTAATTCTTTCTATATTATTGGCAAATTTTATGTAATGGGGTGAACCTGTGTCAATTATAATATAATCATTTTTGATATCGATATTTGTAACATTTCCGATTTGTAAATCCACTATGCTGGTATTATTTAATGATTCTATAATTTTGGCTTCATGTATTCCGTCGGAAGCTTCGAATTGCATCGTTTGGCCGGCTATTTTATTATGCCATGCAAAGGCAGCTATGCATCTTCCTCCATTTCCACACATAGTTCCTTCTTTACCGTCGGAATTATAATATATCATTTTGAAATCAGCTTTTTGGCTTGGCTTCAGCTCTATTAATCCATCAGCTCCAATGCCTGTTTTGCGCCGGCATAATTCACTGATCTCTTTTTGTTTTGTATTTGTGTTGCTTAATAGATTATCATCAGGGTTTTTGATGATAATAAAATCATTTCCTGCTCCGTGATATTTAGCAAAATTCATCTTACAGTTGTTGAAGTTTATCGATTAGCGCCAGGTCACTCACGGGTTTCAGCGATTTGAAATCAGGAGTAAATTCCAGTGGGTAAAATTGATTTAAATATTTCAAATATAAGGTGTCATTATAAAATCTAAACGAAACAAAATCATAAAGAGTAATACCATACAAAATTATTTTATTATTTCCTTTTTTATAACCTTTTGACTTTAGAGGAGATTCCCAAAATTCTACTAATAGATAGTTTTTGTTTGGATTTGAACCATTTTTACCCAGCATTGAATCCAGTTCAGGATAAGAACTTGCTGGTGAGCGTTCTTTAAATCCCAGGGGTTTTTGCATTGCTTTTGTAAGGATATGCTCATCTTTTACAACCCTGTCATAGGAAGTTTCAGAATTAGCTTCTTTTTTAGCTTTTTTTAATTTATCATATAATGATATTACATCTTTATGTGTGTTATCTGTAGATTGAGATACTATTAAACCGGAGGCGGTTTTTGAAGGTTGTTCATTAGATGATACTAATGTGTCAGGTGCAATATTCGAAAATTCATTTTGTTTGAAACGCGATTGAGATAATCTTATGTTTGAAGCTTTTTCGGGTTGTATGCTGTTATTGGTTGAGTTGTAATCATTTGGAGTTTTACCGGCTTGCCCCGGATCTTCTTTTGCCTGTTTTTTTTGTGCTTCTAATGACGCAATATCCTTATAAAAAAAACTGACATTTTGTCGGTTAACGCCATAATAAATCAATGCACCTCCCATAAAAAAGCCTATGGTAAGCCCCAAAACTATGTGTATTAAATTATAGTCCTTAAAAATGTTTTGGTTTTTCATTGTTAAATTAATAGATATTTATATCGAATATACAAAAAAACAAAGTTGTTATTTTAAGGGTAATTCGTAATTTTTTTTCTTCAAATTTTTTACCGGCTGTTAATAATGCTATTTATTAAAGTAAAGCAACTTGTTTACCGCAATTCATTTTGTTTATATTAATTAGCATGTTTTTAAGTTATGACATATTAACAAGCCTGTTTAACTTAATTTAACAATTTGTTATTATTTTGAAAAAGCCTGGGAAAAACAGTAAATAATATATTAATAATAATTAATTTTTTTATTTTCAGGCATACTTATTGATGTGCATATTCAGGATAAAATCTTTTGTTGTAATAGGTAAAAGGTGCTTATATTATAAAACGGTACTTCAGATATAAAATTATGTTAAAAAACATAACAAATTATAAACTAAATAATTGAAAGGAAACATATATTGGCTATTTTGCGTTAAAAGATATACATAACTTTCAAAATTATTAAAACACATACTGTTATGAAAAGAATAGGAATAATTTTTTTAGCTGCTCTTTTAGGCGGATTTGTATCAATTGGTATTAATAACATATTTTGGGCTGATAACCATGAACAGGGATCTGAAATTTCAGATAATTTTCATTCAGCAAATCAGGCTCCTACCAGATTAGCCGGTTATACTTCAGACGTTCCGGTGACCAATCCTGATTTTACTGTTATTGCGGAAAAGACGGTAAATATGGTTGTTCATATCAAAACGCAATATAAGCGGCGTACCAATTTATATGATGAGTTTTTTGGTGACCATCCTTTTCGCGAGTTTTTTTTCGGGCCAAGCCGGCCTCAACAGCGGGAAAGAATTGTTGAAGGATTTGGCAGTGGTGTTATAATTAAAGAAAATGGTTACATTATTACGAACAATCATGTTGTTCAGGATGCCCACAATATTGAAGTTACTTTAAATGATAACCGTGTATTTGATGCTGAGGTGGTAGGCAAGGATCCTACAACAGATTTGGCTATTATCAGGATTGATGCCGATAATTTGCCTTATGCTGAGTTTGGTGATTCGGATGAAGTTAGGGTTGGTGAATGGGTTTTGGCTGTCGGCAACCCGTTTAATCTCACATCTACGGTTACAGCAGGTATTGTCAGTGCAAAGGGGCGGCATGTTAACATTCTTGGAGGAGGCACAGCAATAGAGTCGTTTATACAAATTGATGCTGCTGTAAACAGGGGCAACAGTGGAGGTGCCCTGGTAAATTCCAATGGCAAGCTTATAGGTGTTAATGCTGCTATTGCCTCCGGGTCAGGATCTTTTGAGGGATATGCATTTGCAATACCTTCAAATATTGCCGAAAAGGTTATGGAAGACATTTTAGAGCATGGTGAGATACAGAGAGGTTTTCTTGGCATAGAAATCAGTGAATTGGATTCGCGCCGGGCTGAAGAGCTTGGCCTGGATAAGTTCAGGGGGGCTTATGTTGAAAATGTCCAAAGGGGAGGTTCTGCAGATGAAGCAGGTATTAAAAAAGGTGATCTTATTACTGCAGTTGATGACAGGGAAATAAGAAATCCTTCTGAGTTGATTGAGAGGATAGGCAGAAAAAGACCTGGTGATGAAGTTAAATTAGAATATTATCGTAACGGACGGAAAAGGGAAGCTACAGCCGTATTGCAAAATATTCATGGTGAGATTGCTTTCATTGAACCCGGTGAACGAAGTGTTGATGATATGCTGGGCGCTACTCTTGAAGCCGTTGCCGAAGAAGAGAAAAAAAAGCTTGGAATCAATAATGGAGTGAAGGTATCTTCTTTAGGTCGTGGTAAATTAAGGGATGCCGGTGTAAGAGAAGGATTTATAATAACTCATGTGGATAGAGAACCGGTAGCTTCAACAAGCGAATTGTCTGAAAAGCTTCGCAAAAGAGAAGGAGAAGGGGTTCTTATTGAAGGGGTTTACCCAAATGGCCTACGTGCATACTATGGAATAGGGCTGTAAACTAATATTATACAACAAAAAAATTAAATTCCTATTTGGGTTAATTTGCCCTTATAATATAAAGAGAATTTAATTTTCAAAAATTTATTTAAAGCAATATAGTTGCCTTAAAATAAATGAATTAGGTTAATAAACCTTAATATAAAGTAATATGAAAGAAAAAAGTGCGTTTTTTTAATGAATGATTAGGAAATTTTTGTATCTTTGCATACTTTTTTGCCTTGTAATAGAAAAACCTCCTAACTATCAAAAGCTTAAATATATAATATGAGACAATTAAAGATATCAAAATCAATAACCAATCGGGATACGGCTTCATTAGACAAGTATTTGCAGGAGATAGGTAAAGTGCCTTTGATTTCGGCAGAGGAAGAGGTTCAGCTTGCTCAAAGAATCAAACAAGGCGACCAGGTTGCCCTGGAGAAACTTACTAAGGCCAATTTGCGTTTTGTTGTTTCTGTTGCCAAGCAATATCAGAATCAGGGGCTTAGCTTGCCGGATTTGATAAATGAAGGTAATTTGGGTTTGATTAAAGCAGCAAAAAGGTTTGATGAAACAAGAGGTTTTAAATTTATCTCTTATGCCGTTTGGTGGATTCGTCAATCGATACTTCAAGCATTGGCTGAGCAGTCAAGAATTGTAAGGTTGCCACTTAACCAGGTTGGTTCATTGAACAAAATAAAAAAGGAAGCATCCAAACTTGAGCAAAAATATGAGCGCCCTCCTTCAACAGAGGAATTAGCCGATTCGTTGGAGCTTAACGAGGATAAAATATCCGAATCATTTCGGATATCAACTCACCATGTTTCGGTCGATGCACCTTTAGTTCAGGGTGAGGATGCCAGCTTGCTTGACGTATATATTAACCAGGATTCACCTAATGCCGATTCGAGCCTGATGCATGAATCCCTTGCAAGAGAAATACAACGCTCATTGTCAACTCTTACCGAAAAGGAAAGGGATGTTATTAACCTCTATTTTGGTATTGGTATGAATCATGGCCTTACTTTAGATGAAATAGGTGCCAAATTTGACCTTACCAGGGAAAGAGTTAGGCAAATAAAGGAAAAGGCTATCAGAAGATTAAAACATACTTCAAGAAGCAAACTCCTAAAGGCTTACTTGGGACAGTAAAATTTTGCCCCGCTGAAATGGCAACCTGTAAAGCTTAAAATATTCAGATATATTTTTTAAAGCCGCTTCAATATTTCAAATTGGGCGGCTTTTTTACATATGTTGCCGGGAATAGACACTACGGCCTGAGGTTTTTTATCTTCTATTTTTTTAAATTTGCAAGGTATATTTTTTTGATTAATTTTTAATAAATCAAGTTTTTGGTAATAATAGTTGATTAAGTTTATTTATCTTTAACACCATAAAAATTAATAATAATGGCAGTCAATCAAATACTTTTACTGCTATGGATTTTTTATTAAAACGTCACGACAAAGAGGCCTTTTTAAAGCAGAATGCCAGGGTTATCTGGATGACAGGACTTCCCGGATCCGGGAAAACCACAATTGCTGTTCGATTTGAAAGATTGCTTTTTAGTAAGGGTTTTTTAACGCAAGTTTTTGATGCTGACTATTTACGGTCAACAATTCACAATGACTTGGATTTTTCATTAGAGGGCCGTCATGAAAATATCAGAAGGATTGCTCAGATCTCAAAATTATTTCTTGACGCCGGCATTATTGTTATTAATTCTTTTATAAGTCCAACAAAAAGGATACGTCAGTTTGCACGAAAAATAATTGGTTTTCAGGATTATATCGAAGTTTATGTGAAAGCATCACTGGCAACATGTGAAAATCGTGATCCTAAAAGGTTATACGAAAAAGCCCGTAAAGGATTGATTGAAAATTTCACCGGAGTGGAATCTCCCTACGAAGCACCCGATAATCCTGCTATTGAATTAAATACCGAAAAATATTCTGTAGACCAGGTAGTTAAACAATTGAGTGATTTTATTATTCCAAAAATAACATTTAAATAATAATGCAAGCATATAACCTTAATCATATTAGAGAGCTTGAATCAGAATCTATTTTTGTGATGCGTGAAGTTGCAGCGCAGTTTGAACGCCCGGTTTTGTTGTTTTCGGGTGGTAAAGATTCTATAGTAATGACACATATAGCTTTAAAATCATTTAGCCCGGCAAGGATACCGTTTCCTTTGCTGCATATTGATACGGGCCATAATTTTCCGGAGACGATAAAATTTCGTGATTCATTAATAGAAAGAATAAATGCACAACTTATTGTTGGTTATGTACAGGAGTCGATTGACAGTGGCAGGGCTAAGGAAGAAACAGGGCCTAATGCAAGCCGCAATGTTATACAGACTGTTACTTTGCTTGATACTATTGAAAAGTATGGGTTTGATGCAGCTATAGGTGGAGGCCGGCGTGATGAGGAGAAATCTCGCGCCAAAGAAAGGGTGTTTTCGCACAGGGATTTTTTCGGCCAGTGGGATCCAAGAAATCAACGCCCTGAGTTATGGAATTTGTATAACGGCCGGAAAAAAGACGGTGAACATTTCAGGGTTTTTCCGTTAAGTAATTGGACAGAGATGGATGTGTGGCAGTATGTTTTGATGGAAAATATTGAGATGCCTTCATTATATTTCTCACATACAAGGGAATGTGTCAACAGAAAAGGTGTGCTGCTTGCAAAGAGTGATTATATAGAGTTAATGGAAGGTGAAAAGTGGGAGGAGATGCGTGTAAGGTTCCGCACCATTGGCGATATGAGCTGTACCGGAGCTACTTTATCTGACGCCGAAACTGTTGAAGAAATAATCCTGGAGGTCGCAGCTGCCATAAATACTGAAAGGGGCTCCAGAGCTGATGATAAACGTTCGGAAACGTCAATGGAAGATAGAAAAAAAGAAGGATATTTTTAATTTTAAATAACAATTATTTAAATGAGAAAGATCAAGGATAATGGTTATCAAAATATGGAACTTTTGCGTTTTACTACAGCCGGCAGCGTTGATGATGGCAAAAGTACACTTATCGGGCGGTTATTATATGACAGCAAAGCTATCTTTCAGGATCAATATGAGTCGATAAAAATTTCCAGCTTTAACAGCGGATGTGATCATGTCAACCTGGCTTTATTAACAGATGGGCTACGCGCCGAGCGAGAACAGGGTATTACAATTGATGTAGCTTACAGATACTTTGCAACTCCAAAAAGAAAATTCATTATAGCCGATACACCGGGCCATCTTCAATACACAAAAAATATGGTAACAGGAGCATCAACAGCTAATCTTGCTGTTATTTTGGTAGACTCACGAAAAGGTGTTATAGAACAAACCAAAAGGCATATCTTTATAGCTTCACTTCTTGGAATACCGCATCTTGTTATATGTGTCAATAAAATGGACCTGGTAGATTATAGCCAAAGTGTATTTGAAAAAATTAAAAACGACCTGAAGGCTTTTGCGTCCAAACTTGATATTCAGGACATACATTTTATACCAATTTGTGCATTGCATGGTGATAATGTTGTTGATAAGTCTAAAAATATGTTATGGTATAAAGGCTCTACTTTGATGTATCTTTTGGAAACAATTCATATAGGCAGTGATTTGAATATGGTTGATTGCCGATTTCCGGTACAATATGTTATAAGGCCACAATCAGAAGAATATCCCGACTACAGGGGTTATGCAGGGCGTATAGCAGGAGGGGTTTATAAACCGGGAGACGAAGTAATGGTCTTACCCTCGGGGTTTACGACAAAAATAAAAGCCATAGAAGGGCCGGAAGGTACTATCAAAGAAGCATTTGCCCCTATGTCGGCAACAATAAGGCTTGAGGATGAATTGGATGTGTGCCGTGGCGACATGATTGTTCGTGAAAATAATGTGCCCGAAATAAGCCAGGATTTTGATGTTATGATATGCTGGATGAGCAACGACAAACTTGAAATTAATGGTAAATATATTATCAAACATACAACACGGGAAGCAAAATGTATTGTTAAAAATGTCCTTTATAAAATAGATATTAATACCCTGCACCGGATTAAGAATGATAAAGATGTTGGTATAAATGATATTGCCAGAATTTCACTTAGGACAACTCACCCGTTTTTCTTTGATAAATATAAGTTAAACCGTATAACCGGAAGTGTGATTTTAATAGATGAAGCCAACAATAATACTGTTGGAGCCGGGATGATAATATGACAATAATTTTTGAATATTTAAAAATATAATGCGTTTGCAACATATTAAAAAAACATAAAAGTATGAAAAGACTGGTTACATGGTATAGAAACATGAACTTAAATAAACGTTTTATTTTTACATTAAATCTGGCTGTAATATTGGTAGTGTTTATACTCGCAGTAGTTGCAATAATTAACCGGGTGAACACTCAAAAAGCCGATGCCGAAGATATGCTTTTTGAAGAATTGTCATATTTAACAACTATACTTGATTTGACAAGTGACAGGGAGCTGGAAGATGTAAAACAAATTTTTTATGAAAAGAGTTTTTATAATACGGGCTATGTTTCATTAATTGATCGGGGAGGCAATGTTTTAATATGTCAGCATAATGAGGGCCTTAATTTAGCCGGCGAACCTTATTTCAGAGATATTGAGCTTAGCAGGCATGGTAATTCACGATATTATGATGAAACCGACGGGCAGTGGAAATGGATCTATTTTACATGGTATGGGCCGGAAGAATCATATTTAGTTGCTACAATCGATCAATATGAATTTATTACCGGGCCTGTTTTAAATATTATCTTGGTATTGCTTTTTGCCATTGTTTTATCAGTATTTATTCTCGCTATTGTCAGTTTTTATACTACACGTACAATATCAAATCCGATTAATAAGCTTTCTTCTATAGTTGATAAACTTGCTAAAGGTATAATTCCGGAGAAAAGTGATTATGAGTATGAAGATGAGGTGGGGCAGATGACAAAATCTGTTAATCAATTAGTTGATGGCTTTAGGCGTACGGCTTTATTTGCCAGGGCGCTTGAGAATAAAAACTTTGATCATGAATATGAACCACTTAGTAAGGATGATTTGTTGGGGAATGCTCTTTTGGATATGCGACATAGCCTTAAAAAGGCCGTTGAGGAAGAAAAACAAAGAACTGCTGAAAATGAAAAAAGAAACTGGGTAACCCAGGGGATAGCTAAATTTGCTGATATCTTAAGACAAAACTATTCTGATATAAATGAACTCTCATACAACATCATAAAACATCTTGTTGAATATATGTCTGTTAACCAGGGAGGGATTTTTATTATTAATGATGAAAAAGAAGACGAGATATTTCTTGAGCTTACTGCTTGTTATGCATATGATCGCCGTAAATATATGCAAAAACAAATTCAGCCGGGTGAAGGGCTTGTTGGTACCTGCTTTCTGGAAAAGAAAACCATACATCTTAGCGAAATACCCGGTGATTATATTTATATTACCTCCGGCCTGGGGTATGATAATCCATCTGCATTACTGATTGTGCCTTTGAAGCTTAATGAAGATATTTATGGGGTAGTTGAACTTGCATCATTTAATGAATTTGAAGATTATCAGGTTGAATTTGTAGAGAAAATCGGTGAGAGTATTGCTTCGACAATAAGTAGTACGAGGATAAATCAAAAAACAGCTGTGTTGTTGGAAAAATCGCAGCAACAAGCTGAAGAGATGAGGGCACAGGAAGAAGAAATGCGTCAAAACATGGAAGAGCTTAATGCCACACAAGAATCTATGGAAATAAGAGACCGCGAAAACAAAGATATTATAGATAAGCTAAAAAAGGATCTGGATATAAAAGAGAATGAAATTAATCAATTGATGGAAAAGCTTAATAACGAAAGCCGGGATTCTGATGATAGTGATAAAACAGATGATACGCATGAAGAAAAAGTAGGTGAACAAGGTGATGAAAAAAATGAAATTAAGACCGGGCCGGATAAGGATAGTACTTCTGAAAACACCATAAAAGATATTCACGACAAGCATAAGTCTGAAAGCCAGCAAGAATGGTCTGAGCATTTGAAAAAAAGTACCAGGAAATTTAAAAAAGGCAGGAAAAAATAATATTTTGTATTTATTATCATAGCTTCATAAAAGTTTTCAGCTCTTTAAAAAGCCTTGCAACCGGTAGCCCTACTACATTATGATATGAACCTTCTATACGCTTGATCCCTGTAAGCCCTATCCAATCCTGTATTCCATATCCCCCTGCTTTATCATAAGGTTTATATTTATCTATATAAAAACTTATTTGATCATCTGTAAGTTGCTCAAAAAACACAGTTGTTTTTTCGAAGAAAGATTTTTCCCTATCAATGGTTTTTATACAAACACCGGTATAGACATCGTGTATGCTTCCTGATAATAATTTAAGCATCTTTGTTGTTTCTTTTTTATTTTCAGGCTTATTAAGTACCCTCCCATTGACAAATACTATGGTATCGGCTGCAATTAACAAAGTTTGCGGCCCGGTTAACTCATCATTATATGCATTAGCTTTAGACCGGCAAAGATTTACAACAATATCGCCCGGAGGTGCTATATTATTAAAGGTTTCTGTAGTTTTTTTTGCAACTATCCTGAAAGGAATATTTGCTTCTTTTAATAATTGCTGCCGCCTGGGAGACTGTGATGCAAGAATTATATCCAGTTCTTTTAGTTTATTTAATAATAACATTCGGCTCTATAAATAAAAGTAAAATAAAAACATTGAAAAAATGCCTGTGATCATAATAAATTTTGCAAACCGGCTATTTATGGTATAATCAATTTTTTCTTTTGCCAGGTTTATTTTATTAATAAACAAAATAGTTGGTATTTGTACAGCAAACAAAAGGTAAGCAAATATAAGATGATATTCATAAGACAAAAGATAAATCTGGAAATAGCCTACAAAGAATATCAATATTACAGACAACACAATTATTAGCTTTTTACTATTTCTTACTCCCGAAATGATTGGTATTGTTTTGCAACCGGCTTTCAAATCCCCCTTGATATCTTCAATATCTTTTATTATTTCTCTGATAAATGAAATTATAAAGGCAAATAATGCATATATTCTAAGAAAACGGTTAATAATAACAGCTGCTTCATTAATTTCGTGACTGATAATCAGGCCACGGTATTCAAAGCCCCATACAATAGCTATAACAATTGCTGAGAGCATAGATACAATGATATTTCCTATTAAGAACTTACGTTTATGGCGTATTGAATAAAGCCATAAAAGTGCCGGAACTATTATGAATATACCTGCCAGTGGGAGGGATTTTACGCGGTAAGCCATATATAAGCCAATAATAATACCCAAAATATTTAGTATAGTGTGTGCTAGGATGGCTTTTCTTCTGGATAAATCTTTTCCGAGAATAATTTTATGTGGCTTGTTGATACGGTCAATCCTTAAATCGAAATAGTCGTTAATGGCATACCCTGCCGCTGTTATTAATAAAGTTGACAAAACCAGCAAAAAAAACTCAAAATGGGAGAAAAAAAGTGGTATTTCAAATTTATTAAGTACAGGTGCTATGATACAATAGCGAAACAAATATTGTGTAAATGCTATTACCAATAGATTTTGCCAACGGAAAAGTTTAAGATATGTCAACATTTTTAATGATTGCTATTGGTATATTATTTAATTATTGGTTTTTGAGTTATTATATAATTGAATTATTACCAATGAAAACCGTCATTATCCAGCCATGTATTCTGTACTTTTAATACTTGCTCTACAATGTCCCTTACGCAACCTTTTCCTCCGTTAAATGGTGAAATGTATTTTGATATTGCTTTTACTTCCTCTGCAGCATCAGCAGGACATGTAGGAAGGCCTACTTCTTTCATTACCTTAATGTCAGGTATATCATCTCCCATGTAAAGAATATTTTCGGCCGGAATATTTGTTTGTTCAATTATCTTGTTATAAACTTCAAGCTTATTGCTTACTCCAAGATATATATTGTTGATACCGAGCTTTTCAAATCTGGATATGACATTTTCCGAATAGCCGCCGGAGATAATGTACATTTTATAACCTTTTTTTACGGCAAGCTGTAAGGCATATCCATCTTTTACGTTCATTGTGCGAAGCATTTCTCCTGTTGTGGAAAGAATAACTATGCCATTGGTCATCACACCATCAACATCAAAAATGAAAGTGTCAATTTTTGATAAAAGTTTTTTAAAGTTTCTCATTTTTATGTTTTTCTCTATTATTGGTATGTTCGGTAATGATACTCTCTGATATAAAGTTATAAATTTTTTGATAATCTTCAACAGACGATAACATTTCAGAATGTAATTTTAGTATGTTTTTGTCGCTTCTTACAGCCGGGCCGGTTTGAGCGTTAAAAGGTCCTTTAAGTTCAACTTTGCGTACTGTTTCTTTTATCAAAGGCATTAAAATATCAAAATCAACCCGGTGTTTTTTTAATAAGTTTTCGGCTAAATAAAAGAAGTGATTTGTAAAGTTGCATGCAAAAATAGCGGCAATATGTATTAACATTCTTTGGCGCGAATCTGCTGAAAAAACTTTTGATGATAATGATTTTGCCAGGCCGGTTAATATTTTATGATCATTATCGTTTTTTGCTTCTATAAACAAAGGGATGTCATTAAAATCTACATCTACATCTTTTGAAAATGTTTGTAAAGGGTAAAAAACGGCAGGCCTTAGGTCATAATCATATAAAACTTTTATATCTGTACTTCCCGATGTGTGAGCGACGAGTGCATTATTAAACTGAAATGTTTTTAAAATTTCTTCTATAGCCGCATCCGACACTGCAATAATATACAAATCAGCTCCGGGCAAAAGCTCTTCCGGCCTGGTGGTATAAGGGCAATTAATTTTATGGGCTAATCCCGAAGCTGATGATTCGGTTCGGCTGTATATCTGTAATATTTCCTTTCCGGCATTTAATAAAGCCTTGCTAAGTTGAGTAGCAACATTGCCGGCTCCGATAAGTATTATTTTTTTTATCATGAATCAAAAAGTTTTATCAAGGCTTTAATAAATTATACTATTAAAAGCCAAAAAGCTTTTTTAATATTGTATCGCCATATTGTAAACTTAATTAAATTTTTTGAAGATATGTGGCGGCAATAGAATATTAAAAATATATCGTATTAACAGACAGATACATACCGGCCCCAAAGAATTGTTGAATTAACCACTTAATATAAATCAGATAATATATTTAAAATAACTAAAACAAATCAGAGTGTCTGTCAGTTTGATTAAAATGCTTTAAAACTTTTTTTACCAACAGTGCAGCGGCCTTGCTGTATCATGGTGCATATAGTCTATTAGTAAGTTGATCCCTACCTGGAATGATGTTGTTTGTATCGTATGAGGTTGCATTGCAGGGATAAAGTTATCTGTTGCAAAATAAATTTGTAGCGGATATAAATTGAAATGAAAGCCTAGTCCCACATTAGCAAAGTTTTGATGAATCAGCGAATATGATATTGAACCTCCGATTTGCGGTATTGGTTGAATACTGTATGCAGCTGTAAAAGAGGGGTAAAAGTTTCCGTCGAAAAACTCGCCTTGCAGTGAAAGCCCGGCTTTATGTATATCACTTATATTATAGGTTCCCGAGAGTAAAATCCTGGTTGGCAGCATAGTGCGGTAACTATCGGATGTTTGCACAGGGTCAAAAATTTCCCTGATACTATCAAGCATTGTATCGCCTAAATCATCAAAATATTCTTCATCATCAAAATATTTTTGCAGATCAAATCCTTCAAAGTCAAATTCTCCTTCCATTTCAATGTTATCAACGCCTGAATTCCAGTTTATAAAGCCCAGGTCAATTAAACTAAGTCCTACCGAAAACCTCTCGTCAATATCGTAAACCCCTCCCAGATCAATGGCAAAGCCCAAGTTCTGGGTATTTGTGATAAAGTCAGCGGGATCAAAATCAGCGTCTATAATATCTTCATCTTTATCTATGTCAATAATAAAAGGATTAGAAGTATTTATTAAAAGATTGGAGTGTAAATTCAGGTCATAAGTATCGGGATGAGTATTTAGTGAGAAATCGGCTCTTTCAAAATGGATATTTCCCAGGCCGAATAAAACTTTTGCACGCGCGCCGGCTCTTAGTTGATCCATCCATTCTCTGGAATAACCGAAGCCAAGTTCCCTGTAATAAGTTGCATCTAAACCACTGCCGTCGAAATTGGCAGGGCGTTCCATTTCCCTGAAAACATCATTACCCTTTAACATTAATTTCATAAAGTCTTTGGAATATCCAATTCGGGCATTTGTTTTTTCAGTTAAATTAAAAGAGAACTGGTTTTCATAATAGCGAAATCCAAACGCCAGGATTTCATGTTGATAGTCGAATTTAAAATAATTATTATCATTAAGCTTGTCGAGCATATTATCTTCGTCATAAACAAAGGTACCGTTTTCTTTTGGAAACAGGTCATCTATCCTGAATCCGTTATGTGCTACCCCCATATAGCTTGATGAAAAGCCAGGCATACCGATATAAATGCGTGCATCGGGCTTTAATCCCGGATTAGAATATATAGATTGAGGAATGCCTTGCATCCAGTGAATCGTTGCCGTTGGCTGAGACCCGGCCTTATTAGGCATAATTAATAATACAAACAATATAATTATTATTAAATTACCGTGATAAAAATATTTTTTCTTCATATAATAACAAAATATTTATTTTTACTATATAATACAGAATCATTATAAATTATTTACAGTTCAATAGCCAGCTTTATTCTTGTGCCAAGCCGCACGTCTATTGTATAATCCTCATAAATTTTTACAACTTTAGCATTGTTGTTTTCGTGGGCTGAGCTAATACGGAATGATACAACTATGCTTTCAGCATCCTCAATTTCGTCAACTTTATCATGTTCTATCAATATTTTTTTTTCTTCATGTGTTTTTTCTACAACCACACCATCGGCACCCACCTTTGCCGATTTAAAAATATCTTCATAATCATCAAATAAATAAACATCATCAATTTTTTCATCATTCTCATCAAGGAAATGTGCCTGTAAAGCGAGGTTAAGCGGAAACCCATTACCGATATTAAATTTTAATTCAATCCATTCAATTTGATCATCAATATCGTTATCAATTTCGCCTATAGAAAAATCGAGGGTATCTTGAAACACATATTTGTTAATGCTACCATAAAGCGGTAAATTGACTTCCACGTCGATGTTAAAATTGCTGTCATGCCGTATAAAGTTATCTATTTCAGGGTCTTGATCCGGGTTTGTTTCCCCGCTGATTTTGTATGCTGATTTGTGGGGGCTTATCTCCAGGATATCATCCATGTTTGAGTTTTGACGGTTAAGCTCAGCTTCAGTCATGGCGGAGTCACCTATAATAACCGGATAATCAATCTTCCACGGGTTATTGTTTTCAAACCCGGGCCCGCTGATATCTATAGTGTCTTTTTCTTTATTGTAAAAATGAAATACATCAAAATGAATACTTAGTGGTAATCCCATAGAATTATTTGCAAATATATTAACATATGGCTCTTTAAAAAATATTTCACTCAAAACACTTTCATTGAATATTCCAAGGCTTATAGTGTCAGAACCTATACTAAAATCAAAATTATCAAAGTATCCCTTTATTTCATATTTATCGGAGTTTATGTTTTTGTTAAAAACCATGTCGTAGGGACTATTTTCGGGTGTTCCCTCTTCTTCTACGCTTATTATATAATCTATTTCCAAATAAGTTCCCTGATCATCTTGCTTAAAATCAAACGTATAACCATCAAGATCAAATTCTTTGGGGGTATCTTGCAAAAGAAACTCTTCGCTAAAGCCCGATCCGGGCACACTTATATCAAAAAGTAATTCGTAACCATCATTAATCAAATTATCAGCCTCAATATTGACAGACATTTTTCCTTCTATGAAAGATATTTCATCAATTCTTTCTTCTCCTTCCAAATCCACGTAAAATTTAAATGTTTCTGAAACAGACTTTGCAGATGGAGGAGTATAGGAATAAGAAAACTGTGAATGAAGATCATCAATTGTAAAAAGTTCTTTGGCATCAACGGAATATATTCTTCCATTATAAATCAATTTGATAATCTTGTCGTCTCCAAGCTTAGCATCACCAACTTCAACTGACTCGGTTTCATCCAAATCAATCATATCGTCAATACTTAGATTGGATTTTATAAGAGGCAAAGCATAAGTCGGCCCAAAGGTGCCTTCTGTATTATCTTCGTTCATATCAAGATAACTATAATCGCAAGAATTAAACATGGCTGTGAAAAAGATTGCCAAAATAACAACAGATACAGAAAAGTGCTGTAAAATTCCGGATTTTGTTTCCATATGTTTTGATTTTATAAATATTTCAAAAATGTTATATTCTTTCTATAATTTCAATGCTATATTGAATAATGTAAAAAAATAAATATATATTTTAATGCTAATATTTAACAAAATAACAAATAATAATAATTAAAATAAAAATTTTATTATAAAAATTTCGGATAAAAAACTAAACTTATAAATTAATCACAATATTATTATTAATAATAGCAATAATTATCTGTTTAGTCGCAAAAAGGGTGATTGAAAATTTATTAAGATGATATTTGATAGCTTCTTATAATATTATCCAGTCCTTTTATGACCTCAATATTATTTGATTTATCAGTTCTTTTAATTATAAAAGTAACGTTACTTTTTATGAAAGGGGTTAAATTCTGGCCTGTAGAATTAAACAAGTAAGCTTTTTTGTTTTTTTTGTCAACTATACCTATTAGCTTCATATTATTATTTATATTAAAAATAACAGGTCTGTTTTCAACAAAGCCATCAAATTTATGGGAGAACATTTTTTTACCTGAAGAATCGTAGACATACAAAATGTTTTTATCCACGATCAAAAAGTCTTTTTTTTCGTTAAGGGTTATATCGTTGTATAAAAAAAAGTGATCATCGGTAAACACATCAATTGCAAATTCAGAAACTTTTCCTTCGATGGTTATTTTTATTATTTCCCCTTTTTTTCCTGATAATATGAAGTGGGGTTTTTTTGAGCCTGTAGTATCAAAATAAACCGGGTTTTTTTGCGATATTTTCAGTTTTTCCGGTATTTTTATTCTTGTTTGGCCTCTACGGTTGAGTATTTCCGGTTTTCCGGTTATATCGGTGACAATTAAAAAGTCCTTTTCATCCATACGAATATGTTGCACGGGTTTTCTGACGGTATCATTTGATTTGTCGTATAGCCAGCCATAAACTGGGGAGCCGGTTTTGTCGAGATTCAGAATTGTTTTATCTTCGGTTGGAATCAGTAACCTGTATTCTTTGTTATTTTCATAGTCAAACAGAGCCATAGGTGCTGAGGCCGGTTTTGTCAGCTTTAAAGGATAATCGGCCACATCTCTTCCAAGCCGGTCAATGAGGAAGATATAATTTTTTGTATTGAAAAGATATTGATATTTATTGTTTTTGTAATAGTCTACCTGGTATATTTCCGACATAATAGCTTCAGGTAGTTCTCTGCTCCACAAAACCTCGCCTTTGTCGTTTATTAGATAAAGAATGTTGTTTTTATCTGCTACAATAATTTCTTCCGATTGATCAACATGGCTGACAACATTAAACAGTTTTTTATTTACTGTAGTGTCAAGTAAAGTTTCCCAATTTTTTTCGGGAATATTTAGTGAATATGGATCATGATTAATAACTGCATTATTTTGAAAAAGCCGGTTTCGGTGGTGTGATATTTGAAATGCAAATTTGTCGAAGTTTTCTATATACTGGCTGTTTTCTTTTAAAAAATCCCTGGTCTCTTTGGTAAAAGAGTTATCCATAAATGATATAAGGCCGGGAATGTTTATATAAACAAAAAAGTTGCTATACATTGGCAAATGTTCTCGGATATTTTGATTATTTAGATCGTTTAACAAGGTTTGACGATTATTATAGAATCTGTACCAGTTTTTGGCAGCATGTATATCAGGCATTGCTATTAATAAATTTTCTGCTTTAATGATATACTTAAACTTATTATTAAACTTATGTCCGGCAACATCCTTAAAATCTTGATCTTTAGGTGCTTCATATATGTTTAGATCAGTTTTTTCAGAAAAAATTTTTTCAGCACTTATTTCTTTTAGGTCCTGGTTTCTGACAAAACTGCTTGCATCTTTACGATTTTCGGTTTGAAGTATTAAGATTGAAGATATTGTTCCTGCATGTATATCATTGACAAAATAAGCATGAGCTGTTTGGTTAACGAGGCAGGAATTTGTATTATAATCAGTGGTTTTTGAATCTTTGGTTGATTTGCTTATCAGCAGCAAGGTGCTTGAGGGTAGCCCTGATAAAACAGATAGTTCGCGGGGTTCTTTATTCATAAAGACAGGTTGTTTGTCTTTACCGGGCAATAAAAATCCGTAAAATGATACAGTTTGATCGTATATATGGATATCCCAACTCAACCAGGAGTCGAATTTGTTGCAATCAAAAAATGGATGTTTTCCCGACTTTGTTATTTTGTTCAAATTACGGCATAAGCTTTTCAAATCGTAATAAACATTAGTATTTTCACCTGTCAGATCTTTAAGTGCGGCAAAATCTTCATTTGAGAGGATGTTTTTTCCTGATTTATATTGTGTAATTGCTCGTTCAATAAGTCTTTTATGTTTGCTGATTAACAGGCTGTTTTTATACAAGGTGATAAAAACTTCTTTTTCTTCATAAAATTTACTCTCAAAAATATCTTTATCAATAAAGCTATGTTTTTTTATAAGCGAAAAATTAAAGTTTTTTTCTAAAAATGAGGTTACATTTTTTAGTTTATGCCTTCGGTTTAAATTAATATTAAACAATACTGCGTTGTTATTCTGTGGGATATTATGAAAAGAGATCCACAGGGTGCTTTCTTCTGATAATTTTTGTGTTTTTTCAGAAATGTTAATTACTGAATCAAGAAAGATAAGTGATTGATTAAATTCATCAATTTTATCAATATTTGTCAGCTCTTTCCAAAAAATTGTTTCACGCAGTCTTTCGGAATTTCCCTGCGGGTCATTAGAATTAATTACCAGGTAAGCATCTGATGGGATAAGTTTTGCCGCATTATGGTCTGCATAGGAGGTTTGTTTTTGCAGAAACATTAAAACAGCCCATAAAATAATCAGCAAAGTTATAGTGGCAGCTCCAATTACAATATAGGGCTTTAAGTTATTCAACATGTTTTTATTTTTTTGGCAGGGATTTAATAAAAACCGGCTTTATTACAAAGTTAGTTTTAGAGGAGTTTTTTTTATAACTCACGGGTTAAAAGTTATCCAAAAGTTATTAACTTATAAAAAAGTTGGTTTACAGCAAAAATAAAAGTAATGCAGCATTAAGTAGAATTATGGCTCCCATACCAAAAGCAACGGGTTTTCTGAGCTTTTTGTCTGCAAGAAAAAGAACATAGCAGGTTTTTAGTATATTGTTACTGATAATTGCCTGTAAAGTGGCAAATGCAATTACATTGGTACTTACATCATATTTGTATTGAAAAATATTCAAGAGAAAGGGATGAATATCTACCAGGCCTGTAATCCAGCTCAAAACATTGAGGCCGGTTACGCCATAAATATCTATTACATAATGTGTTATAAAAGAAAAGGCAATATATAGTAGAGTAAAGATTATTGCTACTTTAAATTCAAGCGGGTTTTTATCAATAATATTATTTTTATCAACACTATTATTTTTCTTGGCTTTCCGCAGTGTAGTCAGCCCTATTATCAATGAAAACACTGTCATTATTGTAAAAACAGGTAGAAGGTATAGTGCAAGGTTTCTGTTAAAAATGATCATTAGAAACAATATGCGAAAATACATCATAGCCATTGAAAGTACTATGGCTGATGCATATTGGTAATTTTCGTGTTGATTAACAAGGTTTCGGCTTTTTCGGGAGAGTATGATGCTGGTTGCTGTGCTGCTGTATAATCCGCCCAAAATTCCCGAAACAATAATTCCCGATTTGGTAAAGACAAACTTTCTTAGCAGGTAGCTCATATAGGAAATAGCTGAAATAACCACTACAGCAATCCATACATTGAAAGGGGTAAGATTTATAAATGGAACTATTTGCTTATCAGGCACTATTGGTAAGATAACACCTGCTATGATAAGAAATTTTGCCAGGGTAATGAACTCATCTTTATCAAACTTTTTGGATGCTTCGACAAAAGACCCCTTTATCTCGGAAAATATTAGTACTGTGACTACAATAAGTATATAAAGCCATGCCGGTTGAGTGATTACAAGCGGTGGTATACAATAGGTTATAAGCCCTATAAGAATTGTTGTGATGCCATAAGTGTTTTGTTCCTTTAGTTTGAAAATATAATAGACAACCAGTAAAACACTTAATGTAAGCCATCCGGTCAAATAAGGTATAAGGGTGTTTTCATCGACAATATAGAGTATGAAGCCCAAAATACCAATGAAAGTAAATGTTCTGTCGGTGCCGAAAACCTTAAATTCCTCTTTTTCAGTATGAAGCCTTCTTTGCGCCAGTCCAATAACCAACGCGAGTAAGGTCACAAAAACAAATTGTGTGAATTTTTCGGGAATAAAATCAATAAAATCTTCCATTTAAAAATTTTGTAAAAACTTCTGTTAGTTTATATTTTTACTTAATTGTCCGAATAATTTTTCTGTTTTCAATATTGTTTCCTGCACTTATTTGCAAAATAAAAGTTTGATATGCATTGTTTAGTGATGACAGGTTGAATGTTAATTTATGCCGGCCTTGTGTCAATAGCCCGTCATGCAATACATCTATCAACTCTCCATTCATGTTAAAAAGGCGGATGGTATAATGTTCAGTTTGTTTGGCTTCGAAGCCAATATTGAGTTGATTGTGAAATGGGACAGGAAATACCGTGTATTTATTTTCTTTTTGATTTATTTCTTCGATATTAACAGTTCCATTATCGTCGTGATATAGTTCATAAGCGGTTTTTGCACTGTTTTTCAAGTCATCAAAGTTATTTCCTGCAATGATGCCAAAGACTACATTAACAGTATCTTTGGGTGAAAAGCTATAGGGGCCGGTACTTACCAATGTGCTTATATCGTTATCGGCTCCCTGGAAACCGGCGCTTGATCGGTTAGTTTTAAGTGCGGTGTATTTTTCAAAATCGGTAAAGCCGTCGCTTATTTTTATACTACCTCCATAGCCTTTATTGTCAAAAGCATAATGTCTGAATATACCTTCGCTGATAAGGCTAATGCCTTTGTAATGTTCACCTGCAGCCGAATAGGCGTAGCCCATTTGGGTTTCGGCGTCGTAAGCAGCCCGGTGTTGCTTGATATCGCTGATTATCCAATCTGCAAAAAAACCTGCATAAAAACTGCTTATTTCATCACTGCCTTTATTAATAATATCATATTCAAGTATAATAAATTTGTCTTTGCCTTTTTCGGTCCACGCATAAGCATATTGATCTACTTTTATGTTTAAGCCGAACTGATAATCAGGGTCATCCTTAAATGAGCCTGCTGCATCGAAATCAGAAAAGACCGGTTCATCGAGCTTAGTGATATTTTCTACCGGTAAAAACCTCTCGTTAAAAGAATTTTCTTCACTGCCATAAATATTATCAACAATACTGCTATAGCTTTTACCGGCAATCAATCCTGCACATTTAACCATTGATCGGCTTTGGTCAAACAAAAATCCGACACCTTGCTGATATTTTGGATAGTTATAACCCAAACTTCCTTTGCTTGTGAGGGTTGTTGTAATCCTGTTGGCATCAACAAGCAGGTAATCGATATTTACATATACTGAAAAAAATTGATTGCCGTCATAGTCTTTATTGTCTGTATATGACAGCTTGAATTCAATTTTATGGTTTTGGGGTATATTATCTTTTAGTTTAAATTTGAAGGGTTTTTCTTTATTGTTAACAGAATCCATTGTTTCTAACGGCCCTGTTTGAAAAACACTATCAATAATTTTTATATATTTTGAAGGTGATGATAGTGTTACTTTGATGTTTTCGGCAGGTTCAAGAAAATTCACAAAGGTTCCTGCTATATTCATTGTATCGTTGGCATTATGTGATGAATATTCATCGCATGTATATTTATGTTTCATGAGCCTTAAGGAAGGTTGATTGGTTTCGGTTAGTGCCTTGTAAAGGTTTATTCTTCCTGAGCCGAGTTTTCCTTTATATTGAGAGTTGCCATTTAGAGTATCAATATTGTCGGCTGTAACTCTGAGCTGTTCGGCAATTTGCAGGGCATTGTATTCGGGGAAATGCGACCTCATAATTGCTGCTGCTCCCGAAACTATTGGAGCAGCCATAGATGTTCCTCCTGATTTAATGTATGATGAATTAGGCCAGGTTGAAAGAATATCCTTTCCCGGAGCACATACATCAATTGTGATACCATAATTTGAAAAGCTTGCTTTTATATCATTTTCATCAGTTGCTGCAACATTGAGCACATGTTCATAAGCTGCAGGGTAAACAGGAGTTTGGCTGTTTGAATTGCCGGCTGCACTGACTATCAATACATCCCTGTTAAATATGGCATAGTTGACTATGTCTCTTCCGAAAGGCCCTGCGCCCAGCTCTCCTCCCCATGAGCAATTTATCACTCCGGCATCCCTGTCGGCTGCATAAACAATACCCTCATAAGCTTTAATAAGCCTGCCGTACTCATCATCTACCTTTACAGGCATAAATTTAGAATAATAGCCTGTGCCTGCAATACCTGTGTTATTATCTGGTGTGGCCGATGCAATGCCCGAAACATGAACGCCGTGAGGATTATTATTATATTGCGGCTTATTATTATTCTCTCCAAAATCCCAACCATAAAAATTATCTATAAAGCCGTCATTATCACTATCTTTACCATTTATGGGATCATTATAATTATATTTTATTGAGTTTATCAGGTCAGGATGCCATAAGTCAGTGCCGGTATCAATTATCCCAATTACTGTATTGGTATCGCCTTTAGATATTTCCCATGCATCAAAAGCCTGAATTTTTTCAAGGTAGTATTGGTCGTTTAGATATGGATCGTTAGGAAAATACTGGAATAACCCGGGGATAAAATAGGGTTGAGCATATTCTATCATGCCTGTAATATATAAACGATTAATGGCCTGCTCAATGGCCTTTTCTTTCGGGATTTCAATGTAATAAATTCTTGTAAGATCAACTAAAGGATGTCCGGTTTCATGATATTTCCGCGCGGGCGGAGTATGGTTTGGAAATACCCGCCTGGCATTTGAGCCTTCTATTTGCTCAAAAGCCTTTTGTAATTCATCAGGCATTGACCTTTCAGATTTAATATATAAGCCGGTTTCATGATCTACTTTAAAAATAAGGCGGCCTTCAATATAATCGTTATGTGTGTAATTGTCGGGCATTACAAAACCTGCTTGCTGCCCGTCAACAATAAGGCATTTGAAAAATAACAGTACAACTATTTTTAAATGTAAAAACTTAACCATAAATCTAAAATGTCTTACTCTGTATTTTTTCAATACAAATGTTCATAAAAACCCGTACCAGCAAAAGCTAAATTAAGAAATTTTACTTTAAATTGTTAAATTTCTTAAATATTTAATTTTTTAATATGTGTAAATCTGTCAATATTAATTAATATTATTATTTATGCTTTGAAAATTATAAAATATTGCTACTCAAGGTACATAATATATGTGCTATTTTAATTTAATCCTACTTAATTATAATTAGGTATAGATTTTAAAAAGGTATATTTGCGGCATTGATAATTAATTTCACAACAATAATGTGTTAAACCATTTGTTATAGTAAGATATTTGACCTGCAAGGGGTAATTATAACGAACAGCCTGATCAAAAACCTCTTGCGACAACCGGGTTTCGGTTGATTTGCACTCTACTATCATTATCATTTCGCCTTTTGAATTATAAATTAAAGCATCACAGCGCTTTAGCATGCTATGGTATTTAATTTGAGCTTCAACAGCAATAAGGGAGGATTTGTAACCTTTTTTTTCAACCAAATATGTTAAAAAGTTTTGTCTGACCCATTCCTCGGGAGATAAAACAACATATTTTTTTCTGAAAGAATCAAAAATATATGTTTTGCCTTCTTTTTTTAAAATTTTAAAATTGTATTCCGGGAGATTAAGTTTAATCATTATAAAAAATTATCGGATTGATCTTAGAAAAATATTATGTAATTCTGCATTGATCTATTCAAAGCTAATTTTAATAATAAAACAAAGATAAACATTTTAAAACCTGTTGCTTAAGGGTTATTCTTAGTTAATTTTATTTTCAAGATATAAATTTTTTGCCTGTTAAGTATTTTTTTACAAACTTGCATAAAATTTTAATGGTTTATAGATAAATAAAACATCCGTTACTAAATAATAAGAAATCAGAACTTTAAATACATTTTATGTAAATGAAAATTGAAGATATCACTAAGGATTTACGCAATAAGAATTATTACCCGGTATATTTTCTTATGGGTGAAGAGCCTTTTTTTATAGATGTTATATCAAATTATATTGAAAAAAACGTTCTAACTGAATCAGAAAAAGAGTTTAACCAAACTATTTTGTATGGAGAGAATGTAGATTTTAAAACTCTTATTAGTAATGCAAGGCGCTATCCTGTGATGGCAGATTACCAGGTGATTATAGTCAGGGAGGCTCAGAACATGGAGCATAATTCAGGGCGTTTTGCAGAGATGTTAGATAATTATTTAGATTATTTTGAAAATCCTCAGCAAACCACAATTTTGGTATTTTGTTATAAATACAAGAAAATAGATGCAAGAAAAAAAGCTGCCAAGGCAATATCAAAAAACGGTATATTATTCGAGAGCAAAAAAATATATGATGATAAATTACCGGGCTGGATCTCTGATTATGTCAAGCGAAAAGGCTATTTAATAGATCCTGTGGCAACTCGTTTACTGGCTGACTATTTGGGAAATGATCTTGCAAAGATTGTTAACGAAGTAGGAAAGCTTTTTATAAGCCTTGACAAAGGATCAAAGATAAATACCGAGATCATTGAAAAAAATATCGGAATCAGTAAGGAATATAATATTTTTGAATTTCAAAATGCTTTGGGTAAAAAAGATGAGCAAAAGGCTTTTCGAATTGTTCACTATTTTGAATCCAATCCTAAAAATAATCCTTTTGTTTTTATTTTAGCGATGCTTTATAATTTTTTTTCAAAAATATTGATTTATCATTCGCTAAAAGACAAGAGCGATAAAAATGCAGCTTCTGAACTATCTGTTCCTGTTTTTTTTGTTAAAGATTATAAAAGGGCAGCATCAAACTATTCTTATAAAAGCACTATTCAAATATTTTCATATCTTCGGGAGTATGATTTGAAATCAAAAGGTATTGGTAATATTAGTTTTTCGGAGGGGGAGTTGCTAAAAGAGCTTACTTATAAAATATTACACAGGTCATAAATTTATTGAATATAATACCCAAATTTTAAAAGATGAATATTTTTTTGAAATTTATTTGTATTTTACATCCCGGGTTAAGCCGTATTCCGGCAACCGGGATTATCATTAATAGCTTTGGGAAAATGAATTTGAAGCTATTATTGCTTTATGAAAAAGTTAGCTGTAAATCTTAAAATATACTGAAAGTTTTCATTTAGTTGTAATATATAGAAATGAATTATCTTGATATTATATTGTCAATTCCCTTGGTTTTAGGAGCTATAAGAGGTTTCCGGAAAGGGTTTGTATCAGAAATTGCTTCTATTATTGGTTTGTTAGCCGGTATATTTATTGGGGTTATAATGTCAAACATTATGGGCCAGATCATTTACGGATTACTGGATGTAAATATTATATTGATACAGATTATAAGTTTTTTGATTATTTTTACGGTAGTATTGATAGCTGTGAATGTGTTGGCAAAGATCATAGAAAAGATTTTCAAAATAGTATATTTGAATATATTTAATCGTATAGCAGGTATTTTAGCAGGAGCTTTAAAAGTTGCTTTTATATTAAGTGTTTTGTTGATTTTTGTCAATATAGCAAATGAGAATTTCGAATTTTTATCTGAAACAAAAACCGATAAAAGTTTACTTTATAAACCTGTTTCCGACTTGGTGCCTTCGCTTTTACCTGAATGGAATTTTTGGATAATAGAGTGATTCATAGGCAACTACTTTTTGGGCCGGTGTTCCCGGGGTTTCAAAAGCAATTGTATGGCCGGTTTTTTCGGTTTATGATGCTTTTTAAATATATGAAGCCTACCTATTAATTGATGTTAAATTAAAAATAATACCATTATGAAACTATTAAAAAATATTGCACATATTCTTTTTTTCTTCCTTTTATTTGCTATGTTTTCGTGCGGGGGGGTAACTGACGGGGAAAAAAATGATGAACCTTGTGGTGTATTGATCATTGCCAATAAAAGCGGTGATGATATATCATTTATTGACCGCTGCAATGGCGAAACACTGAAAATATTACCCACCGGCCTTGAACCTCATGAGGTAGAGGTCTCTGATGATGGGCGCATTGTTGTGGTTACCAACTATGGCGATCGTGAGGAGCCGGGCAATACTCTTTCTGTGTATGATGTAAAGGCGGGCAAGTTGTTACGGACTGTTGACCTGGGGGAACATACCCGTCCTCACGGCATACAATGGATCGATGGTACAACCCGCACCCTGGTTACTACTGAAGGCAGTGAACACCTATTGATTGTGGATGTAGAATCGGCAGAGATTGTTCAGAAAATGCATACCGGTGAACCGGTATCCCATATGGTGGCAGCAACACCCGATTTTACCCGGGCTTTTGTGCCAAGCATCCGTACAGGCAACATGGTAGTGTTTGACCTTGAAAGCGGTGAATTTATTGACAGGGTTTATAGTGGTGAAGGGGCTGAAGGTATTGCCGTACATCCCGAAGGTCATGAAGTGTGGGTTACCAACAGGGCCGACAACACTATTACAGTGTTTGACACACAAACACTAAAGGTGCTGGAAACAATCCCTTGTGAAGATTTTCCCATACGGGCAAAGTTTACACCCGACGGGAAATTATTCATTGTAAGCAACGCCCGCTCCGGTGATATCGGCGTATTTGATGTTTCCGGCCGAAAGCAGGTCGCAAGTATAAAACTTACCCCACCGGTACCTGAAGGTGAAGATGAAAGCCGGTATTTTGCCGAGTTTGAAGAAACTTCTGTTCCTATCGGCCTTGTGGTGCCCGATAATCGTTGGGCTTATGTCGCAAACACACGCTCAGATGCAGTAAGTGTCATTGATCTGGAAAACATGGAAATTACTGAGCACTTTAAGGCCGGAAAAGAACCCGATGGAATTCATTTTTCTCCAATTAGGCCTGTGGAGTGAATAATATAATGCACCATAATAGTGCTGTTAACGCGGCTATTTTGTGGAAACCGGGTAATAATAAACACTACTTTTGAATCCGTATTAACGGTGACAGCATGGTAAAACTTTTTATCAATTTCAAACCATAATTCATTTTCCCGCACTCAAACACTAAAATCCCTCATTCATCAAATTATTTTTTGTGATAATGTATTGTTGAGACATTTTTGCTTGTGAACTTAAAAAACCACAACTATGAAAAAAACTAATGAATCAACAATTTACAAAAGTTATCTTGGAGATATTTACTATAAAGATTCCGGCCCAAAAGATGCCCCGGCAGTTATTTTTATTCACGGTGTTGGTATGGATCACAGAACTTTCGATGATCAGGTGAATGCTTTAAAAGACAGATTCAGGGTTATAGTTTTTGATTTACCCGGGCATGGCCGGTCAACAATTAAAAACTACAGCTTTAGATATACTCCATTGGCAACTGACTGCCTTGTTGGGTTGATGAACCATCTTAATGTGCAAAAAGCTTCTTTTGTTGGGCAGTCACTTGGCAGTCATATCGCTCAACGACTTCAGTTAAACTACCCTGAACGCGTCAGATCAGTTATACATCTCGGAGGCGCCGAATACAAAAGCTATGCCGGTAAATGGGCAAAAATTTTTATTCCTGTTATAATGAGTTTGGTGTACCTTATCCCCAAAAACTTATTCTACAAAGCTTTTGGCCGTCACAAGGCTGATACTAAAAAGACACAAGAGTACCTTACGGAAGCAACCAGGATATCAGGCAAAAACCTGATAGCCAAAATAACAAAAGATATGCTTTATGACCTGGTTGATGGAATTCCTGAGCCTGAAGAGCGTAAGATGTTGATTTGCTATGGAGTCAATGATTTGAATTTTATCCGGAAAAACTCAATAAAATGGAATAAGAATTATCCTGACAGTTTATGCGTTGAAATACCAAACGCTCACCATATTGCAAATCAGGATAACCCTGAATATTTTAACAACATTTTGACCGATTTCCTGGACTCACATGCCGAATTGAATAATATTATACAAAAAGAAGTGTCTTTTGCTTAATCAATGAACCGGGAATTATCTTTTTAAAAACAGACTATGAATATCTTGAATGCTAAAATAGTTTTAATAACCTTAGTTTAGCCAATATATCGGTAGACGGTATAATGTAGAAAAACAAAGTATTGAAAATGATTTCTTTTTAAGCCCGGTACCGTTTATTAGTTATAAGGTGGAGTTTTAAACCGGAATAATGCATTATTTGTGTGAGATTACTTTTTAGATTAATCTTAATTAAAAAAAATGAAACATCAATCAAAAATTGAAAATGCTTTCAGAGAGATTGCAAAAAAAGACAAAAAAGTCAGAAATGCATATTTACTTGTACATTCTGAAAAACTTGGTGTTGATATTAATATCGCCCTGGGAGCCACCGGAAAGATAGCTGCAAATAATCAGCAGCCAAATTATCTGGCGTCGGTTGGTAAAGTATTTACAGCCACAATAATCGGAATGTTGTATGATAATGGAACTTTGGACTATGAGGAAAAAATCATTAATTATCTCGATGATGAAATAATGAATGGCTTGCATATTTATAAAGGCGTCGACTATTCCGGTAAAATAACTGTAAAGCACTTGCTGACGCAAACCTCCGGATTGAATGATGTTTTTTATCATTTATTCGAGAAAATGAAGAATGACCATAAGTTTAACATCACTCCCAGGGATGCTGTAAACTGGGGGAAAACTCACTTACAACCCGTTGCAAAACCCGGGAAAAAGCATTATTACACTGATACAAATTATTACCTGTTGGGATTAATCATTGAAAGCATTACTAAAAAACCATATCATGAAGGAGTACATGAAATGATATTCGAGCCTTTAGGTATGGATAAATCATATTTGTTCGGTTATTCCAAACCCAAAATCGAATCTCAGTTCCCAACAGCAGGCGTGTTTGTTGAGGGCATTAATTGCATGGATGATGAGCGTTTTGCACAGATTGATTATGCCGGTGGCGGCGTTGTAGCTCCTCTGGAAGAATACCTCGTTTTTATGAAAGCTTTGGTAAATCATAAACTTGTGAAAGAAAGCACTTTGAATAAAATGATTTATGATGATATAAAAATGGGTTTCCCTGCCATTGCCTTTGATTACGGATATTCTGTATGGAAACCTAAAGCTATTCCGGTGTTATTACCGAAAAAATATTTTTGCTGGGGCGGTGTAGGAGTTACAGGTGCTTTTATGTTTTACCACCCTTTAACAGAATCGTATATAATTGGAACGTTCAATGATATATCATATACTTCAAAAGCTTTGCAGTTTATGCTTAGGAAAGTGATAAGGCAATTGATAACCCGTTACTCGTTACCAAAAAAAATCTTAAATATAATATATAGGAATGAAAAAAATATATCTCAACGTAAAATGTTTATCTTTCATGAAGGCTCTTAGCTCACATATCGGTGAGAGGCCTGTAGGTAGCGAGGGTAACAGGAAAGCAACAGAGATGTTCAGAGAAGAGCTTTCTTTTTTGGGCTGGAACACCCAGGCACAGGAATTCGATGCAATAGACTGGAAAGAAGACGGTGCTGAACTTAGTGTAAACGGCGAAAGTTTTGAAGTTTTTGTGAGCCCATATTCATTGGGATGTTCTGTAAAAGCTCCTATTGCAGAAGCAGAAAGCCTGGAACACTTGGAAAATGGTGATTTCAAAGATAAAATCATATTTCTGCACGGAGAGATTGCTAAAGAGCAGTTGATGCCTAAAAACTTTGTTTTTTATAATCCTGATCATCACAGAAAAATAGTTTCTTTGTTGGAAAATAGCGGCGCTAAAGCAATTGTTTGTGCTACAGGCAAAAATGCATCTCTTGCAGGTGGGATTTATCCGTTTCCGCTTATTGAAGATGGTGACTTCGATATTCCATCTGTTTATATGACAGAAGAGGAGGGTTTAAAATTTTTACAAAACATTGGAAAAAAAGCAACTCTTATTTCAAACTCTGAAAGGATCCCGGCGAAAGCATTTAATATAACAGGCAAAATAGGAGAAAGTGACAAAAAAAGGATTGTTATTACTGCCCATATAGATTCCAAAAAGGGTTCGCCAGGTGCTATTGATAATGCAACAGGGATCGTTATTCAGTTGTTATTGGCAGAATGGCTTAAAGATTATTCAGGAGATAAGCAAATAGAAATAGTTGCATTAAACGGTGAAGATTATTATTCGGTTCCGGGGCAAATGAAATACATCGAAACCAACAAAGACAGCTTTGATAATATTCTTTTGAATATAAATATTGACGGGCCGGGCTATAAAGCCGGAGAAACTGCATTTTCTTTCTTTAATATTTATGAAGAGATGCATGAAAAGGCATTAAAAGTAATACGCGAATTTTCCGGTATTGTTGAAGGGCCTCAATGGCCCCAGGGTGATCACAGCATTTTTGTTCAGAACGGGGTGCCTGCATTAGCAATAACATCCAAATGGCTGCTGGATAATCATGACCAGGATATTACACATACGGAAAAAGACAATATATCTAATGTTGATTTTTCTCAACTGGTTGATGTTTCGCTGGCATTGAACAGCTTTATCAGGAGCATTTAAATGTTAGGGGAAAATATAAACCATATAAGGCATATAAGGTCATATAAGAGCTTTTTAATTAAATCAATAGTTATTAAACCCTGACCCTTATATTTCTTATATGGTTGAAAAAAGAGATTTTACCATATAAGGCATATAAGGTCATATAAGAGCTTTTTAATTAAATCAGCAGTTATTAAACCCTGACCCTTATATTTCTCTATATGGTTGAAAAAAGA
>PUKZ01000070.1 GCA_003550725.1 Bacteroidales bacterium | reverse complement strand
TTTATTTGTATCTTTCATCTCGGAAGTGAGTTTAAAGTGTTTTGTTTATTTTGTTTAATGCCTTAAAGATAAGCATTTTAGCTCACTTCCGTTATTTTTTATTTTAGATTTTTAGGTTATATATTATTGCCGTTTTAAAAATAAATTTACATTTGCAAACTTACTGATAATTGCAGCTGTTTTATAATTATTATTATTAAAACGCTAAAGATTAACAAGTTAACAATGTTTATACTGATTTTTTATGATGTAATTAATTTTAAAATGTTTAGCGATATGGAATAACAATTTTGTTAATTGTTGTTTCTTTTGAGTGTTTAACTATAAGCGTTTAATTATAACCATTTCTTAATAATTTTTCAACACGATAAAACTATGAAAACGATAAATTTTTTGGCTGCTTTATTTTTGGTATTTATATTTGGTTGCATAACCAAAGATAAAACAACACTTGAAAGCGGGTCAGACAAAACCGATATATCACAATCAAAAAAAATTGCTTCAATGGAATCAGAAAAAAGATTAAACAAATTTGCATTTAACCTTTATAATAAAATCATAGATGATGAAAATCATAATCTTGTTATTTCGCCATTTAGTATATCTACTGCCATGGCTATGGCATATGGAGGTGCTGATGGTGAAACCAAAAACCAGATGAGTGAGTCATTGTTTTTTGACCCTGATATGGATATTTTTCACAAAGAATTCAGTGATCATGTATCAATGATTGAAAACCTTGCAGGAGAAGACTTAAAATTTAATATTGCAAACGGAATGTGGGTTCAATATGATTATCCTTTATTGAACTCTTATATCGAAACGATAAAAGAAAATTATGGCTCTGTTTTACATGAAGCTGATTTTAAAGATGCCCTTGAAAAGGAGAGGGAAGAAATAAATAAATGGGTTGAAGAAAAGACCGAACAAAAAATCAAGGAATTAATACAGGAGGGAGTATTGTGCGATGATACTCAAATGGTTATTGTAAATGCAATTTATTTTTTGAGTAAGTGGCTGCATGAATTTGAAGAAGAATTAACAAAGAAGAGGGAGTTTTACCCTGAAGCTTCTCATGCTGTTGAAGCTGAATTTATGGAAGAGGAAGCTTATTATAAATATTATGAAGATGAATATGCGCAGGTTATTGAAATACCATATTCGGGTGAAAATTTTTCAATGTTACTTATGTTACCCCGCGAAAATATGGGATTGTCAGATTTTGAATCCAGGCTTGATAGTGAGATTTACGACAATTATATTGGTAGTCTTGAAAGGAGTAAAGTGAATCTTTATTTACCTAAATTTAAGATGCGTTTTCATGCCAACCTGGAGGATATTATGAAGCGTATGGGTATGCCTCTTGCTTTTTCTGACAGGGCTGATTTTACGGGTATGACTGCTGAAGACGACTTAAAAATTGATCGTGTAATACATCAGTCATTTATTGAGGTTGATGAAAAAGGTACTGAAGCGGCTGCATCTACAGCTGTAACCATGATACGAAAAACCGCAATGCCCGATGACGAAAAAATAACTTTCAGGGCTGACAGGCCATTCAATTTTTTTATAAAAGATAATGTAAGTAATACTATTCTTTTTATGGGAAGAGTTATTAATCCTGCAGAATAAAAACCCATATTTTACTGTTATAGTAAATAATATTGATGGTTCAAAAATAAAAAACGCCGGAGAGCAATTATTCTCCGGCGTTTTTTCGATTCATAAAATAAAAAACATATTATTTAATCAGATTAAAACTTGTATTCGTTATCATCAATCAGTTTATCGGCTATTCGGCGATATTTATTCATTAGGTTCACACCCTCTATATCGGTTAGAGTTTTTATGGCTTCTGTCAGTTTTTCAGCTTCTTCACCTTCAGTAATAGAATAAATGGCATCTTTTGCATTTTTAAATATGACAAAGGCGGTATCATTAACAAAAACATCAAGTATATCTTTATTAATTGGGTTTTCTCCATTTAATCCTTCAAGTTTTTCCACTCTCAACACTGTTGATTCAGCCAGGTAAAGTTCCATAATCAGATCAGACAGGTTGTTAACAACTTCCTGTTCTCTCATGAATTTCCGGCCAAACTTTTGAGTTGCACTATAAACAGTTAGCATAATGACTTTTTTGAAGTTTTTTATATATCTTCGTTTCTTGTCAAAGTAAGATTCATAAGCTTTTTTATCATCAGTTATGTTGTTGATATTATTATAAAGTTCTTCAGCCGGCCCAAACAAGTCATATTCACCTTTCATAGCGCGTTTCGTAGCTGCTTCAACAACCAACAGGCGATTAATTTCGTTTGTGCCTTCAAAAATCCTGTTGATACGTGAATCACGATAGGCTCGTTCAACATTCATTTCAGCAGAATAACCCATACCACCGTGAATTTGCACGCCTTCATCGACTATAAAATCCAGCATTTCTGATCCCCAAACCTTGAGTATTGCATCTTCTACCGCATAGTGGGCGATACCTTCAATAGCAGCCATGCCATGGTCTTTTCCTTCGCTTTTATATTTATCAATCAATATATCAACATCCTGGCTTACCCTATAAATAGCAGATTCATGGGCATAACATTTTACTGCCATTTTAGCCAACTTTTGTTTAATTGCACCAAATGAGGATAAAAGCGAACCAAACTGTTTACGCTCATTTGCATAGCGTACAGAATCTGTAATAGTTTGTTTGGCAGCCCCAATAACATTAGCCCCAAGTTTCATGCGGCCCAGGTGAAGTATATTTAATGCAATTCTGAAACCTTCACCTCGTTTCCCCAGCATGTTTTCAACCGGGACCTTTACATCATTATAGTATATTTGAGTAGTTGAAGACCCTTTAATACCCATTTTGTGTTCATCCGGGCCAATAACAACCCCCGGCCAGTTACTTTCTACAATAAAAGCACTTAAGATACGGTCATTTTCAACCTTAGCAAAGACTACCTGTGTGTCGCAGAAACCACCATTAGTTATCCACATTTTTTGCCCGTTAAGGATATAATATTTACCATCTTCACTCAACTTTGCATTTGTTTTACCCGAATTTGCATCACTACCGGCTCCCGGCTCAGTGAGGCAATATGCACCTATTAATTCTCCGGTTGCAAGCTTGGCCACATACTTATTACGTTGATCATCATTGCCATAATACATTATTGGCATGGTACCAATGCCACAATGACACATAAAAGCAACAGAAAACGAATAGCCTGCACCAATAACTTCGGCAACAAGCATTTGAGTCAGGAAAGATTGTTCAAAACCATTGTATTGCTCAGGTATAGCAATTCCAAGAAGGCCCAGCTCACCCGATTTTTTTAAAATATCTTTCATTAATTGACGCTCACCCTTGTCTATTTCATCAAGCTTAGGTAAAACATCTGCTTCCATAAAATCCCTGCAGGATTGGGCAATCATTCTTTGCTCTTCGTTAAACTCCTCAGGTATGAAGATATTTTTTGCTTCAACATCCTTAACAAGAAATTCGCCGCTTTTTAAATTTACATTTTCCATCAGATATATTGTTTTTGGGTTATTTTATTACAATCCAAGCGATAAAGCAATTAATTCGGCTATATCGTAGTTTTTTATTTCTTCTTCTTTATTTTTATATTTTAAGCCATCGGTCATCATTGTCATACAAAAAGGGCATGATGTAGCAATTATTCCGGCATCAGTATTCAGCGCCTCTTCGGTTCTTTCAATAAATACTTCTTTATCACCTTCCTCAGCTTCTTTGAACATTTGAGCGCCCCCGGCACCACAACACAGGGCAAAGCTTCGGTTTCTCTCCATCTCAATCATATTAGACGTGATTGATTTTAAAATCTCGCGTGGTTCTTCATATATATTATTTGCACGTCCGAAATAGCAGGGGTCGTGAAAAGTTATCCTTACATCATCAAATTTGCTTATGTCAATTTTTAGCCTACCGGCTTTTATCATATTATCAAGCAATTCAACATAGCTGATCACCTCATAATTTCCTCCCAGGTCAGGATACTCATTTTTAAAAATGTTATAGCAATGCGGGCAGATAGTTATTATCTTTTTTATTTCGTACATTCCTAATATTTCAATATTCTGCAATGCTTGCATTTGATAAAGCATTTCATTGCCGGCTCTGCGTGCAGGATCGCCTGTGCAAGATTCCTCTTTGCCCAAAACCGCATAGCTTATGTTGAGATGTGAAAGAATCTTTGCAAATGCTTGTACAACTTTTTTGTATCTGTCGTCGTAAGCACCTGCACATCCAACCCAAAACAAATACTCAGGCTTTTCGTTCCTGGCATGAAGGTCAGCCATAACAGGTATGTTTAACTTTTTATTTTCCATGTTATAATCTATTTTTTTATTTCAAGATTTTCCGACCAAATCATTCTATCTTCAGGAGAATATTGCCAGGGTGCACCATTATTTTCAATATTGCTAAAAACGGTTTTTATTCCACCCGGTGCAGAGCCTTCTTCCATCACAAGGTAACGACGCATATCAATAATCAGTTTAGGATGATCAATATTTATTGGACACTCCTGGGCACAGGCATTACAGGTTGTGCAAGCCCATAATTCTTCTTCGCTTATATAATTGCGAATAAGAGATTTGTCGTCATTGTAGTCTTTGCCTTTTTTTATTAAACCTTTACTTTTTTCCTTCATCCTGGCTCTTAAATCCATCATTATTTTTCTTGGTGAAAGTTTTTTACCTGTAATATTAGCAGGACATACTGAGGTGCACCGGCCACATTCTGTACAAGAGAGCGAATCGAGGTAGTTTTTCCACGAAACGTCTTCGGCGTCGAGTATTCCAAAACGTTCAACAGGTGCTTCTTCAGGGGGGTCGGCAAAAGCTGTATCAGGATTCATCATCATTTTAACCTCGCGGGTTATATTTTCCATGTTGGGAAGCTTGCCGAGAGGATCAAGGCGGGAGAGAAATACGTTAGGCACCGACATAAACACATGTAAATGCTTTGAGTATGGTAAAATATTAGCAAATAAAAATATCAAAAGAATGTGTGACCACCAATGTACTTCATGATGCACATAAATTGTATCAACAGTTATGTTTGAGTAAATTCCGGCCAAATACATGCTTACAGGATAAACTCCATGTATTTCTTCGCCAATATTGGTTTGATATGCAACATAACTGGAATTTAAGCCTAAAAGCGTAATCATCAGCAGCAAAATGATTGTAAGAGCAATCTTTGCATCGACATGCGAAACTTTTTTCATTTCGATACCTTCAAAACGCTTGACATGCAGGAATATCCTGCGGCTCAAAAATACAATTATAGCTACTGTTATTATTAAAGCAAAGAGGTCACCTGCACCTATCAAAAAGTCGTATAAACCTCCCAATATATAAAGTGAGCGTTCAGCACCTATTAGCCCATCAATAACCATTTCGATGCTGCCAAAAAGCATCACAATAAACCCCCAAAAAACAAATGCATGCAAAATACCGGTAAAAGGTTTACGAAACATTTTCGATTGTGCAATAGCAACTTTAATCAACAAATTGATACGTTTGCCGATATTACGCACCGGAAATGCCGGCTTTGTCAACATGAAAAGCCTTACATATCTTGATGCAGTGAAACCAAAAACCGCTAATGTTATTATCAGGGCTATAGCAAAGATTATTTGATCCATATTGTTTATATTTACAATGTGTCATTACAAAAAATAAGAACTTCCGGGCTTATATTATTTTGATTTTGCTTCTTTAGCAGCTTCAACCAATTTGGGAAGCACTTTAGCGGCATCTCCTACAATGCCGTAATGTGCTGCTTCGAAAATAGGAGCATCCTTATCATTATTAATAGCTACAATATATTTAGATGAGCTGACGCCTGCAAGGTGTTGTGTTGCTCATGAGATTCCAATGGCAATATAAAGGTTTGGAGCAATAATTTTCCCTGTTTGTCCTGTATGTTCCTCATGAGGCCTCCAACCTTCATCAGAAACAGGTCGTGAACATGCTGTTGCACCACCCAGTGTTTCCGCCAGTTCAATTAGCGGTGTCCAGTTATCGGGCGACTTCATTCCACGTCCACCTGCAACAACTATCTCGGCATCGGTAAGCAATAATTTACCAGTTTGTTTTTCTACATCTTTAACCTTTGTCTGAACTGCTGATTTATCAATATCAACCGATGCTTCTTCAATAGTAGCATCATTTGATGTTTCAATCAAATCAAAGGAATTTTGTGCAAGTGTAATTATTTTTACCCCGGTTTTTAATTCCATATGAGCAAAGGCATTACCCGAATAGACCTTTTTATTAACAACAAAAGGTTCGGTACTCAAAGGTGGTTTGGTAACACCCGAACCAACGGCAGCTTTAAGTTTTACCGATAATCTTGGAGCAATCGCCTTTCCCATATTATTATTTGCAATTACAATAACTTCAGCTTTCTCTTTTTGGGCAATCTGAGCTATTGCAGAACTATATGCCCTGGTATCAAATGTTTTAAATATTTCGTTTTCAAGTTTTAGAATTTTTTTTGCGCCAAATTTACCAAGCTTGGTAAGCTCATCATCTGCTACACTACCAATAGATATGGCCGTGGTTGAAGTGCCAAGCATTTCAGCTACCTTGTTACTATATGAAACAAGTTCAAATGAAAGTTTTTTGAACTTACCATCCCAATTTTCAGTGAATACTAATACTGACATATCTTATAATTTTATTTGATTAACAACTAATTAAATAACCTTTGCCTCGTTTTGTAGTAATTCTACAAGTTTTCCGGGATTGTCCTCTTCAATAAAAACGCAATCAGGCTTAGGTTGAGGAGGTTCAAAGGTCACAACTTCGGTAATGATATCAACATCAACAGGCTCCATTACCTTAATTGATTTAGTTCGTGCTTGCATTATGCCACGCATGGAAGCAATTTTAGGTTCTATAGCTATACCTTTTTGAACAACGGCTATACAAGGTGTAGGAATAGTGACGGTCTCCTTGCCACCGTCAATTTCCCTGGTAATGACAGGTTCATCATTATCAATATTTAAACCGGATACAGCTGAAACCGATGGATAGTCCAGAAATTCAGCTATCATGCTACCTACCGTAGATCCGTTAAAATCGCTTGATTCTATACCTGCAAAAATAATATCAAACTGTTCTTTTTTTATAACTTCAGCCAGTTGAGCAGCTACCTGGTAAGCATCTTCAGGTTCTGCATTTATACGTATGGCATCGTCGGCTCCTATAGCCAAAGCTTTGCGAATTGTAGGATCTGCAGCTGAAGTGCCTACATGACCAACAGTAACTTTATTTACACTGTTGGAAGTATCATCCCTTAATTCCAATGCACGTGTTAGCGCCAGCTCATCCCAGGGATTAATAACCCATTGTACTCCAGTAGAATCAAACCTGGTGTTGTTGTCAGTAAACTTAATCTTAGTAGTAGTGTCCGGAACATTACTAATACAAACTAAAATCTTCATTGATAGTTTTTTTATTTAGTTTCTACTATTATTATTTTAAAGAAAACTTAACAGAACAAGTGTTCAAATATCATGAAATGAGTAACTTATTCTGTTATCCAATTCGTTTGCTCTTAAAGAAAAGAGCGCACAAATATAAAAAAAAAGTGTAAACAATAAGAATTGAAAAACCTATGCTTTATAATACATTAAATATGTAAAACATCCGTCAAAGTTAAGAAAAATATAAAAGATTTAATTTAAATCATTTAAATACACACTTAGTTTTAGATACAGGTGTTATATATGATCAACTATTACCGGTTTTATTAAAATTAATAAGTTCTTTTGCAGTTTCTCTTGCTGAATCAGTTAAAGATTCTCCTCCAAGCATTTTTGCCAGCTCCTCTATTCTTTCTTTATCGGTTAGTTTCTTAATTTTCGTTTTTGTTTTTTGATTTTCTATTTCCTTATAGACGAAAAAATGGCTCTTGCCTTTTGAAGCAATTTGAGGCAGATGTGTAATGCAAATTACCTGCATGTTTTTTGCCATATCCATAAAAATAGCAGCAACTTTTGAAGCTATTTCTCCTGAAACACCTGTATCAATTTCATCAAATATTATTGTCGGCAAAAGTTTATTTTGATTAATAAGAGATTTGATACTAAGCATTAATCTTGATATTTCGCCACCTGAAGCTATTTTTGATATATCATGGAGCTCTCCGCCAAGGTTGGCACTAAATTTAAATTTTATTGAGTCTAAACCAAAAGGTGTAAAAACATTGGTTTTCGTGTGTTCAATCTCAAAACGCGCATCTTGCATACCCAGGGTTTTTAATAAACCGGTTATACGTTCTTCAATTATGGGAATATTTTCCTGACGGGATTTTGATAATTTATCCCCTAATTCAAAAACATCTTTTTCACTCTTTAATAGTTGTTCTTTTAAAGACTCAATTTCATCATCTAAATATTCGATATTTTCAATTTTGTTTTCATAATTATTTTTTATTTTAATAAGCTCATCCGCGGAAGAAGCATTATGCTTCATCATGAGTTTGTTCAATGTATCAAACCTTTCAGTAAGCAAAGAAATTCGTTCGGGATCAAAAACCACCTCATTTGAAATCATTGACAATTCATTGCTGATATCTTTGAGTTCAATGTGAAGAGATTTAAGCCTGCTCATCAAATCTCCATATTTTTTATCATATTTTTCGATAGGCTGAATAAGGTTCTGTAAATTTAAAAATTCACTTAAAAGGTTTGTTTCTGATTCGGCAAGTATGTAATAAGCATTTTGCAGATTTTGTTTTATTTCGGAGGCATTGTTTAAAATTTGCAGCTCCGATTCTAGTTTTTCAAAATCTTCTTTTTCCGGTAAACCGGCTTTATCAAGCTCTTCATGTTGAAATTTATAATAATCAAGGTTGTTGCGTGCTTCCTTTTCTTTTTCAATAAGTTGATCGAGCCGGCTTTTTAGTGTGTTATAATTAACAAATTTAGTATAATATTCATTTAACAGGTTAAAATGAGAACAGAAACTATCTAAAACATTAAACTGAAAGTGTTTTTTATTAAGCAACAGGCTTTCATGTTGAGAATGAATATCTATTAGCTTTTCCGAAATAGATTTTAATAAGTTTAGAGTAACGGGGGTATCGTTAACAAAAGCCCTTGATTTTCCATGTTGATTAATTTCCCGGCGCAAAATAGTATTATCATCATAATCCAGCTCATATTCATCAAAAAATGATTGCAAATCGTAATCCTTGATAGAAAATATTCCTTCAACTATACATTTTTTATTTTTATTAAATAAAGCTTTTGTGTCGGCCCTTTGGCCAAGTATAAGTGATAATGCACCTACCAGTATCGATTTACCTGCGCCCGTCTCGCCGGTTATTATAGAAAGGCCGGTATCAAAATCAATATCTAATTTTTCAATCAGTGCGTAATTTTCAATTTGCAGGTGTTTTAGCATATTGTTTTTCTAAACGAATAATTATTAGATTCTCAACCAGGCAGTGAAAAAATTATCTGTTAATTTAAACCAAAATTAATGTATAAAATTAAAATAATGTTTAAGAATTAAATAAATTTTATTTTTTTACTTAAATTCTTTTTTAGATGGTTTTTTAAATACCAATTAATCAGATTAAAAATATATAAAAATAATCTTTTCTGTTATAAAACTGCCTTTTTGACATAGATGGTTATGAAACTTAATTATAATCTGTAATACTTGTAATACAGCTTAATATAATAGCGGTTGTTATAAATTCCCGGATTTTTTGTTTTGATTGACATGATTAAAAATATGTCATAATTACAAAAACTGATGTTGGCACAATCATTGAATGTGTACAATACGATAATTAAAAACATATTTGAAAATCAAATCTAGTAATAGAAAAAATAAAATACTAAAAAAATGGGTAAAATAATAGGAATAGATTTAGGTACTACTAATTCATGTGTATCAGTGATGGAAGGAAATGAGCCTGTTGTTATACATAACAGCGAGGGTCGCAGAACCACTCCATCTTTGGTTGCATTTACTGAAAATGGTGAAAGAAAAGTAGGTGATCCTGCCAAAAGGCAGGCGATCATAAATCCTGAAAAAACCATTTATTCGATAAAGCGTTTTATGGGGATGCCTTATGATGGTCTTACCAAGGAGAAGGAGCGGGTCAGCTATGAGGTTGTAAAGGGAGAAAACAATACAACCCGGGTAAAAGTAGATGACCGTAAATATACGCCACAGGAGATTTCTGCGATAATATTGCAGAAGATGAAAAAGACTGCTGAAGATCATCTTGGGCAGGAAGTTAGTGATGCAGTAATTACTGTACCTGCATACTTTAATGATTCACAGCGTCAGGCAACTAAAGAGGCAGGTGAGATCGCAGGTTTAAAGGTGCATAGAATAATTAATGAGCCAACCGCAGCTTCACTTGCTTATGGATTGGATAAAAAGAATAAGGATATGAAAGTTGCCGTTTTTGATTTTGGCGGTGGAACTTTTGATATCTCAATAATGGAGCTTGGCGATGGAGTTTTTGAGGTAAAATCAACTAAAGGTGATACACACCTTGGTGGTGATGATTTTGATGATATAATAATCCAGTGGCTTGCCGATGAATTTAAAAAAGATGAGGGGTTAGATCTTAAAAAGGATCCAATGGCATTGCAAAGGTTAAAGGAAGCAGCTGAAAAAGCCAAAATAGAACTTTCAAGCTCTACTTCAACCGAGATAAACTTGCCATATATTATGCCTGTTGATGGTATACCTAAACACCTGGTAAGAACATTGACAAGAAGCAAATTTGAGCAGCTTTGTGACAAGCTTATACAACAAACAAAAGGGCCCTGCGAAGAAGCACTTAAAGATGCCGGTCTAAAAGCTTCAGATATTGATGAGGTTATACTGGTAGGTGGGTCAACACGTATTCCTGCTATTCAGAAGCTGGTTGAAGACTTTTTCGGAAGAAAACCTTCAAAAGGAGTAAACCCCGATGAAGTTGTTGCAATAGGTGCAGCTATTCAGGGTGCTGTTCTGAGTGGTGATGTTAAAGACGTGTTGTTGCTGGATGTAACGCCGCTTTCACTGGGTATTGAAACTTTGGGTGGAGTTATGACAAAACTCATTGAGGCTAATACCACTATACCGACAAAGAAAACAGAAACATTTTCAACTGCGGCAGATAATCAAACATCTGTAGAAATTCATGTGCTTCAGGGAGAAAGGCCAATGGCTAAAGATAACCGCACTATAGGCCGTTTCCATCTTGATGGTATTCCTCCAGCACCAAGGGGTGTACCACAAATAGAAGTTAGCTTTGATATTGATGCAAACGGTATATTGAATGTATCAGCCAAAGATAAAGCTACAGGAAAATCACAGGATATACGTATCGAAGCTTCCTCCGGATTGTCGGAAGAGGAGATTAACAAAATGAAAGAAGAAGCCGAAGCCAATGCCGAAAAAGACAAAAAGATTAAGGAAGAGACAGAAAAAATTAATTCGGCTGATAGTTTGATATTCCAGACCGAAAAACAGCTTAATGAATTTGGTGATAAAATACCCGCAGAAAAGAAAGAGCCTATTGATAAGGCATTATCTGATCTTAAGGAAGCTCACAAAAACCGGGATATACAAGCTATTGATACCTCAATGGCAGCACTTAATAGTGCATGGCAGGCAGCAAGCGAAGAGCTTTACAAAGCATCGCAAGAAGCCGGAGCAGGCGGAGCAGATTCGAAAGACCAACAGCAACAACAGCCCGGCTCAGATCAAAGTGATAAAGGTGATGATGGCGGAGACGAAGGCGATGTAACCGATGTGGATTATGAAGAGGTGAAGTAAGCTTGCCAAAAAATAACTAAGCAAACCTGATATTGCTTATATAGTTCATAGACCATCATAGATTGTAATTAGCAAAAAACCGGTGAAATTATCTGGTTAAACAAAAAAAAGCGGGGAATATAACCCCGCTTTTTTAATTGCTTTTGAAAGGTTAAATGCTTTTTCAATGAGCTACTTCTAATAAGCCCGGATATAATAAATAAACTAATTTAAAAATTTTATTTGCGATCAAAAAAAGGATTTTTGGATGTTGCACTCAAAGGTATTCCATAAATAATTTTTACGTTACTGTTTAGTAATTCCAATTCTTTTGCAGCATAGCCAATTGTATACATCATCCTGTTGTCTACTCTAAAATCAGCTGCCATACCTGAGGCAGAGCCCAGAGCAATCCCAAGATCACCGGTGTTAAAGGCACAAGGGAATTCAGGATGTTTGTCTTTTTCTTCACAATTAGCAAAACCACAAAGCCCGCATAATTTTAATCCTATTGATTGAAAACGAGTGCCTATCAATACTACAACATCAGCATAGTCGCTAACATTTTGTGCATCTCTCAAAAAAATATTATTATTATTCTCCTTATTGCCTATATCTTTCATTTTTTTGGCTAAAGATTTTATGTGGCTGTCAGTTAAGATTGCCATTTCCAGATTGTTTATGCCTTTAGCCTTTGGTGCTGTGCGCGCAGCAACTAACATTTTCCTGGCAATTTCGATAAGCGACTGTTTTATGATTTCAATTTCTTTGATATTAGCCATATAATTTTATTTGTATTTGTTATCTAAATTAATAAATATATTTACCGGAAGTAATTAATAGTTTATTTACTTATTAAAATGATCTTATTTTGGATTGTATAAAACTACAGGGTGGCCGGCAAACAGGGATTTAAAAATATATATTTAACTGTCGGCAAACTTAGCTATCCGTTCAATATATTTTAACGGTACCACTGTATTATGGTTTTGATTATTATATTTAGCCAGAATCATTTCGACGTTTTCGTCTTCCCGGCTGGGTTTATTAATGAAATTTTTTCTGTATAAAAACATTACAACATCCGATAATTCACTAAGAAAAACAGGAATATCTTTTATTGAAGGATTTTGCAACATATTGTATTCTAACCCGTATCCCTGAAGCTGCGAAAAAAGCACTATAGGAACATTGATTTCTTTGGCTATACTTTTTATGGTATGGACAATAGTGTTGAGTTGTTCCTCCCTGTTGTTATTATCACCGTAGCCGGTTCTTAACAACTCGAGGTAGTCTATTATTATCAGCTCTACATTATAATTAAATTTTAATTTTCGCGATTTGCTTTTTAGATCATCAGAAGAAAGATTAGGTGAATCGTCAAGATAAATTTTGGCTTTTGCAATATTACTGATGGTTTTATACAAATGATCCTTTTTGTATAATTCCACATCAATGTTTCTTAACTTACCAATTGACATGCCTGTTTCGCTTTCAATAATGCGATTTGTGATTTTTTGACTTGAACGTTCGGAAGAAAAAATTGCAACCGAGTGACCATTTTTTATGGCAATGTTATTGGTCATAGACAATAAAAAAGCGGTTTTGCCCATTCCCGGCCTAACCGCAATAGTTACCAACTGTCCTTTTTGTAAGCCGGAGGTGATTTTGTCTATTTCAGAAAATCCGGTTGAAAGGCCATTTGGCGTGTTATCCATTTCTATGTTTTTCTGAAGTGTTTGGTTTACTATTTCGCCTATGCTAGTGAACTCAAACACTTCTTGCTGCTCAGTTATATCCATGGTGTTTTCTTTCATAATTTAAAAAGTTTTTTATTTATAAATTTTAAAGATTATCAATACACATACATACAAAACATACAAATATATAAACAGGTTGTAAAATATAATTAACTATCATGCCTGTTCAATTGTGCAGGATAAATTCAATTCATCCATTATTTCATTCCATGAATCCAGCATATCCTCTTCTCCTTCATAATAAAGGTATATTATTTCTGTTTTATTACCATTTTTTTTATAGCTTTCAATCATTTCAAGCATTTTGTATATGTAATTTGAAGAACTGGTATTATAGTAGTTAACATTAAACCTTAAGGTAATAGGGTCATTTCTGGTTTTGGTAAACTCTTTTATCCAATTTAATATAGGCTTGAAAAATTCAATTGGATTATTCGGATATGAATTTCCGAAAATTTCAAGGTTACCTTTTTTGGAATCAAAATATATTCCAAAAGTCGTTTTGGTAGGATCTATAACCAGATCATTCATCTTGTCATGTTTATATTTAAAATGATTTTTTGATTAATAAAAACTTATTTTGACTTTTATGTTGTTATGCTTTTTGTCTGCTGCTGGCGGATTTGAAAAATGATATTTTCAAATGAAAGTAATTTCATAATATTCCAAATTTACTAAAATATTATTGATTATTGTCATAAAACTGCATAAATTTTCAGAAAAAAGCAAAATAAACAAGCTTATAAAATTGTTTATTGGCAGGATTATCCAGTTTATTTTTAAAAATTATTTTTTTAGCCGGATTATATTTTTACAATTCAAAAAAAAGTTTTTATAAAATTGTCGGGTATTTTTATAATTTACAAACAATGGCAATTTTTTTAATTTCTGAACGCAGGTACATATAATTTTGTTCTGATAAATATGACAAGTTTTAAAGTTTTGGTTCTATTTTCGCATAATTACCATACTGCCAGAATAATAATAAATAAGATAGCCAGGAGTTATCATTTTACTTGAATGTAAATTTTTGAAAGTATAAAATTTATTTATATCTTGCTTAAAAATATATTATCATATAAATAAAGATCAAAAAAATATGATTAAGTATTCAATTAATGATCTTGAGAAAATATCGGGTATAAAGGCTCATACTATAAGAATGTGGGAAAAGCGATACTGTATATTTAGTCCAAAAAGGACTTCTACAAATATTCGCTATTATTTAGATGAAGATGTTAAAAAGTTGCTGAATATAAGCACATTAAGAAATTATGGGCTTAAAATATCGGAAATAATTAAAATGGATTCGGTAGAAATAAATCAAAAAGTTCTTGATTTATCTGGCAGTTTGGGAGGATATGAAGGGCAAATAAATAATTTATTTGTTTCAATGATAGAACTTAATGAAGATATTTTTGAAAAAATCATGTCAGATTCAATATTGAGGATTGGGTTTGAAAAGACAGTTATACATATTATATATCCATTTCTTGAAAAAATAGGTATTCTTTGGCAAGTGGGTTCTATAATCCCCGCGCAGGAGCATTTTATATGCAATCTTATTCGTCAGAAGTTGATTGTTGTTAATGATGCTCATAAAAATATCATAAACAAAAAAGCAAAAACATTTTTGCTTTTCCTTCCTGAAGATGAGTTGCATGAACTCGGGCTTCTATTTTATTCATACATGCTGAAAAAATATGGTCATAAAGTTGTATATCTTGGCCAATCAACACCATTTAATGATCTTATAAAAACCCAACAAATAATAGATGCTGACTTTCTTTTAACACATCTTGTCACGGCAACTGTTCCTTATAAAGCTTGTGAATATATAGAGAACATATCCAAAACCTTTCCGGAAAAAACAATATTTGTTACCGGAAAGCAGGCATGCGATTATAGTGAGGATGCACCGCAAAATATTTTAATCATAAGAAACACCGAAGCTTTTAAGGAGGTACTTGATAATTTTGTTGACTAATTTTTTTAATTTTATTAAAGTTTTTACTTAAAAGTTTAAACAACCAATTTCTTTTTTAAATGCAAGACTAAAATATTGTTTATGTAAAAAATAATTATGGATTGCCGATTATATTTTACTGCAATATCCTGATAATAGTTTATAAATAATATGTTTAATTTCTTTTTTTTACCACTACTTTAAAATTTATTGAATCCGCAGGTATTATTTAGATACAGTTAATATTCGTAAACACTTTGTATCACGCTAATCAAGTAATAAAAGCAGTTAATTGGTTTGTTAACCTATCACAGGTAATGATTTATGCATAAGGGTTAAAAAATTAATTGTGTTTTACAGGTTAGTTTTTATATCCATTCTGCCGTTTATTGGCATTTTACTTTATCAAATATAAAATATAGACGGTTTTAACAGATAAAAGGGGTTTTAATTTGTTAAATTTTCTGAAAAAAATTGCAAAGTATTGTTTTATTGTTTAATTTTATGCTTAGAATCTTAAACAACAAATTTTTTTCAATTATGACTGCAGTAGAATTTAATTATAAACTAATAGGACTTCAGAAAAACCTGAAATATTTTGCTTATACTCTAACATCAAATTATGATGATGCTCAGGATCTTGTACAGGAAACTTATCTTAAAGCGCTTTCAAATAGAGATAAGTTTACCGTTAATACAAATCTTAAAGCCTGGACTTTAACAATAATGAAGAACACATTTATTAATAATTATCGTCAAAGTATCAGGAAAAAAACTATGCTTGATAAAACAGATGATCTCTACTATTTGAATCTTAACAGAGAGAGTAAAAATGGTTTGCCAGATTCTGAATTATCAGCAAAGGAGATAACCGAAAAAATAAATAATGTTGATAAAGAACAGAGAATGCCTTTTGAAATGTATAATCAAGGTTATAAATACAAAGAAATTGCTGAAAAATTAAATCTTTCAATAGGTACGGTTAAAAGCCGTATATTTTTCACACGAAAAAAATTAATGGCTCAATTGAAGGATTATTAATACTTCTTTTTTAATCTTATGTTACCTCGTTTTTTCCGGCTAAATGTTTTTTTAGCCGGTTTTTTTCTGTTTTCCGCATTGCAACACCCAAAAATAATAAAATATTATTGATATTCTGTCACTTACTTTGGTGTTGCAAAAAAGTGCGGAAACCAGGTGTTACCTCGTTTTTTCCCGGCTAAATGTTTTTTAGCCGGTTTTTTTATTTTATATCAAATGATTGTTTCTGTGATTTGATATTATTAATATTTATTTGATATGGAAAGGATTTTTAATGTTAATTGTTTACTTGCACCTATTTAACTATTTTTGTCAAAGCAAAACTTAAAGTTATCAAAAACATGCATGTATTCAAGTTTGGTGGTGCATCAATAAAGAGTGCTAAAGAAGTAAAAAACGCTACAGCTATTATTTCTGTTCATAAAGACAGGCCGTTGATGATTGTGGTTTCAGCTATGGGTAAGACCACTAATGCTCTTGAACAACTTACTGAATATTTTTTCCAGGGTAAAAAGGACTCATCCATCATATTATTTAATGAAATTAAGCGGTACCATATTGAAATAGCCATGGAACTTTGCGATGATAAGAATTGCGAGCTTGTTACTTCTTTAGAACAAAAGTTCAGTCTTTTGGAAAATGTTTTAAATGATACTCCCGGTAACAACTATGACTTTGAGTACGACAGGATCGTTTCATTTGGAGAGGAGTTATCTGCTATGATTATTGGTTACTATCTTAACGAAAGTAGCATACCTAATCGTTGGTTTAATGCAAAAGATATTATTATAACAGATGCCAGGTATCGCGATGCTAATGTTTACTGGGATAAAACATTTGAGGCGGTTGAAAATTTGTTATTGCCCTTTTTTAATTCTCACACTAAAGAAGCTCTTCATCCTATAGCAATAACACAAGGTTTTATTGGCGGTACTATTACAGGGTATGTCACAACTTTGGGTCGTGAAGGATCAGATTACACGGCGGCAGTTTTGGCTTATGTATTAAATGCTTATGAAGTTTGCATCTGGAAAGATGTGCCAGGTTTGTTAAATGCTGATCCGAAAATTGCCGAACAAACAAACCTTTTGCCAAATATTTCTTACCAGGAAGCTATTGAGCTGGCCTATTACGGCGCAAAAGTTATACATCCCAAAACTCTTAAGCCATTACTGAACAAAAATATTCCACTTAGAGTAAAATCATTTTATGATCCTGACGAGGAAGGAACTTTGATTAATGACAACAAAAAGCTTGACAAGCTCACCCCATCATATATTTTTAAATCAAACCAGGTTATGTTGTCAATTTCTCCTAAAGATTTTAGTTTTATTGCAGAAAAAAACCTTTCGATTATATTTTCTGAATTTGCTAAACATAATATCAGGATAAATATGATGCAAAATTCAGCTATTAGCTTTTCTGTATGTTTTGATTTTGACAAAATAAAAACACCTTCCTTAATAAATGATTTGGAAAGAATTTTTAGAGTAGAAAGCCTTTACGATAAAGAATTGTTGACCATTCGACACTATAGAAATGCTAATTTGCATCCTTTCATTAAAAACCGTAAAGTGATTCTCGAACAAAAAACATGTGATACTTTACAGCTGTTGGTTAAAAAGCAGGAATAATTAGTGTAGTGGGGTGTTTATAACATATTAATTTTTTTAAGCTCCCATGGTTTTTAATTGATATTAGCAATAGAGTGCTTCAATCTTTTCATACAAAACGTTAGCAAGTTTATATTGCGATTCAAATGTAACCCCTGCTACATGGGGCGATAAGACAATATTTTTATTATTAATAAGGTAGTTTAATGAGTCGGGCCTTTTTCCGGAGTCTAATTTTTCAAAAGAGGAACTTTCATATTCAAGCACATCAAGTGCTGCACCAATAACTTTTTTATTTTTTATGGCATTCACAAGACTATCTGTATCGACAACTTTTCCGCGCGAAGTATTTATAAAATATATGGGTTTATTTAACTTTTCAAAAAATTTATCATTGACCATATAGCGGGTTTCATCAGTAAGAGGCACATGCATACTTATTATATCTGCTTTGTTAAAAATATCTTTCGGTTTAACTTCTTCTGCAAATTGATTACCAAAACCTGTTTTATATTTATCGTAAGCAATAACTTTGGCATCAAAACCTGAAAGCCTCTGTGCAAAGGCACTGCCTGTATTACCATAGCCTATTATACCAATAGTGCGGCCTGATATTTCGTAACCCCTGTTTTCCTCCCTTAGCCATTTTCCATGTCTGATCTCATTATCGGCTTTGCAAATATTGTTCATAAGAGCCAGTAAAATCCCCAGTGCATGTTCACCAACGGCGTCACGATTGCCTTCCGGAGAGTTGATGCAATATATGTCTTTTGATTTTGCATATGTAGCATCGATATTTTCCATGCCACTTCCTATTCTTCCAACAAACTGCAAATTATTAGCCAAATCAAAAAACTCTTTATTCAAACTAAAACGACTGCGTATAATTATACCTGTATAATTAGAGGCTTCATCAAGTAACTGATTAAAGGTTATGTTAAGTTTTTCTGTACAATTAAAACCAATATTTTGGAGTTTTGATTTTAAAACAGGATGAACTTTATCTACAAACAATACATTGTTTTTAATTATTTTTTTTGTTAAGTCCATAAAGTAAATGTAATTAATAATTTACTGTTGTACTTGCTCAGTAAACCTTTGTTTGAGGGTTTCATGAAAATTTTCGATAAAATCTTCTCCGGCGTGTTGACATGCGTTACCAACTTTATCTGTTGTAAACTCCTTGTAAAACCTGGGGTTATATTCTGGTCTTGCTGAGTATATCAGTGGTACTAAGATTTTTTTTCCCTGAACAGGGTCGCCCTTACTGTCAAATTTACCTTTATTATCTTCATGGTTGCGTATAAACCAAGAGCAAACGCCAAATTTTCCGTATATAGTACTCCAGTTATCACCGCTTTGTACAACATAAACCGTATCAGCAGGGGTGAAACGATTTAATAATCTTACCAAATCAATAGCTTCAGGCTTTGTTTCGTCTTTTGGAGGTTTTTTTTCAGTAATGGTATCATCGGATAAATTAGCTCTATTATCATTTAATTCTCTGGCAGGCCGGGGATTAAAAATAAATAAATCGTAAAACATGAATATAGTTAGTATCAATACAATTCCTATTATTAACTTATTCCATAATGGGTTACCTGTAATGTCAATTTTTGCGGTTTTTGGAAGTTCTTCTGTATCCTCAATCGGTTTTTCGGGCTCGGCAAATTCCCTTTTGTCGTGTTCAAGATTATAAAAAGAAATTAGTTGTACAGTAACATTATCATCGCTGCCTGAGTTAACAGCCATATCAGTCAAACGGCAAGCTTTTGTGTATACAGGCATGGGGTCTGATAATATTTTCTTTATATTTTTTTCACTGACATGATCATACAAACCATCGGTGCATAAAAGTATCATGTCAGAATTTAGAGGAACAAGCGGATGTTCACATACAAAAGGGGAGGGGGCCTTATTTTTTCCTAACAATTGTTTTTCTTTAAAATCATTATCAGAAGCATTATTGTTAAGAGTTTCTTGTGTAAGCAAATAAAGACGTTTTCCGTTAAACAGGTACATATTACAATTACCCAATGAAGAATAATAAATTTTATTATCCCTTATCAATAGGCACAAACAACTAACGGCTGTATTTTTATAATTCTCTTCGTGTTTTCGGGCATATTCATATATATAACCCCCGGTGTAAATTAGCGCCGATTGAACGGCTTCGCGAGGATCTTCCAGGTGTTCTTTTTCCATGAAATATCTTATACGATCCAAAGCAAGGTCTTTGGCCTTTTCACCTGATTCATCATAACCATCACATAAAACAAATACATAGCCATTTGGTGAATCAAAAGCCGCATAACCATCAAAATTTGAAGGTTTAGCCTTGCCTTTATTCGAATGTATACCATATTCAAAATATTTTAATTTTTTGGTTACCATAAAAAGATTTTTTCAAGTGGTTTAAATCTTTAAATTATTTATTTGTTTATAAAATATTACATATAATTTAAATGCACATATCTTATTTTGTTTATGATCGCGATTCATTTATGTCTGTTGCTTATTTATTATTTTAAGAAAATAAATAATTCATTATTTACATGATGTTATAGCATCTTTAATTCGGTTTACTAAATTAAATAAAATATCACAAATTTGTAATACAATAATATTGTTGCAAGAAACTTGGGCAAAAATAATTTCATAGAGTTGGTTCAAATTAACTCACCATTCACAGGTTGCTTACGAAGATAATGAACTTATTGTTAGCGATCTCGAAACGTAATAGTAACGGGTAACGAGTAACGGGTATAAATTAGGACGGGGTCAACGGGGTCACCCTTCAGTTGTTACCGAATAATTAGAAACCATAACTTTATATACTTTTTTCATAAAAAAAATAAAACCTTCATAGTTAACTATTTTTATAATTGGTCACATAATCATTAAGCATAATAAAATCTTCAACAGAGAGTTGTTCTGCTCTTTTATCAAATAAAGCAGGTTTCATGGCATCACTCGAAAGATATGATTTTAAAGCATTACGTAATGTTTTTCTTCTTTGGTTAAATGCTATTTTTACGATTTGAAAAAATTGTTTTTCATTTTTGAAGTCAGTTGCATTATCTTTCAGTTTCATTCTTACCACAGCCGAAATAATATTGGGGGGAGGATAGAACACTTTATCACCAACATCAAATAATACTTCTACATCATAAAAAGCTTGGCACAAGACACTTAGGATACCATATGTTTTATTACCATGATTGGCTGCAATACGCAGTGCCACTTCTTTTTGAAACATTCCTATTATTTCGGGGATTTGAGTTTTGTGTTTAAGGGCTTTTAATACAATTTGTGATGAAATATTATAAGGGAAGTTTCCAATCAACCCATATTTTTCATTATTGAATAAAGAATTAAGGTCGTAATTAAGAAAATCGCCATAATTTATTTTTGATTCAGCATCGGGAAACTGTTTTTTGAAGTAATCTACCAATTCATTGTCAAATTCTATTCCATACCATTCAAAAGCGGGATTTTTTAAAAGGTGTTTTGACAAGATACCCATTCCGGGCCCAACTTCAAGCACTTTTTTATAATTTCCGTAACAGGTAAGACTACCGGTAATTTTTTTTGCTATATTATCATCGCGTAAGAAATGTTGCCCAAGCGATTTTTTTGGTTTAATATTCACATCAAAATTTATTAATCAAACTTCCTTATCTCTAAGATCTCTAAATCTGCTTCTTGCAGTATGCCCATAAATGCTGCCGGGATAATCGGTCATGATTTTACGGTAAAGCTCTCTGGCTACATCAGGTTTTTGGAGTATATTTTCATTTAATTCAGCTCTTTTGAATAGTGCTTCATCTGCGAGTATACCTTTGGGATATTTTTCGATTACTATTTTTAATAAACTATCTGCTTCGTTATATTTCCCGGTTTTTAAACTTAATCCGGCTTTGGCAAAATATATATCATCATTTATTTGATGGTTGGGATATTTATTTTGAATAGAGTCAAGAATTGCGAATGCTTCGTCAAATTTGTTCATAAAAGTCATTCTTTCGGCACGGGCATACATTTTAAGGGGTTTAGTGTCTTGATCAAACCCAATATTATCTTGTATTTTTAATGATAATGCCATTGCATCGTTAGCAATAAGTTTTGATGTAGCTGCTTTCAAAATATCCAGTTGTGCTTTAGCCCAATCAAACTCGCCCATATAGAACGAAAGCCTTGCGTTTTTATACTTTGCTTCATGGCTTATGGGATCATTGCTGTATGATTTGTCAACCCTCGAATACAAAAGCTTAGCATCCCATACTTTACCATTAAGTACGAGGATATCAGCTTTTTCTAATCTACATTCTGCTTTTATTTTGTTGGATAGTCTCGGCAATTCAATAATTGATTCGAGAAGCTTTATGGCTTCATCAGACTTATCAAGATAAAAAGCCTTAATATTTGCCAGGTTACGTATTAAAGGTACTGTATTATTGTGTACTCCAAATTTTTCCAAAGCTTCCTCGAAAGCCTTTTCAATCTTTTTTAATTCTTGTTTCTCATAATCGTAAGAGGCTGTAAGCCTTTGAAACTTCACGTCGAGCAATCCAACTTTAGCTTTTAGATAATAAGAGCCGGATTTTCCTTGTGCTATTAAATGATTAAAAGCTTTTTCGGCAATATCGAAATCATTGTTAGACAAACTTAATTCAGCTATTTCAAAAACTGTTTCTCCATCTTTTTGGAGCCGCCGGTCGAGTGCTTTTGCTTGCCTTAAAGCCATCTCAAAATCTTTCTGCTGAATAGAAAGCCACAACAACATTTCTGAATAAATAGTTTCAGCACCTCTTTGCTGTGAACGCTGCAATAAGACTCTCCTTAAAGCATCATTTTTTTCAAATTCAGGGTCTTTATCCAGGGCGTCCTGTAAAATACCCCTGACTTTATCCATTTTATCCGAATCAATTATTATAAGTTCAACATACTCTTTCATCATATTTTCATAATCGCCCTTTTTTTCATATATTTCTGCTATTGGGATATTAAAGGGATAACTGCTTCCCAGCATATTACGCCCCTTTTTATATACTTCCAGGGCTAAATCAATTTTATTATGTTTTAAAAAAGCATCGGCCAATCTTTCTATATCATTTGGTCTGTCTGACAAGTTATCAATAAGGCTGTTGAAATGCTGGTTTGCCCTCCTGGTATTTCCTGCTCTCATCTTTACATAGCCCAAATCAACCTTGTACCTGACATCATCGGGCTCATTTTTTATCTGAGTTTCTACTACACTCTTAGCCTGGCGAAATTCTTCGAGTTCAAGCAAACACTTAAGATAGTTATTATATATGACCTCTGTGGGTTTATCTTTAAAAAGGTCTTCATATATGACTACGGCTTTGCTATACTTACCATCATGAAAATATTGAGCAGCAAGCCTTTCATCACTTGTTTCTTCATTGGCAAAAAGTGAGGAAACTAAAATTATTAAAGATAAAAAAGAATATTTTAATATTTTATTTTTGTTTAACATACCAAAACAATTTATGATCTTAATAATATAATCGATCTGAATTGGATTGGAAACTATACAAATATTTCATGTTTCCAATAACCTGCCATACGAAGTGAACGATTTTAAAACAAATATGTTTTGAAGTTTTACCGTAAATTTGTCTGAAAAATTATTTAATTATATCAAATCCGGTGTATGGTACAAGAGCCCTGGGAATTTTCAATCCTTTTATTGTCTGATTGTTTTCAAGTATTGCCGCAATAAGACGTGGCAATGCCAAGGCACTCCCATTCAATGTATGTAAAAGTATGTTTTTGCCATGTGAATTTTTGAACCTTAACTTTATACGGTTAGCCTGAAAATCTTCGAAATTTGAAATTGAACTTACTTCTAGCCATTTGTTTTGCACAGCAGAAAAAACATTTATATCGTATGTCATTGCGGCAGCAAAACCTAAATCTCCACCACACAATTTTGAGATACGATAAGGCAATTCTAAAAGGCTAATGAGCTCAGTAACGTAATTAACCATTTCATCCAGAACTTTATAGCTGTTTTCGGGTTTTACAACCTGTACAATTTCCACTTTGTCAAACTGATGCAGGCGGTTTAAACCTCTAACATCTTTGCCATAAGAACCTGCTTCACGTCTAAAACATGCTGAATAAGCAGTGCATTTTATAGGCAGGTCTTCCTCATTGAGTATTGTATCTCTAAAAATGTTTGTAAGAGGAACTTCTGAAGTGGGTATTAAATAAAGGTTATCAAGAGGGATATGATACATTTGGCCATCTTTATCGGGTAGTTGGCCGGTTCCAAAAGCAGATGCTTCGTTTACCAGCAAAGGTATTTGATATTCGATGTAACCTGCTTCAATAGCTTTATCTATAAAAAAACTTATCAAAGCTCTTTGAAGCTTAGCTCCTTTTTCCTTATATAATGGGAAACCTGCACCTGTAATCTTATTGCCCAGCTCAAAATCAATGAGGTTATATTTACTGGCAATTTCCCAGTGTGGCAATGCGTTTTCTTCAGGCTTAGGTGTTTTGCCGACTTCATTTATTACCAGGTTATCATCTTCAGAGTCACCTCGGGGAACACTTTCATGTGGAATATTGGGTAATTGAATTAACAACTGTTCCTGCTCATTTTTGTATTGCTCAAGTTGGTGGTGTAATTCTTTGTTGATTTTTTTTAATTCAGTTGTATGCTCTTTGATTTTTTCTGCCTCATCCTTTTTCCCGGTTTTAAAAAGCTGGCCAATTTGACGGGCAAGATCATTTGATTCGGAAAGATTATTATCCAATCTTTTTTGAGTTTCCCTTCTTTTGGTATCAACTTCAATTATTTTCTCAACTATATTAGTTGCATCGAAATTCTTGACTTTTAGCTTGTCAATAACTGTTTTGGAATTGTCACGGATAAAATTTATCTGAAGCATAGTTTTATATTTTTTATAAAAAAGTCATCGTACATAATAAACTTCCATTACTCTTTCTGATGCTTTGAAGTTAAATTTTAATAATGTATAGAGGGTGCTTGATGTTTTCTGGTTTAAATAAGTGCAAAAATTGTGGATAATAATAAAATAGGTTGAACCCACGATAAGGCTCAACCTATAGGTTAAAATAACTGTATTGTAGTTTTTAACTTTTTTCAACAGGCTCAACACTAACGTAAGGCTTGTTGTCTTTCTTCTTTTTAAAAACAACATTACCATCAGCCAAGGCGTATAGGGTATGATCTTTACCCATACCAACATTAAAGCCCGGATTGTATTTTGTGCCTCTTTGACGCACAATGATATTTCCGGCCTTAGCTGACTGGCCACCAAACAATTTTACTCCAAGTCGTTTGCTATGTGACTCCCTGCCGTTTCGTGAACTGCCCATTCCTTTTTTATGTGCCATAACCGTATAATTTTAATAGTATGTTTTTATGCTGTTAACTCTTCAATTTGAATTTGCGTAAGTGGTTGACGATGCCCCCTTAAGGTTTGATAACCTTTCCTTCTTTTTTTCTTAAATATTAAAACCTTGTCAGCTTTTTGGTGCGCAAGGATTTTAGCTTTAACCTTAGCCCCTTCAACATTGGGTTTGCCTACTTTAATATTATTCCCATCGGCAAAAAGCAAAACATTATCAAATTCTACATCGCTGCCTTCTTCACCTTCAAGCCTATTTACATAAACTTTTTGATCTTTTTCTATTTTAAATTGATGACCAGCTATTTCAACAATTGCGTACATTAGATTCAATTATTATTAGTTTTAACTTCTAACTTTATATCCGTTATTTAACAATTTGCAAAGATAATGAAAAAAATTATTTTAACGTATTAAGATACGATAAAAATTTTTGATAATTATTTCTTTTTACTGAAATTTTTGCGTGTTTTGCTTGAAGCTCCCTCATTAAAAACCTTAAAATAATATTTAATACTTTTTCATTAAAGAATTTTTATCTGAGTTTCTATTGATAAAATCAGATAATTATATGCCAATTATTTTTGTTAATAATCTTCCGGAAATTTGTAAAACTGGTAATATTTTTTCAGGTTGGGATTAATTTAGGTTAACAAAACCAAAAAAAATCAAATATCTTTCTTAATGAGTAATATTTTTTATTAATTTGTCATGAAATAATTTATTAATTTTACTTTTATTGGGCAGATATCAATAAATAACAATAACTTACAAATAATTCAAATTGGTTTATATTTTAATTTAAAAACACATTATTATGTTCAAAAATCAAAATTATTTTATAACAAACCTTATAATTTACTTATTAGTTTCTGGTTTTTTTATAAGTTGTGAAATTGCGCCTGAATCAATTGAAAAGTTCAGTGAAAATTTAGAACGTCATATAAAGACTTTATCATCAGATGAATTTGAAGGCCGTGCGCCTGCCAGTGAAGGTGGCAGAAAAACCGTAGAATATATTGAGGGTGAATTTAAAAAAATCGGTTTAAATCCTGCTGTTAATGGAAGTTATAGGCAGCCTGTTCCGCTTGTTGAAAGTAAGGGGAAGAACTTTTCCGATTTGCGAGTAAGTAAAAATGGCGAAACGGCAGGTTCATTTTCATACGGTGATGATATGATTATTATGTCAAAACTTCAGAAAAATAATATTTCTGTTGATGAAAGTGAACTCGTATTTGTAGGATATGGCATTGTTGCTCCTGAGTACGGCTGGAATGATTACGAGGATATTGATGTTGAAGGCAAAACTGTTGTAATACTGGTTAATGATCCGGGTTTTGCAACAGAAGATGATGATTTGTTTACCGGCAGGGCTATGACCTACTATGGAAGGTGGACTTATAAATATGCAGAAGCTGCCCGGCAGGGTGCTGAAGCTGCATTGATCGTTCATCAAACTGAACCCGCCAGTTATGGTTGGGGTGTTGTAAGGAATTCCTGGTCAGGGACTCAGTTCGAACTTGACCAAGATAATAATAATAATCTTACAGCAGAAGGATGGATACAGCTCGATGTTGCAGAAAAAATATTTGATGTTGCGGGCATCAATTTTGAGATTGCTGCTGAAAAAGCTGCTAAACCTGAGTTTCGGGCTAAGCCACTAAACCTTTCGGCATCAGTTAGCTTCGACAACAAATATGAAAATAAAGAATGCTACAATGTGATCGGTTATATCGAAGGTAGTAAGTATCCTGATGAAACAATAGTTTATATGGGCCATTGGGACCATCTGGGTAAAGAAGAAACCGAAGATGAAGTTTTAATATACAGTGGTGCTATTGATAATGCTACAGGTACCGGTGGTGTTATAGCAATGGCCGAACGCTTTGTAGACCTTGAATATGAGCCAAAGCGGTCAGTTGCATTCCTTGCACTAACAGCTGAAGAATATGGTTTATTAGGATCTCAGTTTTATGCAGAAAATCCTGTTTTCCCAATAGAAAAAACAGTTGCCGGTATTAACATGGATGCCCTGAATGTGTATGGAGCAACACATGACATTACTGCAATTGGTTATGGATTATCTGAACTCGATAATTATCTTGAAAAACATGCTGAGAAGCAAGAAAGAACAATTGAACCTAACCCGGCACCACATGCAGGTGGCTTTTTCAGGTCAGATCACTACAGCTTCGTCAGAAAAGGAGTTCCAACTATATATGCCAGTGGAGGCAGAGATTTTATAGGAAAAGATGAGAAATACTCAGAAATGGTCGCAGATGATATAGACCAACGGTACCATCAACCAACTGATATGATACATGAATTGTGGAGCTACGAAGGATTATATCAGGATCTATGGCTGTTTTATAATATAGGGAAAGATCTGGCTAACTCAAATGTATTCCCGCAGTGGTATGAAAACACTCCATACAGGGAAATCAGAGAAAAAAGTGCAGATAAAAGAAACAGGTGAAGATTAGAAGTGAGAAGTGATAGCGGGTCATTAAGCTGCCCAGGAAACTTAGGAAAGTGTTGATGATTAATGACCGATGATTATTAACCCCTTGACTTTCAGACAATAAAAATAACTATGCAAACCACAGAGATTTCAGGTATTAAATTATATCAATTTGAAAATTTATTGTCTTTTGATAATTTAGTTCATTTTATTACATCACGAAAGGGAGGGTATAGTAAAGGAGAGTTTCAGGGATTAAATCTGGGATTTAATGTTGGGGATGATAACTGGAATGTATTTCGTAATCGAAAGAAATTATCCGATATTACAGGTATACCAATCGAAAATTTCACGTTTTCTGAGCAATGTCATAGTTCAAATATTACTTTTGTTAGAAATTCTTTACGTGGCTGTGGAGCTACCGATGAAAAATATAGTGTCAAAAATACCGATGGACTGGCAACATCAATTTTTGAGACTTGTCTCATAATACAAGTTGCTGATTGTGTTCCTGTTTTATTATACGACAGTGAAAAACACATAGCTGCAGCTCTTCATGCTGGTTGGAAGGGAACAATTAGTTATATTACCGGTAAAATGATAGAAAAATTGCTTCATTTTTGTAGCAGTCGACCCGAAAATATCTATGCCGGAATTGGGCCATCAATTGGACCATGCTGTTATGAAGTTGGTGAAGATGTATACAGAGAATACAAACTTTCCGGCTGGACTAAAAAAAACGTAATCTCGCCCGGAAAGGAACAAGGCAAATATTATTTTGATCTATGGCAAGCCAACAAACAGCAACTTATTGATATCGGAGTTAAACCCGGGAACATAGAAATTGCTTCAATTTGCACCAAATGTAACAGTGAAGAGTTTTTTTCATCAAGAGCATCATACAACAATACCGGCAGATTTGTTGCAGGTATTATGTTAAAAAAGAAATGATTTGACTTTTGTTAAATCGAATTAACCGGGTGATTATAAATTTAGCCCTTAAAACCTTTTGCCCTATCGGTGTTTTTTGCTCCTTTTAAAACAGTTTCATTAAGATATGTCCTTGAAAATTTTGCTTCAAATATATCAGCATTAGATAGATTTGCTCCTGAAAGATTGGTTTTCATGAGATTAGCCCTGGTAAGGTCACAGCTATCCATTTGGGTTTGCGATAAATCAGCCCTGCTGAGGTCTGTTTCAATAAGACATGCCTTAGATAATATTGCTTTGTTAAGTTTGGCATCTGTTAAGTCAGCCTTTGTTAAATTACAAGCATACATATCAGCCTGATCAAGAATTATATTTTCAAGATTGGCATCTGTCAAATTGGCTTCAATAAGGGTTGCATTAGCAAGATATGCGCCCGAGAGATTAACGCCTGAAAGATTAGCTCGCTTCAGATTAGCTTTGGAAAAGTTAGCACCTGATAAATCAGCCCCGGCCAAATTAGTTCCTTCAAGGTTTGCACCACGCAAATTCAAAGGACGGTAGGTGTCGCCAACCGAACTCTGTGCTATTAAAAACCATAAATCACGGTCTGTTAATACTCTATCCATCTTTTAAGAAAATATTACTAATATATCTGCTAATATATCAAAAATTATAATATAATTTTAGTTTTTATAAAAGATGTCAATAACAGATAATGATATCATGATAAAAAAATAGTACTTGCTGAAAAACAGATCATTTTTTTCCCTATTACTATCTAATTTAATCATTTTTATTCAACCCTTTCAGGGTTGTTATTAATGGTTGTTTTTTATAACCACAGGTTGCACCTGTGGATATTGATATTTAACCCTTTCAGGGTTGCTTTTATGTGGATTTTCTAATTGTTGGTTGTGTATGTGGTTTTTGTATTTAAACTATTCATTGCACCGATGGCAATTATAATACCTTACGCAACAGGTAATAAATTATCATACCTATTATAAATGCAATTGTGAAGTTAATAAGCACAGACAATATTGCAATCACAAGGGTAATAATATATGAATCAGTTTTCAAGCCATGCTTACCTATCTCAATTGCCACAAAAACCAACAATGCACCGAAAACTCCCACAGGTATTATAGAGATTAAATAAGGGCTGGCAAAGAATAATGCTACAGGAAGTAATATTATGCCACTCAAAATGTTAGAAATCCCGGTCCTTGCACCAAACCGATATTGTGCAGCAAGCCCCCCCGCACCATGACACATCGGGAAACCTCCCAGTGGCACAGAAATCAAATTCATAATTCCTGTGCTTCTTGATAGCTTATCAGGACTTATGCTCTTTTTGAATGTATCAGTAATTAACAATGAAGTTGCAAGAATTGCATTACTGGCAGTAAGAGGGGCTTGTGGCAAGGCCAACAGCCAACCACCAACAACAAAATCTTCCTTTGAGGGAATAATTAACCCCGGTAAGCGCATAATGCTTATTGAAGGAAAACCAAATTCATGTATCCCCCAAAAAACACCAAATACAATAACAACTAATGCCGAAATATCGGGGAAATATTTTTTGTTATTTAAAACAAAAAACAGAAGGATTACTCCTGTGCAAACAACTGCGATTAATAAGTCATCAACAAAGAATCCAAATGAAGTTCTTAGCAAAACAATTGCAAGGCCCAACTGGATGCCTCTGATTACACTTGTTGGCACCTTTTTTTGTATAAAGCTGAACGCTTTAAGAAAACCAAGAATCAAAAACAAAATACCGATTATAATTCCTGATGCAGCAATTTGTTCTCCAGATATCCCTTCAGCAATTACAATAGCACCAATTGCCTTCATAGGTTCAATTGGAACAGGCAGCCTGAAATATAACCCCGATATAATATACCACAAAGAAAAAAACAGCAAAATATGAGCCAGGTTAACATCGGTAACCACTGCCACACCTAGCACAATAGGAAGTATGGTGCCATAATCACCTATGGCACCGGTAAGTTCTTTTAAAAAAAACTTAAAACTAAACTTTTTAGAATGATCAAAGTTTTGCATCTAACTATTATCAAGTTTAGTACACTATGACTTTTTGCTGTTAAGATTTTTAAGAAAAATAATCATGCAATTATTCCTTTTCTTGTTAATGCCAGTATCATTCTTAATTTCAATAATTATTTTCCGGTTACTATCTAATATAGCTTTACCAGGAATTACTTTGTCCTCAAAGGCAAGTTTTATCTCATAAGCCCCTTCAGGAGGCAACAGTTTGTTGTGGTCATCAATTTGAAATTCATATATAGATTCACAAGCCTCACCTCGTTCATTTTTATTCAGTTTAATATTGCCGATCATGAAGTACTCATAACCAAGGTATGAGTTTGCAGTCTCAACATCTCCCCTAAACAGGGCTTTCCTGATTTTTGTTGAGCTTATAGTTTCATTATTAATTTGCAACATTGGAATTTCTTCTATACTGAAATCATGTTTCTCTGCAAGTTGATACAGATAATCTCTGTCTCCCTGCCTGTTATGGCCAAATTGATGGTTATAACTTGCTACAAGTACTTTTGCACCAAGATCTCCTGCAATATGCCGGGCTATAAAACTATCAGATGGTATTTTTGAAAACTCCAGAGTAAAGTTTACCACAATTAGATTTTTGAGTCCTGCACTCTCGAGAAGCATCGTCTTTTCTTCGAGTGTATTAATAAGCTTTAAGTCTTTTTGATCTGGGTACAGTATAATTCTTGGATGTGGATTAAAAGTAACTACAACAGACTCCCCGCAAATATCCTTAGCAATGCTGTTTAATCTTTTTACTATCTCTTTATGCCCAATATGCACTCCATCAAAAGAGCCGGTGGTTACCACTGCATTTTTGATCTTTCCTTTTGCTTCCTCAAAACTGTTAAATACTCTCATAAGAAGTAACGGGTAACGAGTGACGGGTGACGGGTGACGGGTAACAAATATATCATCACCCGGTACTCGGCAATTAATTATTTATTTACAAAATAAGCTAATTTTTCTAATGAAGTTATGATATCATACTCTTCCAGGTAAACTCCTTCTGGTACTGTTAAGGGTTCCGACGTAAAGTTGAGTATTCCTTTAATTCCGGTTTGTAATAATTTTTGGGCCACTAACTTTGTTGCTTCCGATGGAACAGTTATCACCGCAATTGATATATTTTCATTTTTAATTATTTCAGTCATCTCATTTTCATCATAGCATGGTACACCTGCTATCTTCCGTCCAATTTTTTTAGGATTATTATCAAACGAAGCAACTATTTCGAGTTTTTCTCTTTTTCCTTTGAAGTAGTTGGTTATTGATCTTCCAAGGTCTCCCATACCAATTATTGCAATCCTTTCCCCTTCATTACTATCCATTATGCTTCCGATCACTTCAATTAAATCCTTAATAGCATAGCCGGTACTCTGGCTTCCTGAATAACCTATCAACATCAGATCACGCCTGACTTGTACGGAAGTCAGATTCATCATCCCTGCAAGCTCATGACTGTAAATATTGATTTTGCCTTCTCCTATCCTGTCAAAAAGCACTCTCCTGTACTTACTAAGTCTCTCAACTGTCTTGCCGGGCAAATCAAATTTCTTCTTATTAGACATACTATTCAATCATTTTATTTAACACTGCTAAATTCTGAATACTAATTTTATATACTTATTTACAATATCACTGAATGATCATGTGTTTATTATTTAGAAAAACCTATAAAGGTTCTTGAAATAAAAAACCCGGCTGCTGTCATCAACAAGCATATTATATTAGTGGCAAATATGTTTAAAATCCCAAGTTTAAATTCATTATAGTGAAACAAGTTCATCGTTTCAATACTAAAAGTAGACATTGTGGTAAAACCACCTAGAATACCAACAAAAAGAAAAGCCCGCATATTAACTGAGAAAACTGTATGTCCACCCATTCCCCAAAAAACACCAATCACAAAACACCCGATTGAGTTAACAACCAAAGTACCCACCGGAAATAAAACTGGAAATAATTTGTTTACCGACAATGCCAAAAAATAACGTGACAGAGTGCCTACAGCCCCACCAATCATCAGATATAAAACCGTGTTCATATTGTTATGTTTTAAAATTTTTTAGCCATACACTTAATTACTGTCTATACATAAAGTCAAAATTATATCTATAGAAGCAACAAATGGTAATTTTTATTGTTACAAAATTAACAACTTTTTTTAAAGTCAGAATATCTAAGCAGTTGAAATATATCAAGCTAAATAAATTATTAATTTTGCTTTTTTAAAATACACAGTTTAACTAAAGAATGCCATTTAACACAGAATTTAATAAAAAGACCTACCGTATAAAAATTGAAGGGCTTATACAGGGTGTCGGCTTCAGGCCATTTGTTTATAGAATAGCTACAGGTCTGAAGCTCAACGGTAGTGTTGAAAATCGTAATGATGGTGTAGTAATAAAGCTTAAATGCACATCAACAGAGCTTTCCGAATTTTCAAACCTTATTCGCAAAAAAGCTCCTCCTGCCTCGCATATTGAATCAATAAACCACAAAGAGATTGATAATATTGATTTTTTAGATTTTCATATAGTAAAAAGCAGTTCCGTTTCTCAAACTATCACTGATGTTAGCCCCGACATTGCCGTTTGTGATGATTGCCTGGCAGACATGAAGACTCAACTCAACCGAATTGATTACCCTTTCATCAATTGCACCAACTGCGGCCCCCGGTTCACAATTATTCAAGACCTTCCCTACGACAGGGAAAAGACAACAATGAAAGAATTTGTAATGTGCGATGACTGCCGCAATGAATATACAGATATCCTCGACCGGAGATTTCACGCTCAACCTGTTGCCTGCAGTGTTTGTGGGCCGGAGTACAGCCTTTTCCTGAATGGTGAAATCATAAAAGCCCGGAAAGAAATACTTGATAAAACGATACAGTTGCTGGAAAACAAAAATATTTTGGCTATAAAAGGGCTTGGCGGGTTTTTTATTGCATGTGATGCCTTCTGCGAGGAAACTGTGGCGCGACTGAGAAAGCTTAAAAACCGCGAAGGTAAACCGTTTGCAGTAATGTTTCGTTGCATTGAAACCGCCAAAAAGTATGCGCATATTAATGCTGAAGAAGAAAGATCTTTGTTCTCACTTCGGCGCCCGATTGTTTTGCTCAAAGAAAAAGAGAAACTGGCACCTTCGGTAAACGTAGGCTTCAACACTATCGGAGCAATGCTCCCTTATATGCCTATGCATTACCTTCTTTTTGAAAAATCCGGGCTCGACGCGATTGTTCTTACAAGCGGCAATATTTCCGATGAACCCATAATAACCGATAATCAGCAAGCTATTGAAGTCCTGGGAAGCATCTGCGATGGTGTGCTGACTTATAACCGCCATATTCATAACCGTACTGATGATTCGGTAGCATCTATAATGAACAATAAAGAACGAATCTTCCGGCGTTCTCGCGGGTATGCCCCTGTGCCGGTAAAGCTGGATACTGATGTTGATGGCATACTTGCCACAGGTGCAGAACTGGCAAACTGCTTCTGCATTGGCAAAGACAAACAGGCAATACTTAGCCAGCATATCGGTGACCTTAAGAATATTGAAACTTATGAGTTTTTTGCCGAAACTATTGAAAAATACAAAAAGCTGTTCCGGTTTGAGCCAAAGATTATTGTCAAGGATATGCATCCTGACTATTTGTCAACACGATATGCCGATGAGTTTGATCTGCCTGCCATTAAAGTTCAGCACCATCATGCGCACATAGCTTCATGTATGGCTGAAAATGGCATTAACGAACCGGTAATAGGAGTAGCAATGGACGGTACAGGATATGGCACTGATGGTAATATCTGGGGAAGCGAGTTTATGGTTTGCGACTTTAATGATTTCAAAAGGATAAGTCATTTTGAATACATGCCAATGCCGGGAGGCGACATGGTTACTTATGAACCATGGCGAATGGCAGTGGCTCACCTTTATAAAGTTTATGGACTGGAGTTTCTGGATTTTAACCTGCCATTTCTGCAAAATATTGATAACGAAAAGGTAAAGTTCTTATGCAGTGCCATAGATGCCAATATCAACACGCCTTTATCAGCAGGTGCAGGCAGGTTGTTTGATGCTGTCAGTGCACTTGTAAACCTCTGCCCCAAAAGCCGGTTTCACGCCGAAGCTCCGATGAGGCTCGAAGCTGCGATTGACAAAACAATACCGGACACTTACAACTTTTATACCGGTGATACAATATCGTTCAAACCAACCATTGAGCAAATAGTAAAAGATATCAAAAACAATATCCCAATACACAAGGTTTCAACCAAATTTCACAATACTGTTATTGAAGTTATTTTACAAACTGTAAGCACAATAAGCCGTCAGCACAACATAAGTAAAGTTGTCCTTTCTGGTGGTACATTCCAGAATAAATTCCTTGCCGAAAATATCGAACAAAAGCTTTCCCAAAAAGGTTATACTATATATTCACAATCAAAAATACCGGCCAATGATGGCGGTATTGCATTGGGGCAATTGATAATCGCAGCAAATAAGAAAAGATGAATTTAACACGCAAAAATTGATTAATTTTGCACCCGAAAAACAAATAAAAAGTTAACTTATGTGCTTAAGTATTCCCGGAAAAGTAAAATCCATTGACGGCGGTAAAGCAATTGTTTCCGTTGGTGGTACTGAATATGAAACTTCACTGCAGCTTCTCGAAGATGTGAAAGTGGATGATTATGTGCTTGTCCATACAGGCTTTGCCATTCAAAAACTAGATGAAGAAGAGGCTTTGGAAACACTGCGTTTATTCAACGAATTGGAAGAGTCGAACAAAAAGGAAGCTGAAAAATAATTTTAATTATTATATATCAAATCTGTAACAAGTAACCGTCAATAAAACACCAACCCGTTATCTGTTACTCGTTACTCGTTACTCAAAAAATGAAATACATTGACGAATTTCGCAATAAAGACCTTGTAAAAAATCTTGTACAAAAGATAGAGGACATTGCAGACCGTAATGTTTCCTTAATGGAGGTTTGCGGCGGGCATACCTGGGCAATACAAAAATTTGGCATATCATCACTTTTGCCTGACCAGATCAACCTGATGTCGGGACCGGGATGTCCTGTGTGCGTCACAAGCAAAAGATTTATTGATCAGGCAGTGGCATACAGCAGATTAGACGATGTTATTATCACTACATTTGGCGATTTAATACGCGTACCCGGCTCCTCATCAAGCCTTGAAAAAGAAATAAGCAAAGGCAATGACGTTCGTATTGTTTATTCAGTGCTGGATGCACTTGATATTGCACGCAACAACCCCGACAAAAAGGTTGTTTTCCTTGGCATAGGATTTGAAACAACCGCACCGGGCACTGCCCAAGGAATAAAAAACGGTGCCGCAGAGAATATTAAAAACTTTTTTGTTCTTAGTTCACATAAGATAATGCCTCCGGCAATGGGTGCGCTTATTGACGAAGGTGTTAAGATTGACGGCTATATTGCCCCCGGACATGTCAGCACAATAACCGGCTCAGGCATATATCAGAATATACCCGAAGAATATGGTGTCGGCTGCGTTATATCGGGTTTCGAACCGGTGGATATTTTGCAGTCAATTTATATGTTGCTGAAACAGATCAAAGAAAAAAGATACAGCGTTGAAATTCAATACAGCCGAGTTGTTAAGCCCGAAGGCAACACCATTGCCCTTAAAACAACGGAAGAAGTTTTTAAACTGCGTGATGACTGGTGGCGGGGATTTGGCATCATACCAAAAAGCGGGCTTGGTATAGCTGAAAAATATAAAATGTTTGATGCCGAAAAGATGATCCCCGTTGATGTGGAAGAGACCATAGAAGAAAAAGGATGTATCTGCGGCGAAATATTGAAAGGATTGAAAAAACCGCACGATTGCAAATTGTTTGGGAAAGTATGCACATCAACAAATCCTGTAGGCGCCTGTATGGTTTCACACGAAGGAGCGTGTAATGCCTATTTTAGGTTTAGCTTTGACGAGTGACGAGTGACGGGTAACGGGTAACGGGTAGCGAGTGACGGGTTGGTGAAGGAAGTTGTTAATTGACTTGTCCTGAAATAAGTTTACAGAAAAAGTAAAATTAAATCAGGACTATGAAAAGAAAAGTAAATCACTACACGGACGAGTTTAAATTGCGAGTTATTCAAGATTATGTTAATTCAG
>PUKZ01000163.1 GCA_003550725.1 Bacteroidales bacterium | reverse complement strand
TGAATTAACATAATCTTGAATAACTCGCAATTTAAACTCGTCCGTGTAGTGATTTACTTTTCTTTTCATAGTCCTGATTTAATTTTACTTTTTCTGTAAACTTATTTCAGGACAAGTCACCAGTTCAGTTACTGCAACTTAACTTGCTCTCTCAACTCTTTAAAAAATAATATGCATTATCATGCGAATCAGTGTATAACATTTTCAAAAAAACAATTGTTGTTTCCACCAAAATTCGCGTCAAATCAAAATTTCAGTTACCTGAAAAAATTAGAGCACAAATATATAAGATTAATTAATAGGCTATAGTCGGGAGGTAGAAATTTATGCAAATTAGACAGGCTATTTATTTTTATAACCTTATAATCATAATTTTATATTATTAACAATTTTTTAAGTTGTTATTTATTAAATTTTATTTTAGAAATTTAAGTGTAATTGTATTAAAGTTTTTTTTGTATTTTTGCATGCATCATCAAACATTCATTACAAACTATTCAAAAAAATTATAATGAGCAATAAAGAAGTAGATTTATTCGAATTTTTAAAAAGAATTTTGATTTTTATTCGCAATAATTTCTGGTTTCTTTTAATAATGTTTATAGTTGGCGGCGGGCTAGGATATGGAATACATGAAATAAGGAAACCTGTTTATTCTTCAAAGGCAGTATTTTCAACCTGGATCGACAGAAGTATGCTAGAGCAGATACTCAATGATTTTGAATATCATATAGAAAAAGATTTTGAATTAGCACTAAGAAAAAAAGATATAAGGAAAGTAAATGATAATAAACTTAAGGAAATAACTTTTGAGTTGACTGATCATGAAGTAATTCATAAAACAGATAAAGAATTCATATATCAATATGTGTTGATACATGCTTTAGCCAAAGATGAACATACTCTTGAGATCCTTGAAGATGTGATGAAGGATTATTTTGAGAATAATACATACCTTGCAAGACACAGAAATAGTCAAAGAGAGTCACTTAAAAATCTTCGCAATGAAATTGAGTATGAACTTGAAAAACACAAAAAAGAACGGGAAAAAAACTTATTAAATCAAAATGATCAAAAATTCATTCTTTATGCCAATCATAGAATGGAAGATGCTATTAATCTTGTAAAGCTTAGAAATGAAGTTAACAACAAGCTTTCAAAACTTGACATAATAACATTTATTCAACCATTTTCAACCCCGCGAGAGGAAAGTGTAATCCCGGCCTCTATTGTTGTTTTAGGATTTGCTTTACTATTAACTTTTATAGGTGCAATTGTCAGAAAGGTTGTCAAGGAGATTTAAATTATCTTAATTATACCTTTAATTTGGTTATCAGATAATATTTTGAAATGAACATTCAAAAAACCTTGATTTTGATCACTAAAAGGGTATAAATTTTCTGAAGTAATAATAAAGATTTTTTTTTGTGCTGATAGTAATTTTTTCTGCTTTAATTATTTTGGGCAAAAACTTAAAGTATTGAAAACAAAATAAGCCCAATAGACGATGTGTATAAACAGCAGATTTGCTCGGTTCTTTGTTAAGACTTATGTTAAAAAGTCTGTTTGCAAATTCAGGCTCATTTACCAAAGCGAACTCAAATGAAGCCCATATTTTCGAATTTATTTCCATAAAAACAAAATCATTCCTTTTTTTACAATACTTATATTCAGCCAATCCCCAGCCTGTATAACCTATTTTTTTAATTATTTTTCTTGTTAGTTCAAGCAATCTTTCACTTTCAATTCTCTGCAATAATACAGCACTCCCACCCTTATAAGGGAAGCTCAGTTTTTCTTCATGAGCGGTTTTACAAATCAATTCACCATTATCGGCCAAAAAAGCCAGACCAAATGTCGAACTACCCGGTATAAACTCCTGAAATATAATATTCTTTTTATTAAGTCTTTTCAGGCTTGATTTATTTTTAATTACACCGCATGGTTTTGGATTAATATTATCATAGGCAACTTTATAAAAAACAGGAAAAAAATTTATTTTATCAGCAGAAAAAAAAGTCTCAGGACAGGGAATGTTTAAGCTATTTACTATCTTTAACATTCTTTTTTTGTCATTTACAACCAGGTTTTTCGAAGAAAAACAACTATCTCCTATTTTTAATAAACCTGATAATTTAACCATGTTTTCAGTGGAGTCTGCTCCAGTGGGTATAATTCTGTCAAAACCTTTTAGAAAAACCTCGTCTGAAAAATCTACCTCGATGTAGGAATCAAAATAAGGTGATCTGTTAATAAAATAACTTATTTTTTTTAACCTTCTTATATAGCCTCCATATATATAAACATTAGGTATGTTATTTTTAATAATTTTTGCTAAGCTTACAGACTGGTCTAATTCGGGTTCTAAGATAAGATATTTGAGTCCAATTTGATCACTATCCATATAACTTTTTAATACATTTTTAGCAAAGATAAACTAACTATTTTTTTTGATTTCCTGGTTAATTATTTTGTTTGCATAATAATAGGCTACAGAATAAACTATTATCATGGCAAAGCTATATAAACTTACTGCATAGTATGAGTTTAAATTGAATAATGATGCTGCTAAAAATGTGGTCAATACAAGCACTAAGCGTATAAAATTCAATATTAATGCAGTTTTTTGTTTTTCAAAAACGAAAAATATCCGGCTTACAGGGGTAAATATAAAACGAACAAAAACCAACAATGATATTATTCTGGCATAAATCCCGGCTTCGTACCACTCACTTCCAAAAACAAAACCAAATAAAAAAGGTCCGAATAACAACAATACAAATAAAGGTACTATTCCAATAACTAAAAGGCGTTTAAGTAGTTTCTGCGACATATCTTTAATCCTTAACGGATTTTTTTTACCCAGGCTTGCGGCTTCAGCATAAAAAACATCGCTTACTGAAACTCCAATAAGCACAACCGGCAAACTGACAATTAGATGGGCTAGGCCATATAATCCAACCACAGAACTACCATATATTGAAGTAATAAAAAAAATAGGCAACTCAATACCTGCTTTATTGAATAACTGGGAAGGTGTAGAATACATAGGAAACCATATGTAACGCCGTGCAGCCCATTTAATTTTATTAAAACTGATAAGAGACAACAGATGCTTGTCTTTTTTGAGTAATGACAATCCCAGTGTTGCAGATCCGGCACTTTCGCCAGATATTTTTCCTAAAAGAAGACCTAGAGGCCCTATACCAATGGATCCTAAGCCCACCTGGGTTGCATTCATGGCAACACTTCTGCTAACCTTTGTACGGGCTATGTTTTTAAAACTTTTTTTCCTGAAACCCCATTGCATCAAAATATTGCTAGAAACAGCCAGAAGAAGACCCAGAGAAATTAAATACTTGTATTTTATTAGAGCTTCAGCATTAAGCCAACTTAAAATTTTGCAACCAAATGCAAAAAAAATAAGAGTAATTAAAACTAGCAGGATAAATAAAACTATAAAGCTTAAAGCCAAAGAGTTTATAGCTTTTTCGTCATCTTCAGCTATAGGAATACAATTTTCATATCTTAATGTGCCTATTATAACCAAAATACCCAGAATAGCCATAAAAATTGCAAATACACCAAATTCGCCGGGTGAATACAACCGGGTAATTACCGGATAAAAAACAGCATTTAACAACTGGGCTATAGCTGTACCACCCGTGATAACTGCAGCACTCCTGGCAAAACTGCTTTTAAAAATATCCTTTATAAAACTTAATAACAAATTAATATAGTGTTTGCTTATATTTTAAAAGAAACCAAAACTTAATAGTTTTATCTTTTTTTATTAAAACAGAAAAAATATTGTGCTTTAATAATTTGATCAAATAATTCCTGCCATATAGTTTTGCTCCCACACCATAATTGCTCTTTATAGAGCTTATATTGGATTTTTCAACTATTGATACAGGAAGTTTGTTTTCATAGTTTTCAAAAACATATTTTAATGCTTTTTTTCTTATTAGTTTATTTATCCCTCTCCCTCTAAATTCATTCACAACAAATGAACTTCCCAAAAGAACCTGGCCCGAATCATGTATAAAACTATCAAAAATAAAATTATCATGAGGAATATTTAATATCCAGTTACAACCAACAGGAACATCTCGCCAATAAGCAATCACCAATTCCCAGTGTGTTTTATGATCATATCTACTGATATCCCTTTGTAATCTATAGCCCGGAACTATTTTATTTAGTGTATTTTTTAATTCAGATTTTGATTTAGAATTAAAATCAAAAAACTCGATTGTAAGATCTTCATCTTTATGCTCCAAGTCATTAAAATCGATGTATTCTCTATCAGCATAAAACACATACCTTATTTTAAATACCCAATTTTCTATAATTCTTCTCAGGCTCATTGAATAAAATTTCAGCCATTATGGTTATACGTTCTTTTGATTATTTTGAAAATTCCGAAAACAAAATATTAACGATTTTTTCACCTGCTTTCCCATCTCCGTATAACAACACATTAAAATCAATATTTTTGTTTATTAAATTTTCAAAAGCTTTTAAAATTTTTTTTGTATCAGCACCTGCTAATTCATTAAAGCCATTTTCTGTCAATTCAATCCACTCTGTTTCATTTCGCAGGGTTATACATGGTTTATTAAAAAAGTAAGATTCCTTTTGCAAACCACCACTATCAGAAAGGACTATTTTGCAATGTTTAAGCAACTCTATAATATCAAAATAACCTACCGGCTCAATAATTGTAAAATCCGTTTTTACTTTAATATTTTTTGATTTTTCCACTGTTCTTGGGTGTAAAGGCACTATTACTTTTATGTTTTTATTAATTTGATTCAAAGCTTCAAATATTGACTGCAGTTTTTTGGGATTATCAGTATTTTCAGCCCTGTGTATAGTGCATAATACAAATTCTTGTAAATCAAGATTTGAGATTATCGAAGATTTTTTGCTGCTTTTTTTACTATAAAATTTGGCAGCATCAAGCATGACATCACCCACATTAAATATTTTGTTATCAAGTTGTTCAAACCCTTCTCTTTTAAGATTTTCAACTGATGCTATTGTAGGGCAAAATAAATAGTCGCTTATCCTGTCGGTTAATATCCTGTTTATTTCTTCAGGCATATCCATATTGTAGCTTCTCAGCCCGGCTTCAACATGAGCTACCTTAACATGTAATTTTTTCGCAGCAAGTGCTCCGGCTATTGTTGAATTGGTATCGCCATATACCACCACAACATCAGGGCCTTCTTTTTTTATGACAGTTTCAATTTTTTCAAGCATACGACCAGTCATTGCCCCATGAGAGAGAGAGTTGATATGTAAATTGTAATCAGGTTTTGGTATCTCCATCTCCTCAAAAAAAATATCCGACATATTTTTATCAAAATGCTGCCCGGTATGTATAATTACTTCTTTTACATTATCACAACATGCCACAACCCTGCTCACTACAGCTGCTTTTATAAATTGGGGGCGAGCCCCTACTACTGTTAATATTTTCATATACCTGTGTATTATATTTTGTTGTTACTCTTTATTCAAAATATATAATTAATTTCAGCTTTTAACTTTATCAGATCTTCTACTTTTTCAAAATATTCTTTTTTATATCAAATTTATCAACTATTTTCATGAAAGTGATTTTAAATATTTGTTTAATTCATTGATCTGTTTTGGCCTGTTAAAATATGTTGCAGATGCATTAATGCAATTATTTCTTTTAATAAAATAATCTTCTGTATTTTGACGGATTTTTTTAATATTTTCTTTTAGCATGCTGTAATCACCTGCATCAGATGTCCATCCCAAATTATAATTTTCAATTATTGATCGTCCTTCTCCCCCACCCGAAAATAGTATTGGTAAGCCTGCAGCCATTGATTCATAGATTTTTGAAGGCACGGCACCATATATATTTTTAACCAACGGAATTAACGTTACAGAATATTGTATTAATACACCCGGTATTTGATCCCTTGAAACCTTGCCATGATAAAAAATGCCTTTGTCCGGGCTTTTTAATAAATATTTTTCAAGCAATTCCCTTTCTGCCCCGTCGCCGTATATATGAAATTCAGCATCCAAATCTTTAAAATTTACATTTTTGCATATATCTAATATACCTTGAGCTACACCCAAAAGGCCGGTATAAACTATTTTTGTATTATTATTAAAATCGGGTTGCTTATTTATTTTTTTAAACCTGTTAGGATCAACACCATTACGAAACAGGTAAGTCCGCTTCGATCCATTTTTATTTAAATGATCTGTTATTTCTTGTGATTGCCCCATACACAAATATGACTTTTTATAAATTAACCGCTCTATTCGTTCAAGTATGCGATATAAAAAGCCATCGGAAATCGCTCCCAACTCCTTTGCAGATAAAGGCCAAAGATCAGAAACATTTAAAACCATTTTTGAACCTGCAAGACGAGAAATTATATATCCTGAAATACCCAAGGTAAGTGGAGGACTTTCAATTATGATAAAATTAAATTTGCGTTTAAGAATATATGGTAGCGAAAAAAGCACATTAAAGGAAAATGAAAACATACTCAATATTCGCGGTATTATTTTTTTACTGTTGGAAGCCTTCATCCAATACCTTCTTACAGGTATATCATCAATTGTTTCTTTGGTTTTTAATTTACCTTTATATTCATTAAAAATCTTACCGGTCGGGTAGTTTGGCATAGCAGTAATAACTTCAACTTCCCGGCCACATTTTTTTAACCCAACAGCCAACTCAGATAACCTGTTTTGCGCAGCCCCCATTTCGGGCTTGTAATATTGTGTTAATATAGCTATTCTCATTAAAAATTTATAACGGTTTTTAATTTTTCATTAAACTCAACTTTAACAGCAAAAGCCTGTAAAAGTTTGTTAAATTGGGGTGCATAATTATATTTAAATATCTCTGATTTTATCTCACCAAAAAATTGAATCTTTATCCCATCATCATATATATACAATTCACTACCTTTAAGCTCAGGTAAAAAACCCGGTGCAAAATGAAAATAAGCCGTTGCAAATTTATTTTTTTCTCTTTTTTTAAAAATAACATAATCTTTAATCACAATTAAATCTGATTTAAATTGCAATGATCTTTGGTGGATTGCTCCTTTATTTTTGTATCCATTATGACTGGCAACAATAATATTTGAAGTTTCTTCGGTTATACAAACCTGAGCTCTTCGCCCTACCCTGTGACTTGACCAAACTTCAGATGAATTGGTTTTAAACAATTCTACTGTATTATGAGATTTTGTAGCACGTTCAAGGCAACGCCTTTCACATGTTTCATATGTAGAAGTGCCTGTATCAACAATTAATGGTTTCCCATTGTAATACAATTCAAAAGAAAAGGTATCAGCATGAGCATGACCCGGTTGATAAGAAGGTGTTATATTGCCAACATCAACAACAATTTCCCAATCCTGCCCGGTAAATTTTCTATATCCGCTTTCTTTTAAAGATAGCTTTCTACTTTTAATTCCAAGGTTTTCTCCATAATTTAATAAACTTTTTGTATCTGGAGCAATACCAAATGCCGCATCATTGAACAATGGAATATTACTATTATAAAATGAAACCGCGGCAATCCATCCCAACATTTTGCCGGCAAAAATTTTAAGTGATTGACCCCAATTCTTATGTAAAGGAAACACATCAGTAATTTGTATCAAATCCAGCAAATGTTCCAGAATAATTTTATGATACATTGCACTCAACTCGAAATGGGCGCCATCAGGAAGAATTTGTTCTTTTAGCTCCTTGGAAAGTAATTTACGACCTTTTTCAAACAATTCTTTATCACCAGTATAAAAGCCTCCAAAACACAAAGCAAAAGCATTTTCAAGAAGGTGATTAGCAAGTAGATGATATTCTATTCTGCCTGACAAAAACCTCGTATGACCATGAATAGACTTATTTATAAGCTCATCATTGATCTTATTCTGTAAACAAAACTTCACCCAATTTATAATCCGAATAGATGTAGGATATGGCTCCAGACCATCTTTAACTTCAGGTAAATCTTTTATGTATTTTTTAACCAGATCAATCCCTTTTTCTATTTTTATACCGGGCTGCAATAAATAATCGAAATAATTCAGGTTATATGTCCATAGTTTTGAATAACAAGAGAGATTCCAATCGATATTATTTTTAAAATCATGCGAAATATTTAAAAACGAGAAGCTTGAAGGAGGTTTATATGAATTGGAAGCCGGGATAAACCTGAATTTTATTTCATACGGAACTGCACGGGTGCATGTTTTACCCTCTGCTATTTTTTTAAAATTAACAGGCAATAGCCGGTTTATAATATAATAATATAACCTGAAATATATCTGTTTTAAAGTAAGATGTTTAATTGTTCTATAAAGTCTTGGAATATTTGTCATGTATTGGATTTTACTAATAAGTCACAGGTAAATCATTCAAGACGTTTCAGTTATATTATACCAAAGCCGGTTTTGCCTTAATACGTAATGTAAGTCAAATTTTAAAACCGTTATACAATAAATATTATTGGTTAACGTGCAATCTGTTTATCTCTTTAGCTTTTAACACAAAAAATATTTATCAGATGTTCAACAATTCTGTCGGCTGTATTTCCATCCCACATCTCGGGAATCTTGCCCTTTTTCCAATTACCTGCGAATAATTTGTTGAGATAAGGTTTAACGGCTTCAGGGTTTGTTCCTAATAATTCATTAGTCCCCATAGTAATAGTTTCAGGCCGTTCGGTATTGTCTCTAAGAGTCATGCAAGGAATTCCCATAACCGTGGTCTCTTCAGTAATTCCACCCGAATCAGTAATAACAGCCAGACTTCTTTCAACCAGATAATTGAACTCTAAATAACCAAGTGGTTCGATCAAATGCAGACGCGGATATGAAATTCCTAAACTTTTTAAAACCTTTGCCGTGCGGGGATGAACCGGAAAAATCAAAGGCAGCTTACCAGAATATTTAATAATTTCACTCATCAAACTTTTTAATTTCACCTCCTGATCAACATTAGCAGGACGATGTAATGTGATTACGATATAGTTACCCTTGGCAAGATTTAATTTATCCCAGATCAAAGGTTTTTGAAAGTTGGGCTGATGCTTAAACAAAGTATCTATCATAGTGTTCCCTACAAAAAATATTTGCTCTTTTTTAACACCCGATTTTATCAAATTTTGATTTGCAGTTTCAGAAGTAGTGAAAAAATAATTTGTAATGCTATCAGTAACTATCCGGTTAATCTCTTCAGGCATTGACCAGTCGCCTGAGCGAATACCTCCCTCAACATGGGCGACCTTTACATTTAATTTTTGTGCGCTGATAGCACATGCCATAGTTGAAGTTACATCACCCACAACAATACATAAATCAGGTTTACTTTTCATAAGCAAAGCCTCATAACCTATCATTATAGAAGCAGTTTGCTCAGCTTGAGTACCACTCCCACTACCAAGATTAACATCCGGCTCAGGTATTTCTAGCTGTTGAAAAAAACTGCCGCTCATGTTTTTGTCATAATGCTGGCCTGTATGAATAAGACGGTAATTAATATCAATATTTTTGTTTTGTGCTTTGATAATTGAATCTATAATAGGTGCGATTTTCATAAAATTAGGTCTGGCACCTGCAATAAGATCTATTTCCATCTCTGTAAGATAAAGTTATTAATCTGTTTTACAATAATTTACATCTTAATGTTTAAATATTTAAATTTTAATTACGGGTAATCCCAATCATCTGCAATAATTATTATCTAAATTGCCTGAAATAATGATTTTACTTCTTCCAGGCGTATTTTCAATATTTTTTGATCATTTTTGGTTGCAAATGGCGTCATCCAAAGATTTTTTCCATCACCAGGCCCTTCGGGAAAAGACACTTGCCCATATTGAAAATATTTTTTATTCCACCAATCTTTTTTAAAGTCCAAAATCTTTTTCCATTCATTGCCATTAGGCGAAGCCCATATTTCAGCATAATTATGTGTATTGACCCTGCTGGGCTCAACTGCAGTCGAAAAAAACAGCCAGTTGTTTATTTTACAACCATGAAAAACCGATCCCTTAACCCCGGCTAATTTTTTAATACTATTATCCCTGCGATTCAACTTGTAAATATGATTCTTTTCTTCTGGCGTATCAGATCCGAAAAACACATTTTCCTCCGTAAAAATTAATGTGATAGTTCTTAATTGCTGACTGTTTCCGGCAATTTTTTCAATACTTTTAAAGTTGTCTTTTGTACGCCATATAGCTGCTTCTTCATTATTATCACCGGTAGTCACCCAAATAGCATCTTCAAAAGGATCTACATGAACACCATGTATATGCCTGATATTTTTAAAACGCCAGATCGGTTGCCATTTGTTCTCTTTGGTAGAATAAAAGAAAAGATGAACTGGATGTCTATTCTTATTGTTTTGATAATCACCGTAATAAACTCCATTCAAATCTGAGCTAACTTTCAATGGCCTTTTGCACGTCAGGGATGATTCGAAAATTACTTCTTTTTGATCCAGGTCAGTAAGAAAAAATTTCTTTAATCCAAACACTGCCCAGTTTTCATTAGCCGGTATAATATGATAAATATAATGTCTGGATAATCTGCGCAGCAATTTTGACTGAAGTTTTGCATTATCTTTTAAACCGTCAGCTAAATTAATTATCTTTTCCCATGAATTGCCCTCATTCTTGCTTATATATATTTCACCTTTGTAAGAGCGAATAATTAGTCGCTGATCGACGTAGTGAACAAACCCTTTTTTTACGATCTCCATAAGTTATTACTTTGTATAACCTTTCTAAAGGTTTCTATATGCTTTTGTGCCATATATTGTATTGTATACTCTTTTTTTGCAAGATTTTGCAATTTAGCAGCTTTTTGTTGAATTAAACGGCCTCCGGATTTTATCTCGTTGAAAAGCCAATTTGTATCATCATCTGAGTCAAAATCAATAAAATATTGTCCTGATTCTTCTGCCATAATATATTCGGGTGCATGCCGGGTATTTTTTTGAATAATGATAGCCCTGCCATATTTAGCTGCATTGGTCACCAACAACCCCAGATGACCTGGATTAACAACTGCATGACACCATTCAAAATGTGGTAGCAGTTCTTTCCCCTCTGTTTTATCATAGCACTGAATATTATCAGGCAGGTCGCCATAATTTTTATGTAAAAAATTATACATGCCCGGGCCAATCAGCCTTATTTGTACCTCAGAATATTTAATTGCCATTTTAATCAAACGGCCTAACCTTTTCCTTTCTTGAGGCCTTCCTACAAATAGCAAATTAACAAAATTACTTTGTTTCCAGTCAAGTTTTACAAAATCAGACTCTTCAATTTGCGTATTATTAAAAGACTCAATAATATCAACATTTATATTTTTATGTAAACGTTCGCTTACTGCTTTAGATTGCGCCAGAATACCGGCCGCTCTGTTTAAAAAAGCTTTTCTTACAAAGTTGAATATTTTATTGTCATTTCTCCCATAAATATGCCCCCACCAAATCCAATTTGACTTGCTTTTATGTTTAAAAAAATAATAAAACCGCCATAAATGCCTGAGATTAAAATCAACACATATGATATCAAATTGTTTTAGTTTAATTAAAGATGGTAATAAACAAAACCGAAATGGTCCGAGTTCATAAGTTTTTATATCATAATAATTATAGCCGGCCCTTTTTTCAGGTGGAGTTAAATTATCCTGTTTGCAAGGTTGTGCAACAATACTCAAATCACACTTTGACCCTAATTCGCGAAAAAAACCCTCCCTGTAATCAGGAGCGTGATCTATAATTAATAGTACTTTCATATAAAACTAAAAAATTTTTCATCAATCACTCACAAGTTATGATATTTTAATTTTGTAATGATAAAAAGAATATTTTTTTAAATAAAAACATAGCCTTATTAATCGATAACCCATCTGCAGCAGAAATTTATAACTAATATTAAAAACAAGAAAGAATCCGGTTAAGCTGTTTTTCACGGTATTCTTTACTACAAAATCATAATATACAGGCAAACACTTTGAGGTATGATCTATCTGTTTTCTTCTTCAGAAGCAAGAGGCGTTTTATTATTAATAGATGCTCCTACAGCAACACCAAGAGTCGCCCAGAAAAGAGGCTCCCGAAATAAGTCATTTAAATTGACCATAAATATAGCTAAGGTAAAAAATACTACCCATGCGATATTGCTTAAAGGTGTAATACTTTGCTTTTTTAATGTGTTTATTATAAAAGTAGCTATAATTATTCCAAAAATCAAAAATAAACCAATTATACCCATTATTATTCCGGGTTCTGCCAGAAATCCCAAATAACCATTATGGGGAGGCCTTCCCACAAATTCCTCAAAATTACCGGGGCCCACACCGCCTTCAAAAAATGAATATTTTAATCCTTCCGTCAAAATGTATAGCCTGGTAATGTCACCCTCAGTAATATCACGTTCAACCAATGACTGTATAAAACGTTGTTCAATCCACATAAAATCAAGCAGATCCTGACTAACAAGAACATATAACACCAAAAAAAGTACTAAAAATACAATAATTGCATAATATATAAACTTAAACAAACTTTTAGTTTTGATCAGTACCAGCAATATTAATAATATAAGCAATACGACTAAACTTTGCCTGGATCCGGCAATTAAAGAATAGTATAAGGTAAAAAAGGCCGGTAACAGAAAAAACACTTTAGTCCTCAAACGGTTTGAAAATCCAAAAAACAAAGCAGTCAGGGGGATAGCTGATAAGACAACCATCATATTCATAAACCTGTTCAGCCCGGTCGGGAAAAAACTCCTTGCATAGTTTCTTAAAGCTGTTGTTCCACCTGACAAAAGTTCGCCGCTTTCAGCCATCTTAAAAGTAACAAAAACCCATATCAATAACGAACATATTGCAATTGTCCATATAAAATAATCAATTCGATTGGATTTAATTTGATAAACACAATAAGCTATTAATGACCCTAATAATCCCAAAAAGAGCCATGAAAAAACCGGCCAAAGCAAACCACCTTTCAATACCAGGCTAATTACATATATAACAAACGCTATACTTGCTGTTATTATTGGTACCAGAGTATCAAAAGGAATACGGTAATTATTAATATTCAATCTGTAAATAGCCAAGCCAAAAAATAACAGCAATACTAGTCTGGAAGTTGTTAATTCTTCCCATATTGAAATTGCAGGCAATGACAGGCAAAAAACAACACCCACAACTATAGCCCAGGTTTTTCCTGATTCGGTATGCTTAAGAGTAGTTTGATTATCCATCTTTAATTTAACATTTATAATTTATTTGGCTTGAAAAGGTTTTTTCAAATGGTTCATAAAGCATCAAATATTTTTTTTGCTCCTTTTTGCCAGGTATTTTGCTCTATAAATAATGATGCTTTATTAGGACTCCAGTTTTTAATTTTTTCAATAAGATTTTCGGCAATAAATGGTTTTGGATTAATTGCAATACCAAGTCCGTAATGAGTAATAAATTGCCCGAAAAAAGTTTCAGTAAACCCTATAACCGGAAGCTTTGCAACAGCCGAATTATATATTGTGAGATTAACTGACCAGTCACTACTGGGCTTCCAAATAAAATCACATAAATCCGACCACTTATGAGGCGGTATTTCAACTTGCTTATCTATTAAAAAACAAGCATTGTCATTACATATAGTCACATAAGTATTATAATCAACTTTTTTTAACCATTCTCCTATAGGACCAATGACAACAAAAGCAAGCCGGGGCTTTGAATTTTTTTGTTTTTCTAAGATTTGTGCCAAAATTTTCAACCCAAATAATAATTTTCCCGAAGGGGAGCCAATCCAAAGACCTGTTAATGAATTATTAGAAGCTCTATTTTTATAAAGATCCCAGTTTTGTATTCGGGCTATTGTTTGTTCAGCATTGTCGCTATCATGCTTATTCTGTGATGAATTGAATGTATCAACCTTCCCAAAATTAGTGACGGCAATATTGTTTTTCCCTATGTTGAGCATTCTGATTGCAGGTTCAATTAATAACTGGTCTAACACAAATATTTTTTTTGAATTATTTTTTAAGGTCTTCCTCCTTAATTTTGTTAATTGAGGATGGTATGATTCTGATTCTTTATTCACATTATGGCAAATCCAAAAAACCGATACTCCTGTTATTCTTGCAATTAATATTGTTGTCAGGTCAGTTAATGTTCTTAAAACAGTTCTTAATAATGATTTATAATCATTAAGATAGCGAAACATAATAGCATTGGGCAGCCTGCCTGTAAAGGTATATTTAAGTAATACAAAAGGCATATACATAGGACTGCCGGCAACCGGTATTAGTTCTCCCAAATTTAGTTCTTTTGCAGCATCTGACCAACAAGTACTTTTAATGTCTTTCTTTTGTATAATTATTCTTTTTTTAGACATTGATTAGATATTTTACTTTATTGCCCTGCGATTCTTACCGGTTATTAATGAATATTACCTGCTCTTAATCATTTTTAATGCTCCTGAAGCAATGTGCCACTAAGATTTTGATTAATATTCTGAATCAATATAATCGATTGCCTCCGTGGTATTTTTGACTATAACAAGCTTATCTTTGGTTTTATTGTTCAATGCTGTTATAATTTCATTGTATGAGTTATCTTTCTCGAAGTCTTTTATTAATTCATCATTTGAACGAAAATTAAACCTGGAAGCCGTATCTCTTTCCTTGAAATGTTCTATACATGTATTCTTATCAGTGTTAATAAAAATATAAATACAGATGGTTTTAGAAGCAATCTTCACCAAATGATTTAAAAAAAAACCGGAAACTTTACTTTTTTTAGTACCAAACATCATACTATAAATAGCATGCAAAAGTCCCTCGTCAATTAAAATAGTTTTGTTTATTTTATTATTATTTTTTTTTAATCCTAAAAACCTTTGTTGCGCAATATGAAAATACTTCATATTGACTGAACCTATATTTTTTCTAAAAATTAAAAAAAGTAATAATATAAAAGAAAAATATGGTGCTTTAATGAAACCATAAAAAAAACCAAAAACACCACTCTTTGTGTTAAATCCATATGGCTTTTTCAATACCAGAAATCCTTCTTTTTCTAAAAAATTCTCTACAATAAAAGTTTTTCCTGAACCAGGCAGGCCAATTAATTCAATTTTTTTTGCAGACATTTGCCTTATTATTTTTTATTTAGTTCGGCATTACAAAACTATATTTTTAACTCTTTAAAAAATCACACCGGTAAAAAAATTGCTTATCAGGTCTTAAAGCAAGAAATAAATAATAAAAAGATTAAAAAAACATCTTTATTTTTTTTCAAATATATATATAGTATTATAACCTCTTCTGTGCATTTTGCCAAGAACCTTGAGAATTATTGTTTCTATTTTTCCGGTGATTTTCCAGGGTAATATTGTTTTTGTTTCTGTTTGTGGAACCACACCCATTGAAAATGAACTGACAAGAGTTAATCCGTTTTGTTTGGCAAGTTTGATCATAGCATTGTTCGACATTCCTTTATCTCCACCAATCAACATTAATCTGTTTACAATATACGGAACAGACCAAAAGTTCCTGTGATTGTTACAAATCAACCACCCCCCTTTGCTTAACTTGCAGGCAATAAAATTCATTGCTGATTCTCTTAATTTTTGTTCAGCGTTTGGGAAAAAACGAAATGCTGTAATTAAGTCATATTCGCCATCTTTTAATTCCGGTATATTATCATTAAAATCCTTGCATATCAATTTTGCTTTGGTTAAACTCTTTCTTGCAAATTCAAGCATTTTGGGTGAAATATCCAAAACAATTTGTTCATCACAATTGTTTTCAATTATTCTTGCAATACGACCGGTGCCACCGGCAAAATCCAAATGCTTTTTGCATCGTCCTTTTTTGTCGAGGATTTTTTTTAATACCTTTTTTTCCAGATTCCAAACCAATTTCCGACCGGGATATTGATGAAACCTATACTGATAATCGTCTCCTTTATTTAAATGAGATGATGAGTAATCATCGGTAGATTGATTTGGCTTAGTTTGCAATATACCTTTAGCCTTTAATTTTACCCAAAGACTCTCTCTTTCTTTTTTGTTAGATGATTCATTATTAGTATTATACTTATTATTATTCTTTTTCATTAAAAAACTGTTTTCGATTATTCTTGTTACTGGTAGCTTAGAATGCAATTATCATGTATTTAACAAATATTTGTTTGGATTTTGATCATTGTTGCTCTTTATATTATTCAATAGGTTTTTAGCGGCAATATTGTTACTTATTATTTTTTACATTAATATAAACTATTATTTTATGTTAATTCAGTTGATGCTTTTTATTTTTTTTTATTAAGCCATAAACAATTATTATTGCAACCACATAATATAGGCTCAACGTTAAGCTATATAGCAAAAGAGTTGTTTCGGGCAAAAGATCATATACAAATGCAGCAGAAAATATAGCAAGAATAATCAACATCCTGGATGTATTAAGACTCAGCACTATTGATTGCTTTTCAAACACATTGAAAATTCCGTTTGCAATAGGAGTATAAATAAATTGAAACAATAAATAAATGGCCAATATGCTTGCAAAAGTTCCGGCTTCCCCCCATATATCACCAAAAACTATTTTAAAAAGCTGCGGACCGAAGAAAAGCAGGGCGGCGGAAGGAAATACACCTATCCATATTAGCTTTTTAGTTATGTTTTTGGTTACATTGTATATTTGAACAGGGTTCTTTCGGCCTATCTTTGCAATTTCTCCATAAAAAGCCTGTCCAGAAGTTTGGCCTAATAGGCTTATTGGCAAGGCTATCACCAAAAATGCAAGCCCGAGTTGCCCAGTGGTGTCAGCATCAAATTGCCATGCAAAAAAAAGAAGCGGAAACTTTTGAGAAAAAACCAATAAAAACTGTGATGGCAAGCGATATTTCGGAAAATCCCCAAAACGTTTAAACAAGAATGATATTCGGCTTGAGGATACATGCTTTAAATAAATAATAAATTTGTTGCTGAAATTAATTATCAGGGGAATAACTCCTCCGGCTTGTTTAAAAATTTCACCAATCAAAAGCCCTAAAGGTTTTATTCCTAAAAGACCAAAGCCTATTTTTACAGCAGATCCTGCTATTACTTGCCAAACCTTTGTTTTAGCCAGGTGGCTGAAGGCTTTCTCTCGTACCGCCCAATTCATTAATAACTCATAAAGGCCAGTTCCAAAAACAGCAATTGGTAATAGCCACCAATAGGGCATCATTAGCTCCATTGAAAGCAAGTCAAAAATAAACTGTCCAAACAACCATAAGACAGTAAATAACAAAACTGTTACCAGAATTAAAAGCCAAAAGGAGAGAACAGCAAGGTTTGTGGCAACACCATCACTTTTAGGCAATGGCAATGCCATACTGTAACGAAGTGTTCCTAAAGGGACAAGTATAACAACCAGTGAGGTAAAAACCGATAAAACACCCATGTGATCCGGCAAATAAATACGAGTAATAAGAGGCATTGCCAATAATGCTATTAGCTTTGCCATACCAACGCCGGTTGCAAGCTTTGCCATATTACGAAAAATAGAGCCTTCCGGCCCTTTATGATTCCTTAATTTATCAACTCTTTGATAGAATATATTTAATATATTCTTTTTGGGCTTTTTTTTCACGAAAAGAAGCTTTTAAGTTAAGCTATGCTTGCTTATATAATTTCTTTTAAACTGTTTTACCTATTTGATATACCTTAAAACCTATATCGGCAAGCTTTTTGGAGTCAATAATATTTCTGCCGTCAAATATAAAAGCAGGTTTTTTCATTTGGTCATATATAATTTGCCAGTCATATGTTTTAAACTCATCCCATTCGGTAAGTATAGCAATCGCATGTGCATCTTTGCTTGCTTTATATGGATCGTTGATAACAAATAGTGAATTTCGGTTTTCCTGTTCCGAACGGGTATTCATATTGTCAATGTCCATATATATTTGTTCGGTTTTCACTTTTGGATCATACACAAAAATATTTGCCCTGTCTTCGAGCAAATAGTCGGCCACATATATGGCAGCAGATTCCCTGGTATCATTGGTATCTTTTTTAAATGCCCACCCGAAAAAAGTAATCTTTTTATCAGTTACAGTATTATATAGTGTTGAAATGATATTATCGGCGAAGCGATATTTCTGATAATCGTTCATTATAATTACCTGCTCCCAGTAATCAGCTACTTCTTTCAGGTTTAGGCTTCGACAAATATACACGAGATTTAGTATGTCTTTTTGAAAACATGACCCACCAAAGCCGACCGAAGCTTTAAGAAACTTATCCCCTATTCGGCTGTCAGAACCAATAGCTTGAGCAACTTCTTCAACATTGGCACCTGTTGCCTCACACAAAGCGCTGATAGAATTGATTGATGAAACTCTCTGGGCTAAAAATGCATTTGCTGTTAATTTTGACAATTCTGATGACCAGAGGTTGGTTTGCAATATTCTTTCACTGGGCAACCAACGCTCATAAATATGTGTAAGTGCATCCATAGCAGCCTGTCCTTCAGGAGTTGTATGATCACCGCCAATCAATACACGATCAGAGTTATGCAGATCATTAATTGCTGTGCCTTCAGCAAGGAACTCCGGGTTGGAAAGTATGTGATACTTTACTCCTGTGCCCACATTATCAAGAATAGATTTAATAGCTTGAGCTGTGCGCACAGGAAGAGTTGATTTTTCTACAATGATCTTGTCTGACTTAGCAACTTCAGCAATTTTACGTGCACATAATTCAACATATTTCAAATCTGCAGCCATTCCTTTTCCTTTGCCATATGTTTTTGTAGGTGTATTTACAGAGATAAATATCATCTCTGCCTCTTCTATGGCTTTTTCTATCTCGGTTGAGAAAAAAAGGTTTTTACCTCTGGTCTCTGAAATAACTTCCTTTAGCCCGGGTTCATATATTGGGAGATTATCCAGATTTTCATCGTTCCAGCTTGCAATGCGCTGTGCATTAACATCTACAACGTTTACTTTAATATCAGGGCACTTCTGCGCGATTACTGCCATGGTGGGGCCTCCAACGTAACCGGCACCAATACAGCAAATGTTTTTTATAGGTTTGAATGTCATACCAATAATATATTTTTTAGGGTTTATGTTGTTTTTAATAATTTACTTTTTATAATACTTTTTATACCAATCAACAAAGTGCTTAATACCTTTCGATATATTTGTTTTAGGGGTATAGTTTGTATTTTCAGTTAAGTCATTTATATCAGCCCATGTTTCGGGAATATCACCGTCTTGCATAGGCATCATTTCTTTTATTGCCTTTTTTCCCAAAACTTCTTCCAATGTCTGGATAAAAGTCAGTAAATTTACAGGTTTTGAATTACCGATATTGAATATTCTGTAAGGTGCATAAGAAGATGCGGGATCGGGATTTAATGAATCAAAACCGGCATTTGGTGTTGCAGGTTTTTTCATTACCCTGTATATTCCTTCAACAATATCGTCTACATAAGTGAAATCACGAAGCATATTACCATTATTAAACACCTGTATTGGCTTTTCTTCCAATATAGCTTTGGTAAAAAGAAATAATGCCATATCGGGTCTTCCCCACGGTCCATATACAGTGAAAAAACGCAAACCAGTGGATGGTATATTGAAAAGATGACTGTAGGTATGCGTCATTAATTCATTTGCTTTTTTTGTAGCCGCATATAAGCTCACGGGATGATCAACATTGTGATGTTCAGAAAAAGGTATTTTTCTATTTGCACCATATATCGAACTTGTACTGGCATATACCAGGTGCTTTACCGGATAATGCCGGCATGCTTCTAAAATATTTATAAAGCCTTTAATATTACTGTCAATATATGCATGCGGATGTTTTAATGAATACCTTACACCCGGCTGAGCAGCCAAATGAACAACATAATCAAAATTTTCTGTTTTAAATAAATAATCAATTTTTGATGTGTCTTCAAGATTAGTACGATAAAACAGGTAATTATCATATATTTTGCTTTCAACCGGCTTATCCCATTCTATATCTTCTTTGGAAATACCTGTCTCTGCGAGGCGATGATACTTTAAATTGGCATCATAATAGTTGTTTATATTATCCAACCCTATTATATTACAATTTTCCTTTAATAGTCTTTTAACCGTGTGAAATCCTATGAATCCGGCTGAACCGGTTACGAGTACTTTCATAATAAAATAAGATTCTTATAATAATTTAACCGTATTTGAAAAACCACTAAATTAAATAATTTCTGCCTTATATTATTAATTAAGTAATTATTTTGCGTTTATACTATTATTCGGTTATATACAGCTTCGCCACCTCAGTCACATATCAAAATCCTTATGTGCTGAATAGGCGATAATTAACAATAAAATGGTTGCCATAAAATCACATTAAAAAAATGAGATTCCCGGCAATTTATAATTATAAAAAAATTGAATGCGTTGGAACTTGAAATCATATAAGATTGTCTGTTTCTTGCATTTTACAAGGAAAGCAAAATTAGTAATTTTTTGGTACCTTAAAACCATCTTTTCATGCATTTTTTGTCTTTTACAAAATCCACGGAGTTTTCTCAAAAAAACTAAAATGCTTAAAAATTATCATATCAATTGTTTTGTATAACAAAATGGTTGTAAACTTCTTTTTTTTGTTTGCTTTAATTCGTTTTGCCTGATTATATATATAATTATATGGATAGATTTAATATTAGGTTTTGGTTTTATCAGAAGAATTTACAGGCTTAATTATTTGTTCTATTATTTTTGCAGATGCCAGGCAAAGAGGTATTCCACCTCCCGGATGAACGCTTCCACCTGTAAAATAAAGGTTTTTGTATTTTCTATTGAAGTTGGGATGTCTCAAAAAAGCAGCCAAAATACTATTAGAACTTGGTCCGTAAAGTGAACCCCTGAAAGAAAAAGTGTTTGTTTCAATGCTGCGGGGATCAGCTTTTTCCTCAAAAAGAATGTGTTTTTCTATATCAGTTTTTAGCACATTATTTATTTTTGATATGATAGTTTTTCGTGTCTTGTTTATCAGGGCATCCCAATCTTGTCCAATATTTTCAGGCACATTTATCATTACATACCAGTTTTCCATTCCATCAGGTGCATCACTTTTTATCTCTTTGGAACTGATAAATATATATATAGTAAGATCGGAACTGACGTCCTTGCTTTCAAATAAGTGTTTGAATTCGTTACGGTAATTTTCCGAGAAAATTATATTGTGTGTTTTCAACTCAGGAAATTCCCTGTTAATACCCCAATAAAATATAAGAGCCGAGCTGGAACGTTGCGGGATGAGTTTATTGTATTTCCGTTTAACTTTTGGCAAAAGTTTGGGGTAAAAATTGTCAACATCCATGTTACTTACAACACAATCAAAAGGAATCAGATTGTTATCAACTTTAAGAGATTTTACCTGCTTATTATCCATAACAATCTCTTCTACCGGTGTATCGTAAACAAATTTTATTCCATGACGCTCTGCCATCTTGGTAAGTGAACTTACGATACTATATATACCTTTTTCAGGAAAAAAAGCACCTATATTGTGTTCAAGATGTGAAATTATATTAAGAGTAGCAGGTGTTTTGTAAGGACTGGAGCCATTATATGTTGCATATCGGTCAAAAAGTTGTACTATCTTTGGATCTGAAAACCTTTTTTTATTTCTCTTGTGCATGGTTGTAAAGGCATCCAGTTCGTGCAAATGCAACAGGGATTTTTTATATTCCGGTTTTGTTAAATTGCTTAGTTTGTGAATTGAATTAAATATAAAGACATCTGCCATGTTTTCGTATAGCCTTTTGCTTTTATCCAAAAAGTCATATATTTTTTTTGCCGGCACCCCTGTCGCATTTTCCACTTCGTTGGCAAATTTATTAGTATTTTGCCAGGCATTTATTATTGTGCCATCATCCCAAAAGTATTTACAAGATAGATCCAGTTTATGGTAAGAGAAATGTTGTTCGGGATTTTCTCCCATAATACCAAAAAGTTCATCTACCAAATGAGGTAATGTAAAAAGTGAAGGCCCTGTGTCAAATCTAAATCCTTGTTTATGTATTTGTGATATTTTTCCACCCGGCATTTTGGCTTGTTCAAATACGGTAACATCATAGCCTTTAGCTGCAAGTCTTATTGCAGAACCTATACCCCCTATTCCGGAACCTATAACAGCACAATGAAATTTCTTTTTCATAACATATTTAACTTGTATCGAAAATAACACTTCATCATCAGCATAATTTTATATAGATTGGATATACGCAAACGCTTTTCTCTTAATGTTTCAGGAGCATTTTTACAAATTTTTTGAAATAGCTTTTTGTAGTAGCTGTATGCAACTAAAACCCCTAATTGCATATCTTTATTCAACCGTTTTAAACCAATATATGCTTCATTAAAGTCTTGTTCTATCTCTTCTTCAATTTTATTCTTCATGCTATTGTCAAATTTTTCAAAATTCATTCCTGGAAAATAAACTCTTTTACGATGATGATAATCAGAATGAATATCGCGCAAAAAATTTACTTTCTGAAATGCTTCACCAAGTTTACATGCATAATATTTGAGTCTGTTATATTCTTCGTCGTTATTATGATAAAATATTTTGAGACACATTAACCCTACGACTTCTGCCGAGCCATAAATGTACCTTTTATACTCGTCTTTGCTGTAACGGGTTTTATTAATATCCATCTTCATACTTTTAATAAAATCCTCAATATGGTCTTTATCTATACCATATTTATTTACTACCCATTGGAAACTGTGTATAATTGGATTGGTACTGAATTTATCTTCTGTAGCTTTATATGTTTCACTAACAAATTCTTCTAAAATCTGCTCCCTGTTTTGATCGATAAATGTATCAACAATTTCATCGGCAAAACGCACAAAGCCATATATGGCATAAATTGCGGGGCGAAAATCTTTTTTAAACATCCTCACTCCCAAGGAGAAAGATGTTGAATAATTAAGTGTTGTTTTTTTACTGCAATTTAAAGCATTACGTAGATATATGTCCATATTTTTTGATTATTCGTTCCACAACAAGTTTGGAGCTTATCAATGCCATAGGTAAACCTGTACCTGGCAAGGTACTCGATCCAACATAAAATACGTTTTCATATTTCTCATCATAATTTTTTGGTCTAAACCCCCCTATTTGTCTTAGGTTATGTCCTAAACCCAACCCACTCCCTTTATATAAGTTGAAATTATTACCCCAATCTTCGGGCGTCATAACTGTTTGAGATACTATGTGTTTATGCAGGTTTATCTCCATACGTTCTGATAGATCTGTGATAATATTGTTAGTGATAATTTCTTTATCTGACCAGTCGGGTTTATAACGCAAGTCAGGTACGGGACAAAGCACGAAGAGGCTGTCATGCCCTTCGGGTGCACTATCAGGATTGCTTCTCGATACAACATTCACATAATAATATGGTTTTTCTAATTTTATACTATTTTTAAACACCTTTTTTGAGTACTCTTTAAAATTATCCCCAAGGAAATAATTGTGTAAAGGCACGTTATTTATTTTTTTGTCAATACCAAGATAAAGGGTTAGTGGCGCAAGAGTCCAGCGCATATTATGCAGCTTCTTTTCACTAAAAGCTTTTCTATTAAAAATTTTATGTCTGAAAAATGCTGCATCGCTATTAACAAGAAATATGTCACCTGACCATTCATTGCCACTTTGATCGGTAAATGCTTTCAATTTGCCGTTTTCACTTTTATAACCAACGACCTCGGTATTATAATGTATCTTAATATTTTTGTTTTTAATTTCTTTTACGAGATCTTTAACGATATTGTACATACCACCCTCTACATTATGATATCCATCATGTTTCAGCTCTGTATATGACAACAATGTGTAAATAGCAGGTGTGTCAAATGGTGTTCCACCAAGAAAAAAAGCAACTAACGAAAAAATTTCTTTTACTTCACGAGAATCAAAATATCTTTCCATTTCACTCCATACTGTACGAAATAAACGGGGGCTGTATTTGGGAGGTACTGTAGCCATTGCATAAAAATAAGACCATAAAGAATCGTAATTGCGCTTTAAAACTTTATTTTCAACATCGTTAAAGAAATTACCGCCTGCATTGAGGAAACGCTCCATTTTATCTCTGAAGTTGGGTTCTAAGGAATTAAATTCTTCTGCTAATTTATCCAGATCTTTATGTATAAAATAATTCTTTTTTGAACCTCTAAAATTAACAGCATAAAGGGTTTCCAGCTCTTTGAACTTGACACCCGATTTAATATCCGTATCCCTTAGAAATTCATCGAATTCGTAAGTCATGCTAAAAAAAGTCGGGCCCATATCAAAGATAAAACCATCTTTTGTAATTTGGTTAAGACGTCCGCCGGGTTTATTAAATTTCTCTACAATTTCTACCTTGAACCCTCTTTTTGAAAGGCGCAGTGCAGAAGTTAAAGCACCAAAGCCCGAGCCAATTATAAGCACACTTTTGTCCATTTTGGATCTTTTGTTTTTAATAAATAATCAATATTTGTCGTTGAAATTATATTTTTTGCCATAAAGTTACATAAATATAAGTATGTCGGATATTTTATTATAACAAATTTTTTGAGAAATTGTTTTTTAGTCCAAATTAACAAAAAAAGGGAATGCGTATTTTGTTTTGCATTCCCTTTTATTAATATATTATTACAATATACAACTAAGTGTTTAATAATGTATTAGAGGTGTTTCTTAACTACTTCAACTACTTCCGGCAAATCATCAAGTTCAAGATATTTTAGCTGTTCCATGGTAGGTATGCCGTTTTCCGTCCAGCCTCTTCTTTTATAAACGGCATCAACCAGTTCTTCATAGCGTTTTTCACGATATTTCCTGTGAAGAGCAATTTTTTCCTCGACTGATTTTCCTGCCGGATCAACACCGATTGTTTCTTTAAGTTGTTTATCGTAGCGTTCTTGTCTTGATTCATATTCTTCGGCTGTTACTGGGCCAGCAGCGCGATAAGGTTGTTTATCAAACTTTCTCGTGCCATAACCTCTTCTTAGATTGAATACTCGCTGGAAGTTATATACTCTTTCCGAATCACGAATCATTGTATCCACATCAAAAGGTCTGCCTGTAACAGCTTTATAAATAGCTACATAGTTGTCAACATGTTCCGGAACTTTTGCCGGTTCATCCTGTAAGTGGTTGTCTTCGGGTTCGATGTCATTCCAGCATAGCTTACAGAAGCCAACCAGGCTAAACCATGTTCTGAACATTGGGAAATAGTGCAATGCTTCAGCTTTATCTTCGAAAGTAGGCACCTGGTTGTTTATCATATCCATGAAAATAAGCCATGCTTCATCATGTTGAGGGCCTTTATTTGTCATAGCATAACCACCTTGCTGCACAAGTGACTCTTTTGATTTATACTGTGAATATTCCAGCCCTTTGTTTTCCATTGCAATATCATTAAGATAATCTGCATCTCCCCATCCTTTTTCGATAAACATCTCTTTCATTTTGCGTACACCCATACCCGCAACTTTTCCAAATCCTTCACCGCGGGCAAGCTGGTGCATTAATTCCATAGCTGCTTCTCCATTGCCAAAATTAAGCTTCAGGCCGCCTGTGCGTTCATCATTTAAAATTCCGCTTTCGTAACAATCCATTACAAAGCCCAAAATAGTCCCCCATGTGATGGTACAAATACCATATGTGTCGCAATAAAAGTTAGCTTCAATAGTCCAGTGAGGGTCATAAATTCCGGGGTTAGAACCCAGAGAGGCTGCAGTCTCATATTCCGGTCCATCCACTATAACCTTCTGACCTTTGTATGGGCCTGTTTGCAGCTCAAAATCATCAACACCATGAGAACATGACATTGTACAACCTATCCAGCAACCATCAAACAATCCTTGTGTAAAAATGCTTTTATATACATCAGAGTGGATTTTAGGAGCATCTTTGTGGCTTCCATACTTGAAGTTATGTACGGGTATAAGATCGTAGTCATTCATGATATTGGTCATGTGAGCCGTACCTTTAGTTTTCATTTCCTTAAACTCATCATCGCGTTTCATCTCCTCATTAAAGCGACGACCACGTTCACGAATAGCTTCCAAATCAGCAACGTTGTTGGCATTACCTTTAATACCTTCAACTTTAGCTACTATAGCTTTTATCTTTTTATCTCTGAAAACAGTGCCTGTACCACCACGCCCTGCTTGCTTGACCCTAACAGCTTTACGCCTGGGATCATAAAAGGTGAAATTTAACATCCCTATCAGTGAATGCTCTGCCGCATCACCCGTTGAGACAACCCCTATATTCATTTTGTCTTTTTCATTATCCGCAAATGCTTCAGCAAGTTCTTCTGCCAAAACATGCGTGTTTAGAGGATCATCAGGGGCTTCAAAAATCTCAACTTTACCATTTACACCATCAATATAAAGAATAACATCCTTATCAGACTTACCTTGAATTTCAAGTGCATCAAAACCTGAAAATTTTAAAAAGGGGCCAAAAAAGCCACCAACATTAGAATCTATTACTGTATCAGTTTGAGGAGAAAGCGAAACCACAATCGATTTTCCGGCTCCTGCATATTGCGTAATACCACAACAAGGACCTCCTGAAATATTGAGTTCATTTTCAGGATCATCCCATTTTGTATCAGGCTTTGTAGCATCCCATAGCAACTTCAAACCATAACCCCTGCCGCCGATAAATTTTTCTTTCATGTCAACAGGTACATCTTTTTCCTTGATAGTCTTATCGCCAAGGTCAACATACAAAATCTTATCAGTATAACCCTTATCAAGAGGAGTTTTCTGATAATCATACTTCTTGAGTGTTTTGTGACTCTCCCTAAATTGTTTGATATCCATATCTATTATCTATTTTAAAAGTGTTTATAAATTAACCGTTTACAAATCTACAAAATTTAAAATATCTACCCGTTGTTTTGTGAAAAATTTATATACTTACCTTTTAGAATGAAAAATATAAAGCAATATTAACCAACACGTGTATTAATATAAAATTGACCTAAAACTAAAAAACAAAACCGGCCATAAAGAAAGCTTCAGATAATTGAGAAAGTGTAAATTTTATATATCATAAAGCAAAAAAGCGGCTAAGCAAGTATATTAAGCTTATCCGCTTCTTTATTATATGGAGATGAATCAAACTCTATAAAAATCAATTATTTATGAATAATTTCATCAAAAATTGATTTTGTATCTATTTCTAAATCATCAACATCAGCCTCTTCATAAAGTATTCCACAAATATCAAAACCTGATCCGGCAGTTCTGTTATTTTCCTGATTCAGAGCATTAAAAATTTCCGAAAGGTCAATGTCGATATCATTAACATCTTCTTCAAATGTTAAGAAATAATCAATATGAAACTCATCAAACGTAAGTGAGTTGGATGAAAGAAATGATTTTTGAGCCAGAGTTGATAATGGAGCAACAAAAAAGATAATTGCGATGAGTACTGTTAATTTTGTTTTCATGATTTTTTAGATTTTAAAATTTAATTTTATTATTGATTTTTATTTTTTTATTGTCGAAATACATATTTAAGACGGCTCAACTAAAAATTTGTTACAGCAAATTGATTATTTTTATTTAAAAACATTTTATTAAAATTAAAATATTCATAAAAGATACTATAATAGGAGAAAAGTATTTTAATAATTTTGCAAAAAAAATTCGTTATAGCTTTTTCAATAACATTATTTTGCATAATATAAAATATCAAAATGCGTCTATAATTTATAATTTTAGTAAATTATTATTTGTCTTTACTTATTAAATTTTTATTTAAAAATGATTAATAATAGATTGAATCTGTTTTTTGTAAGTTTAGTTTTTTTTATTTCGCCGTTCATAGCGTTTTCAAATTATAATGATAGTCTCAAAACAAAAAATGGGGACGTTCAGGTTTTATCAAATGATAGTATTAAAAAGGAAGTTTTGGAAAAATCTGATAAAGAAGTTGATCCGGAATTTAATCCCGAAGAAAATTATATTGAGCCTGAAGAACTTGATTTGAGTGAAGAAGATCTGAAAATGCTGGAAGAAATTGTTAGTGAAACAGGCAAAATTGAGGACCGGCTTGACAGTTACTCTTTTGATTTCGAAGACATTGCTTTTCGGGTGGGCAACAAGGACTATTACTACTTAAGAGATGGGCTGCAATATGAAGACGAAAAGTATCTGTTTTTTCAAGTTACACATGAACGTCAGTTGGCTGAAGTTCGCATATATCCTGAAAAAGATGGTCTGCCCATCAAAGATTTAAAAATTGTCTCTTCTGCTAATTATGAAATTATTGATCCTTTGATTTTTTTAAACAACGAATATCATAGGACACGTATCAGATTTGATGATTTAAGGGAGGCAGAATATTTAAATATAATAATCTCATTCAAAAATATTGAAGGTAATATTGAAAATCGTGAAATAAAACTTAATCCCTACTTTGTTTCATCGGTAATATATGATAAAGAAACCATAGAGCTATTTCAGGATGAAGAAAAAACTATAGACCTGCCGGCTCAAAATGTTTCTAATATACGTGCAACCGGAGAATTGAAAACAACTGAAAATTTTGAATACCGTATTACACGATCGGGATCAAACCTCAGATTAATAGTTAAGGCAACATCCACAGGAGAGCATCAACTTACTTTGCCACTTGAAACAGTAAATCCTTGGATTAATCAGGAAGGAAAAGTTACTCATAAACTTGATACTCTTAATCTGCAGTTCAATGTTAAACCCAGCAGAATACCTTTTGTTAATATTGACAGAGAATACATCTTTTATGATGATGATCGTCGCAGGGGAGAAGATATAAGAATGGATTACTACAGAGGGTTTCAGTTAAACAGAACATACAGAATAGAAAACCAGCAAGATCCCGGTGGCACTCTTATTGCTGAACTGCGTGTAAAATCAATAACCACCGACAACAAAATCCTTGCCGAAATTAGGCCATATGATTACCATCGTACAAGCGACGGGTATTTGTACATAAAAGATGGTGAACAAACCCTGGCAATGACTAACTTTAACATTATCAGCAGACCTGAAATAACCAATATTGAAATAATGCGTGAAGGGCAAGAATGGACTTCAAATCTTAATGTATATCCAGGTGAGAAGCTTGAAATAAAGGTAGAAGGCAGGGGATTGCTTGATGCTAATATAAAATTTGACGGTTGTCATCAAAAAAAAGATAGTAGCCGTATCAGCGACAGGGTTAATTTTTTCGAAATAGAAGTGCCTGTTAATATAACGCGCCGGCAAGTAATGATATTTTTAAATAACGAAATAACCCAGCATGAGCTAAGAGTCAGAGAGCACAAAAGACCTGCCGATTTAGACTTTGTTAAAATAAACTACGGGGAAGATAACATACCACTGACAGATGACCACTTTAACAAACCTGTGTTCTATCCGGAAACTATTAAAGACATAAACATCTCTTTTGATCCTGAAAAAATTGATAAAGATGGCCAGCTTCATGGCAAACAATATCTTGACATTGAAGTGCGAATTTTGGATGAAGATAACAAGCTGCTTGATATTCAAAACATTAACAATATAGTAGTATGTCCGGGAGAGAATTCTCCGCGTCATGCTTTTTATCAAACAAATGATTGCGATGAACCGGTAATACGCCTTAATGATCACTTATTACGCAACACATATCTTTTGGATGCATTTTCGCAGATCGCGATAAAGGTCAGACATAGCGAAAATAAATATAATTCACCGGGACAGGAAATAACGGCAAATATATTTATTGAGCGAACAAGGAGCTTTGATATTATGGTTAGCTTCCCAACAGGATTGCTTGTTAAGGAGTTTCAGGAAAGTGGTATAGGAAACCTATCAGGTATTAGTACCAGCGTTCTGGCTGAAATTAGTTTCTACGACCCACATCGCATCGGTCAAAAGCGTCCATATAAAATCGGAGCAGGGTTTATTGCACTTAATGCATTTAATTTCCGTGAATCTGAAGACATCCGAAGAGATATCGGAGTATTGGTTATGGGATCATTAGAACCGGTAAGAAGCGACGCAAAGTTTTCTTTTCCAATCTACCTGGGAATGGGCTATTTTTTGGATGAAGGAGACTTTTTTGCCATTTTCGGCCCCGGAATAAGGTTACAGTTTTAAGTAATAAAATGCAAAACACTTACTAAACTTGTAAACAGGAATAAAAGTTATTTATACCTGTACTATCTTTGTCATAAAAAACTATTTGAAAATTATAATTTTCGGTTTTTTATAAAAACCTAACCAAAAAATTAAAAAATGCTACAGGAAAGTTTTTCCTCATTTATTAAACAAGAAGAGCTGATTTATCCCGGTCAAAAAAATTTGTTGGCGGTAAGTGGAGGAATTGACTCTGTAGTTATGACATATCTTTTTTATTTATCAGAATTAAAATTGCAATTCGCAATTGCGCATTGTAATTTTAAATTACGAAACAAAGAATCTGATAAGGATGAAGAATTTGTAAAAAATCTTGCCGAAGAACTTTCTGTACCTTTTTATAAAGAAACCTTCAATATTTTTGAGCACTCAGGGAAAACAAGTGATTCGGTTCAAATGGCTGCCAGAGCACTTCGTTACGAATGGCTTCATGAAGTATGTAAAAATAAGGGTTATAATCTGATTGCAACCGCTCATCATCACGATGACAACATCGAAACCCTGCTCATAAACTTATTGCGGGGAACAGGTATACATGGCCTGCAGGGAATACCGGTGAAAAACAAAAATATAATACGCCCTATTTTGTTTGCAAAAAAACAAGAAATTGAACAATTTGCTGAAAAACATAATCTGTCTTATCGGGAAGACCAAAGCAATAAAGAAAACAAATACCTGAGAAATATTATACGAAATAAAGTAGTGCCGGTTTTTAAAGAAATTAACCCGGAATTCAGAAATAACTTTAAACAATTTTTTGAAAATATTAAATTGCCATATCAATGTTTTTTAAAATATATTGAGGATAACAAAAAAGAACTACTGATAAAAGATAATGAACGGCAACTTATACCTTTAAAAAAATTAAAACAGTTAGAATATTGCGAAAACATACTTTATGAATTATTAAAAAACTATGGATTTAATGCAAACACTATTAAAGACATGGTTGCTTCTATTGATAAACAACCCGGAAAATTATTTTTTGGTAATGGTTATGTAATTATTAAAGATCGTGAGTACTTTATTCTTTTTCCTGAACAAAAAAATAAAAACAAAATTATTTATATAATAAATAAGCCACAACAATACAATTTACCTGATTTAAAACTAATAACAAAAGCTTTTGATATAACCGACAATTTAATATTGAATAAAACCAGGCTTTGTGCTAATCTGGATTTTGATAAATTACAATTTCCTTTAACTCTCAGGCCCTGGCAAAAAGGAGATATTTTTCAACCACTCGGCATGCAAGGGAAGAAAAAAGTAAGCGATTTTCTTATTGATGAAAAAATTTCAATTGATCAAAAGGATAAAATATTCGTATTGTGTTCCGGCGAGAAAATTGCTTGGATTGTAGGACATCGTATTGATGAACGTTTTAAGATTAATAAAAACAGTAAGCGCTGTTTTTATATTACTGCAATATTTGATGATAATAACTGACCATATTACAAATAATCATCATTAAACTTAATTTTTATTAAAATCTTTTTTCCATATGTAATATTGCTTTGGCAGTTAATATAAGGTAAAACAAAAATCTCTCTATTCATAACCTCATCTTATAAAATTATAGTAATTTAGGCATTTGTTTTACAGGTTCATTTCAACACATTTAAAGATAATAAAATATTAAACCCAATGTCATTAAAAGAAAAAATAGTAAAACTTGCCTCATCATACCTTAATGAGATAGTTGAGTTTCGCAATTATTTTCACACTTTTCCCGAGCTATCATTTGAAGAGTATCAGACGGCGGCCTTTATTTCTTCGGTGCTTGATCGTTATCAGATATCTTATCAACGAGAAATTGCAAAAACCGGTATAGTTGGATTATTGAGATTTCGCAATCCTGATAGCAAAACCGTTGCCTTACGTGCAGATATGGATGCTCTGCCATTAAACGAGGAGAATGATGTTGATTATCGTTCAAAAAATCAAGGTATTATGCATGCATGTGGTCATGATGCACATATGGCTTGTTTGTTGGGAGCTGCAAATATTCTTTCAAACCTAAAAAACGATTTGGAAGGAACAATAAAATTGATTTTTCAGCCCTCGGAAGAATCCTATCCGGGAGGAGCAAAAATGATGATAAAAGAGGGTGTTTTGGAAAATCCAACCCCGGTATCAATCTTTGGGCAACATGTTTTGCCGGAGCTTGAAAGCGGAAAAGTTGGTATCAGAAGTGGCAAATATATGGCATCCACAGATGAAATATACATCACTGTAAAAGGTAAAGGAGGGCATGCAGCAACACCTCACCTGGTAACAGATCCTATCCTTATCAGCTCTCACATAATTGTTGCACTTCAACAAGTTGTCAGCCGAATAGCAAAACCCGATACACCTTCTGTATTATCATTTGGTAAGATTGATGCAAACGGCAGAAACAATATTATTCCTGAAAAGGTTAAATTACACGGAACTTTCAGAACTTTCGACGAAAACTGGCGCAACATAGCACATCAAAAAATTAAAGATATTGCTCTAAACATAGCTAAAGGTATGGGAGCCTCCTGCAATGTGGATATAAAAAAAGGATATCCCTATGTATTTAATGATTTAAAACTAGCTGATAGTTTTAGAAAATATGCCATTGAATACCTGGGCGAAAATAATTTGGTTGAACTTGATCTTGCAATGACTGCAGAAGACTTCTCATATTATTCACAGAAACTGCCTGCCTGTTTTTACAGGCTTGGAGTCAGAAATGAAGAAAAAGGGGTAACTTCTGCATTACACACTTCAACTTTCAATATAGACGAAAAATCCCTGGAAACCGGAATGGGCTTAATGGCCTGGATTGCAGCCAAAGAACTTATCAATCGTTAATATGTGAACATTTTAACACTTTAGTTATCAGGCTATTACTTTTAATACCACAGTTAAATGTCTGATAATCTTTGGAAGTTTTCATAACCTGTATCCAAAAATTCTATGTATTTATTAATGTTTGTATCATATCCATGTGGTTCGGCTAACATATTCTCTTCGTGATCTAAAATCACATAATAAGGCTGTGTATTAACATTATAATTTTCTGCCTGGAAAACACTCCATTTCTGCCCTACAGTTCTTATTTTTCTTTCCCTGCCCATAGATGTTGATACAAATTGCTGGTCTTCAGGCAGCCTGGTTCGATCATCCACAAACAAAGATATTTTAATAAAATTATTTTGTAATCGTTTTAATACACGAGGGTCTGACCATACAGAGGCCTCCATTTTTCTGCAGTTAGCACAGCCAAGTCCGGTAAAATCGAGAAATACCGGTTTACCTTTTTCTTTGGCATATTCCATACCTTCATAATAATCGGTAAAAGCCATCAAACCGTGCGGGCCTTCATGAACGCTTTCACCTTCATAAACTATTCCATGGGCCAGATCTGTTGAAGAAGGTTGCGATATATCAAAACTTTGAGTTGTCATAGGAGGCAAAAAAGAACTGACTGTTTGCAGGGGAGCACCCCAAAGCCCCGGCAATAAGTAAAAAACAAAAGCAAAAGAAGCTATAGACAAAAACAATCGTGGCACTGACAAATACTCCAGCTTGCTGTCATGTGCAAACCTGATTACACCGATCAGATATAAACCCATCAATAGAAATATAGCTATCCAAATTACAATAAAACCTTCTCTGCTAAGCAAATTCCATTGTCCGACGGCATCTGCAACAGCAAAAAACTTTAGTGAAAACGCAAGTACAATAAATCCCAAGACAACTTTAATAGCATTCATCCATCCGCCTGATTGTGGAAGTGACTTTAATGCTGTAGGAAATACTGCAAACAATGTAAAAGGTATGGCTAAAGCTAATGAAAACCCAAGCATACCTAAAGCAGGTGCCATTATATTACCACTAAGTGCTGCATCAACCAACAGGGTTCCTACTATAGGCCCTGTACATGAAAACGACACAAGTACAAAAATCAACCCCATAAGAAATACACCGGCTAATCCTCCAGTTTTATCAGCCTTACTGTCAAGCTTATTTGTCCAGCTTGATGGTAACTGCAATTCAAAAGCACCGAAAAAAGCTGCTGCAAAAAACACAAGTAAGGCAAAGAAAAACAGGTTAAATGCCGGACTTGTAGCAACTGCATTAAGCCGGTCAGCACCAAAAAGAACTGAAACAGCTATTCCAATTACCACATAGATAAAAACAATAGATAATCCATAAACCAACGCATCTCTTATAGCTTTAGAGCGGTTGCCGGCATTACGAAGAAAAAAACTTACTGTTAACGGTATCATTGGAAAAACACAGGGAGTTAGCAAAGCAAGCAAACCACCCATAAAACCCAGGATAAAACTCCACCAGACATTACTTTCTTGCTGAGATTCAGCAACTTCATAATAAATATCATCGGTATCAAGCTCTTCATCCAATTCATCTTCCAACACGTCCTCAGCAGGCTCATCAGCTTTTTCAACTTCCGGTTTATCATCAACATCTTCCGGCATTTCAGGCTCTTCAGCCTCCCCGGGCAATTCAGCAACCTCACCGGAGCCGGACAATGTAAAACTAAAATCCAAATAATCGGGAGGTAAACACGAAGTATCATCACATGCCATATAAACCAGCTCTCCATAAATATTTGCAGATTCAGAAGAAACTACCTCAACTGCCTGTTTGAAAGTTACACTTCCCGAAAACATGGGTACATCCATATCAAAGTTGAGATCAAACTTAATCTCAGGTTCAGGGTATTCCAAATCCCCAACAAATATATAATCATCACTCTCTTCAAAATCTATACTGGTTGGTATAGGGCCGCCCGGCTCAATATCTAAGCCATATATCGACCAACCATCATCAATATAAGCCGTAAACAATAACTCATATTGATTTTCACCAAGCTTTTCCTTTGAAAAATCCCATTCTACAGGATCAACAATCTGCGACGACAAGCTGCCGGAAAAAATTATAAGTAAAAATAATACGGTAACGTTTTTAATAAATTTCAACTGAATCATAAATAACAACCGGTTAAATGGTTAAAAAAAATCTATTGTAACTGATTTAATAATTAACGCTAAAAATAGCCTACAAGTTTAATATAAATATGTAAATAATTCAAAAAACCAAAGCATTTTTTCCAGATAATTAATATAAAATCACCCGGATCAAAGGATTTATAAGATTTATAGGATTGTAATCTTCCAATCTTCAATCTCAGGTTCTGCCTATATCAGAATATTTTTTGAAAAACGCAACTGCTGCTGTAAGCATTCCAGCAGCACCTAAAAACTCAATAGATTCTTCAATCAGCATATCCATCAAATAAAAATCAACCCGGGCATATTCTTTGGCATTCTCGTAAATTATCAAACTTGCATTATCAGAAATAAACAACAGGTTCATTAAATACTCTCCGGCAATATCATAAAAAGCATAGCCGGTTACAGCTCTGTATGCAACCCCGGTAAAGGATAAGCATACTGCAACAGCATAGAAAATATATGTAAGAATAAGAAATCTTCTAAACTTAACATGCTTCCAGTAAATGTCCTTGTATTTAACAGCAGCATATATCATAATTGATGCAATTACAAGGAAGTAAAAAAGTTCAAAGGTAGAACCATAAAACCCATATGTTATCTCATCTGAAAACCTTTCAATATAATGTCGCAATGCATGCCTAACATCACCGGCATCTTCAATTAACATTAAAACTAATCCAGAACTTAAAATCAGCAAAAAATGTAAAACTTTTTTATCTTTTCTTTCATAGGCTATACCGGCACTTAAGAGGAAAAAAAAGATAGCAGCGCCAAGTATATACCATTGAAGCGGAATTTCAACCGGAACTAGGAACCAGTGATACCAAAAATATGGAACCTCCAGTTTGCTTATAATAAAATCACGAATACCAAAAATGTTAACAATATCAATCAAAAAAACAGATAAATGCGATAATAATATAAAAATCAATGCTATGTAAAAAATATAACTTGGATTGAAAGTAGTCCTGTGGTATAATTTATAAGGCATTTTATCTGAAGTTTTAACAGGCTTGTTTTTTGTTTAACGCAAAGATAGTCTTTTCGGAGGATTAATAAGATTTATAAGAATCATAAGATTGCAATCTTCAATCTTCCAATCCTAAACCTATCCACACCCAAAACATAACAAAAGCTTTCACTGTGATTAGCCGTTTGGGTGGTGCTGTTCCGGAAGCTGATAGTCCCTGTCGGAAGCTTTCAGTTGCTTCGCATATCGGGAACTTCCACCCTCTAAGAACCGCAAACTTCCGGGTTCAGCTTCAAATCAGCCTTTCACTTTTAGTTTTTAGTTTTTAACTTTTAACTTTCTCCCCCATACCACTTTCCATAAATATTCTCCGCAAGCGAAAAGCTCCGGTGCTTTGCTGCCAGCTTTGACAGCCTTGTGCGGATACTATTTTCTTGTATAAGATTTTCTATTGTTATAAGGCCTTTGACTATATTGAATTTATCACTGCTTTTTTGGAATACTGCTCCGGCAGTTTCTTTTTCTATTATTTCGCTGTCATCCCCCACCCCTTTGGTCATTAATACTGGCAGCCCGGCAGCCCAGTATTCGCCGGTTTTGATAGGTGAAAGATATAAGTTGCTGGGCTTGTGGTTTTGTAAGGAAAACGCAAAATCGGCTGCTGAGAGATATTCCGGTACCTTGCTATATGGTGAAAGTGTTACGAATATACGCTCCTTTGGCAATCCGTATTTTTCAGCGGTATTGTATATCCACTCTTTAGCATCGGGGGTTAATATTATCAAAAAGAACTTTTCCCCGAAACGGTCAAATACTGTTTTGAAAACAGAAAATGCCTCTTCACCATAATATAAACCTCCGAATTTGCCAGTATATATACCTATTATCTTGTCTTCACATCCGAGCTCTTGTCTGACCTTTTCCCTTGCCTCTTTATTAAAAGCAAACTTGTTGGTATCTACACAACAGGGTATTACATCAATTTTTTCAGGGCTTACGCCTTTTTCTATCAACACCTTTTTATAATTTTCTGCAACAGGCATAAGTGCAGTTGCTTCTTTAAGCTGTTGCTTTTCCCATTTTTTCTGAAAGAAATAGCGGGGATCATACTTTTC
>PUKZ01000098.1 GCA_003550725.1 Bacteroidales bacterium | reverse complement strand
ATATAAGGTCATATAAGAGCTTTTTAATTAAATCAATAGTTATTAAACCCTGACTCTTATATTTCTCTATATGGTTGAAAAAAGAGATTTTACCATATAAGGCATATAAGGTCATATAAGAATTTTATATTACATGGTTATTAATTAATAATTATAAAAAAACTATATCATGGAAAAAGTAAAAAAGCCCCGTTTGTTAGCCTATTTAGGCAGGTTTACTGCAGTTCATGCTTTAAGTTATATAGTAATAGCAATTCTCTTTTTGAATTTTCAGAGTTTACTGCCTGAAACAAAGAGAATAGCACTTGATTTTTATGAGCCTTATAGGCTTTTTGATTTTCCAGCAATTGCAGGTCAGATTGTAAGAGGAGTGGCGTTTGCGCTTATTTTCTACCCGTTTTATGATTTGATATTCAACAATAAAGCCGGCAGGATTCTTCTCTTTGCATCCATGTGGGGGCTGGCACTGTTTGGCTCTGTTGAGCCTCAGCCCGGTTCTATCGAGGGAATAATATATACCACAACTCCATTTTCAGAGCATCTTTTTGTACTCATTGGCGTTGGTGTTCAAATGCTTCTTTTTGTATGGATTATCTTTAAATGGGAATCGTATATCTCTGAGTCGAAAAGTCTCAGAACTGATTTTAAATTTTTCCCAAACCGGAAAAAGATAAAAGGGTATACTACCAGGTTTACAATTTTACATTTGGTCACTTACTGGGTAGTGGGAAGTATTTTTTACGAAATAGCAGGATACAAAGATGCCCTGGAAAGCATGGAAGTTTTTGAGTTATGGAGAGATTTGGAAAACCTGCCTGCCGTTATGTTAGTCTTTGGCGGACAAATTTTTAGAGGCATTTTTCTGGCTTTGCTGTTATATCCGTTTTACCATAGTTATATATTTAAAAAGTATGGCTGGGCACTACTTTATTTGCTGCTTGCAGGTTTAACAATATTTGGCTCGCCGATCTTTCTAAGAGAATTCTTCGTTGCATTTGATGGTACAATCAGGGAGTTTTTTGAAAGCCTTATTATTGGAATTCCTGAGATATTTTCTCAAATGTTGGTGTTTTCGCTGATATTTTTCTTTTGGCAGAGAAGAGTTGAAAGGAAGAAGATGGTAAACAAAAAGTAAAACATAAATCGAATTGAGAATATAGTTAAACATTTTTTTAACCCCGACATATACCAAAACTAACTAATTTAAATAAAGATGAAAACATTAAAGAAAATAGCTAAAGTATTCCTATACATTTTAGGAGGAACCTTTGTAATTATTTTGGGATTAGCCGCTTTTTTGTGGATAAAGAGTCCCGGCAAAATTGACCGTATAAGAGGCTCTGACGGCAAAGTGATTGAAGGCAGTATATCTGCAATTGAAAAAATTAAGCTTGGAGGGTTAGAGCAATATTTGATTATTCGCGGTGCAGATACTACCAAGCCTGTGATGTTATTTTTACATGGCGGGCCGGGTAGCCCCGAAGCTGCGTTTATGAAGCATTTTAATCCGGATATTGAACGGGACTTTATAATGGTATATTGGGAGCAACGTGGAGCCGGCAAGTCATATTCCAGAAATATCCCGGCTGAAACAATGACAATGGAGCAGTTTATTTCAGATACACGTGAGCTTAGCGAATATCTTATTGAACGTTTTGACCAGGAAAAAATTCATCTTATGGGTCATTCATGGGGTTCACTTTTAGGAATCTTAACAGCTTATGAATACCCTGAACTATACCATGCCTTCTTTGGCATCGGACAGGTTGGAGATCAATACCTGGGTGAACAGGTTTCATTGCAATGGGTTAGAGAACAAGCCCTTGAAAGAAATGATAATAGTGCCATCAAAGAACTTTCAAAATTGAGTTTTCCCGGTTCTGATGCAAGCGATGATGAATGGATAGAGTATTTAATGGCTCAAAGGGTTTTTGTAAACCGTTTTGGGGGAGGGACACTTCATGAAGTTCATGGAATGTGGCCGGTGATTAAAATAGTATTGAATTCCAGGATTTACACATTAGGCGAAAAGCTTAACTTTATGAATGCCGGCATGTTTTCTCTCGAGCATCTTTGGCTTGACGTTGTTAACATCAATCTGTTTGATCATATTGACAGCATGAAAGTACCTGTTTACATTTTTCATGGAATACATGATTACACAACTCCATATCTGGTGGCTAAAGATTTTTTCGACCAGCTAAAAGCACCTCATAAAGGGTTTTATACTTTCACAAACTCTGCACATAGCCCTGTAATGGAAGAAGTGGCGAAGTTTAATTCTATTGTTAAAGAAATTGCAGAAGGGTTTGAAATTTTATAAAACAATAATTTTCAAAACACTATTGATGAATGCAAGAATTTTGATCACATTAGTTTTAAGTACAATATTTTTATCAGGTAATAATGCGCAAATGAACTTGACAAAACTTATAAACCCATTTCGTATTGACATAGACCCTATGGAGCGCTTGCTGCTTGTCAATATTGAAAATGACCCTGATACTCTTTATACAGGCTTCGAGCCGCAGGTTTTCAATGATGATATAAATGGTACAGGGCAACTGGTAATTGCATGGCGTGTTGATGGCAAAGTTGATGTGTATCATCAACCGGGTTTAAAACTTGACCCTGAAAAATATAACATCGCCGGGAAAGGACTGGCTAACATTCTAGAAAGAGAAATGCCGGATGCTTTTTTCTTCGTTGATGAAAGCGGTGTACAGGCTCAATATGAGTTTGTGGATTTGCATGGACGTCTGATAAGCTTTAGAATTAGTGAAAACCATCCCAAAAAGCGCAAACCTTTTGGATTATTAGCCCCAATGGGTGATGCAATAGAAAACCCTACTGCCATGCCTTTGGTTTTATTACAAGATTTTTACTTTGTAAGACGAAGACATAGTGAATTAGAATTGTCAATAAACGGAAGGCAACATGCCATTGACAATCTTCCAATTTCTATTGACCGCACTAAGATGACTTTTGCCAGGTATAGTACAAAGCCACTTATTGCAACATTCAATCCTGAGTTTTCTGGAGTAATGTCAAATATAGCTTTAGAACAAAACCAAAAAATAGTTCATTCAGATGATTACCGGATTAATTTGGCATGGAAAGAGGATAGAGTGTTTATTAAGTCAATTACAAGAAATAACCACATATACCCGGTAGTATTGCATTTTAATGATGCATTCCCCAATATTGCAGATATAGAAAATAATTCAATTTTCAAAGGGGAATTTACCATCAAATATCACCCCTCAACGGGTAAGATTAAAGGAATTTATAATATTGAAAAAATTAATGATGAAATAAGCGTTTCAATAATTCCTTCAAAGGGGTGGAGGCCAAAACATACAAAATTTTCTCTAAGGTTTTTATATACGGTAGCAAAAGTATTTAAAAAATGGCCTTCAACCTATGAGTGGACAGCAACGATCAGTATAGAAAATGATCAATTCTTTATGAAATCTCAGTGGAACAGGCCAGGTAGGTAAACGTGGTTTAAGAATCAAAATACAGCTTTCATAATGCATTTTTCGTCATTCGATAATTAAAATTTTTTCTAAAATTATATACCTAATATGTTTGCTATATATAATTAAAATTGAGTAGTTTTAACAAATAATGAATTAGAATGATGAAAAAGAAAGTAATACTATTTTTTTTGCTTATTTTTATTTTAACTGCAAAATTTTATGCTCAAGATACAAATGAGATAGAGAAACAACCTGTAGTTTATACTGTTTTTATAAACATTGTTCCCGATTCCTTCAAATATCCTTTAGTTGGATTTATCAATATTGCCAACGGAAATCAGAAGAATCCCCAGGCAGGATTTATAAATTTGAATGAAAAAGCTTTAACAGGAATGCAATTAGGTTATGTAAATACTGTTGGGGGCGATTTTAAAGGGTTTCAGGGCGGATTTATCAATACCGTCAGCGGATCTGTTACCGGGCCACAAGTTGGATTTATTAATACAGTTGCCGGTGTTGGACAAGGTATTCAAACAGGATTTGTAAATACTGTTGGAAATAATTTTCAGGGAATACAAACAGGTTTTATAAACACAACTCTTGGAGATTTTAAAGGTGCTGAGATAGGTTTTATTAACTCTTCAAAAAAACTAAACGGGCTTCAGGTTGGATTTATTAATTATACTGATACTGTGGAAAGCGGAATTCCAATAGGTTTCTTATCTATTGTAAGAAAAGGCGGATATAAAGCCTTTGAGTTATCTGCTAATGAATTGTATCCTTTAAATTTGGCGTTTAAAATTGGTGTCCCGTATTTTTACACATCTTTTAATTTATCGTATAATTATAATTTAAATAATAAATTTTCTAATGGTTTTGGAATAGGATCTCATATTAAACTTTCTGAAAGAGCTTTTTTAAACCCTGAATATACAATATATAGCTCATTAAGATTCAATAATGATCAAAGTGATTATGACCATTTATCACAACTGGCGCTGAATTATGTTTACGATTTAAAATATGGGTTCAGTTTAGCAGGCGGCCCAACTATATCCTGGCAACAACATAATAATGAAAACTCCTTTATAGATCCTTTGTTTGCATTATATCAACATGAATTTAACACCAAAAATAAGCTTCATGTGGGGGTTAATTTAGGGATTAGATATGAAATTTTCAGAAGCAGATAGGTTATAATTTGACATAATTATCTGGCAGATACTGTTTTTGGAGTATTAATGATGACTGTTGGCAATTTCTATAATTAAACTGTTTTTCTTTGTTTATGATAAATATATTAGCAAGGAGGGGGACAATGCCTAAAAGAATCATTTTAATTTGATAGATTCCTGCTAATTAGATTTAAATTTGCAAATAATTCTTAAACAATTTGAAATGCAAAATTTAAGAAACAAAATTCCCCAAAACCTTTTAAAAGAAGAGCAGTTAAGAGGTGCGTATTTATCTGTTTACTTCAGATGGGGATTTATACTTTTGTTGTTAGTACTTTTATTAATCCAGTATTCTCTTGGACATCACTTGGTTACCCGGCATGCCCTAATTTTTCTCGGCGTTTACTTCATGTCTAATGTTTTCTTCTCCTTTGCATTGTATAAAAGGTATGATCCCAGGTACTTGAGGTTTTTGAGTGCAACTGTTGATATTGCTGTAATATCATACCATTTATATGGGATGGTTATGTTGTCGGACTACGCTGCCGTGACTGCAGCCGCATCTATATTTTTTATACCTGTATTTTTTGTAATATATACCTTCAGGGTTGACAGAGGGCTTTTAATATATCTTATTTTTATATCACTTTTAGGGTATAATCTGGCTTATTTTGCCAGTTATTATCAAAATCCCGGCTTTTATAACGAATTTCTCTCTCTTTCACCGGTTTCTCAAATATTTAAATCTATCTATATATTAGTAATCGGCTTGTTGTGTATTTACCTGCAAAATTCTGTTTTTCGATTTTTGTACAAGCAATTGTTGCAGACTGAAGAAAAAGCCAGGCTTGACACTGAAGTAAAAATAGAACAGGAGAAAAACCTGTATGCCCAAAAGTTGATTGATAGGGAAAGACGACTAAATAAGGAGTTGGCTGATGAATTCCTTAAAAAGGATGAACTTACAACTCAATTGAAAGAAAGCAAGGAGCAGATAAAAAGTATTATTGCCAACCTGCATGGGTTTTCTTACAGGTGTAAACCCGATGATAACTGGACGATGCTTTTTGTTAGTGAGCAGGTTGAAGATGTTTGCGGATATAAACCTGAAAAATTTACCGAGCAGTCGGATCTTTCCTATGCATCATTGATACATACTGATGATATTGAATTTGTGAGAAACCAGATTAATAATGCTATCATTACAAAAAAACAGTTTGATTTTGAATACAGGATCATTCATAAAAACGGTAATGTCGTTTGGGTTCATGAAGCCGGCCGCGGTGTTTATGATAAAGATGGAAATATAACTTACATTGATGGTATAATAACTGATGTAAGCAATAAGAAGCAAGCCGAAGAAGAGCTTGAAGAAACGCAGGAATTGGTTAACAACATTATTTCCAACCTGGTTGGAGCCGTTTCAAGATGTCTTCATGATGAGAAGTTTACCACAAAATTTTATAGTGATAAAATTTTTGATATAACCGGATATTATGCAACTGATTTTATTGATAATAGAAATATCAGTTTTTCGGATATCATCCACCCTAATGATATTGAGCGTGTCAGACTTTTTATTAACGATTGTGTAAATGAACATAAATCTTACTCCTTTGAGTTTCGCATAATCCATAAAAACGGTAATATCGTGTGGGTGAATGAAAGCGGGCAGCCTGTATATGACAGGGAGGGGAATGTTGTTTATCTTGATGGAATTACAACCGATATAACAGCAAAAAAACAAGCGGAGGTTGCTCTAAAAACTGCGGAGGAAAAATTTAGAAGAATAGTTGAAACTTCACCGGTTGCAATAAGCTTTGGTGATAAAGACGGATCAATTGAATTTGTAAATGAAATGTTTACCAAATTGTTTGGGTATACAGCTGATGATATACCTGACTTTGAAGCATATTTCAAAAAAATATACCCGGATAAAGATTACAGGGAGAATATTGTATCAGTTTGGCAGGAAGCAATTGAAAATGCAAAACGGAATAATGGATATATTGAGCCTTATGAGGTAATAATGACATGTAAAGACGGCACGAAAAAGCACGTAATTGCCTACACGGCTTTGCTTGAAGACAGTTATCTTGCAATATTTAACGATATATCAGAATTAAAAGAAGCTGAAGCATCATTAAGCAAAGCAAAAGAAGAGCTGGAAACACTTAACCTCAGCCTGGAAAAAGAGGTAGAAGAGCGTACGGCTCAACTTACAGCAGCCAATACTCAACTGCTTAAACTACAGAAAGAAAATCTCCAGTCACAGTTTGAGGTGCTTAAACAACAGGTTAATCCGCACTTTCTGTTTAACAGTTTGAACGTATTAACATCGCTTATTAAAGTTGATACTGACCTTGCTGAAAAATTTACCGAAAGGCTTTCAAAAGTTTACAGGCATGTCCTTGAGAATAAAGAAAAGGATATAATAGCGCTCAGTACTGAAATGGAGTTTCTTAGGGCATATGTGTTTCTTGTTGATATCAGGTTTGCTAATAAAGTGTTTGTTGATATTGGGTTTAATGAAAAAGATATTGATGCCTATGTTGTTCCTCTCGCTTTACAGCTTCTGATTGAAAATGCCGTTAAACATAACACATTTTCAAAAAAGAGTCCATTGAAAATTAAATTGTTTATCGATAAAAATAATTATTTGAATATTATTAATAACCTGCAAAACCGGGGAACTCAAATGAGTTCTACAGGTGTCGGCCTGGTGAATATAATTAAAAGGTATTCTTTGCTCACTGAAAAAGAACCTATTTTTGAAATGACAGATAATGAATTTATTGCAAAAATACCTTTAATTAAAAATGCAAACAGTAAGTACGAGTAGCTTATGAAGAAACCATCATATGAATATACGCGAGAAAAAAGCATGTAACAGTCGGTAATCGTGATCAGTAATCGGTAATCGATGATCGGTATGTGACAACCCGTCACCCGTTACTCTTTACCCGTTACTGGTTATGAAATTTTGGTTAATTACCTTAGGTGAGCTTGCAAGCTCGGTTCTTTTTTTAAAGTTACTTAGTGTTTTTTATACCACGCAAAAACCGCAAAATTAAATATACGCAAAAATCGCAAAGATAATGTCAGAGAATGAAATATCTTCTAGAGTGATTGGTGCAGTAATAGAAATGCATAAAAGTATAGGTCCAGAGCTGTTATAGTCAGTTTATGAAAATGCTTTAGCTTATTGGATTAAAATTAGGTTTATTAATAAACTTTAACTCAAAAACCTTTAAAAACAATATTTATAGAGTAGTTAACAATCTATAAACTTTACGCACTTTGCGTTTAAACATTTTGCGTACTTTGCGTGGAGCTTTTTTATAGCACCTTAAAAACGGATTAACCCAAATTTTTGATATAAAAGTATTAAACATATTTAAAAAAATGAAAGTAGTAATAATAGAAGACGAAGCGTTGGCTTCTGAAAGACTTAAAAAGATGATCCTTTCCTACGATAAGGATATTGAGATAATGGCACAGCTGGAATCGGTTGAAGAGTCAATTGAGTGGTTTGAAAATAATCCTCATCCTGAGCTTATTTTTCTGGATATTCACCTTGAGGATGATTTGAGCTTTGCAATATTTGAGAAGATAAAAATCAACAGTTCTATAATATTCACAACAGCTTTTGATGAATATGCCATTAAGGCTTTTAAGCTGAAAAGTATTGATTATCTGCTTAAGCCTATTGTTCAGGAAGAACTGGATGCTGCTTTGAAAAAGTATAGCGAAATTAAAGCGGATTCTGTTGTTAGCAAAGATTTTCATAAATTGTATGACCTTATCGTAAAAAAAGAAGAGAGCTACCGTGAAAGGTTTTCGGTAAGGGTAGGCCAGAAGATAAAAACCTTTTCGACCTCCGATATTGGATACTTTAGGAGTGAAGGCGGTTTTACTTCTGCCTTTTTGTATGATGGCAGAACTTTTTATGTTGATTTTAGCCTTGATGCACTTTTAAAAGAACTGGATCCGACAAAGTTTTTCAGGATCAACCGACAGATGCTTGTTGCATTAGATTCAATTAAAGAAGTTCACATTTATTCAACAAGCAGATTAAAGCTTGATTTATTGCCCAGGCCCGAGGGGGATGTTCTTGTGAGCATAGATAAAGTAGTATCGTTTAAGAAATGGCTTGAGGGTAAGGAATAGTATTATTTTTTGAAAGCATCCCATCCTTGTGCACGAAGCTCTACCACATTACCTGATACGGTAATCAGTTTCTTGCTTTCACTTTTATGAGTTATGTGGCCTATTATTGATATTTCTTCCAGGGTTTTAATTTTTTCATAATCTGCCTGGTTTACCGTGAAGAGAAGTTCATAGTCTTCTCCGCCGTTAAGTGCAAATGTAGTAGGATCTATATTAAACTCATGTGCAACGTTTGAAGTCATTTTTTCGATGGGTATTTTTTCTTCGTAAATTACCGCACTGCAGCCGGAGTTTTTACATATATGCATTATCTCTGAGGCAATGCCGTCGGAAATATCAATCATAGCTGAAGGTTTTATTTTCAGGTCTTTAAGCAGGTTAATTATATTTTTTCCTGCTTCAGGCTTCAATTGCCTTTCCAGCACGTAACTGTAATCATTAAGGTTAGGCTGCATGTCTGGATTGGCTTTATATGTTTGTTTTTCTCTTTCAAGTATTAACAGCCCTGCATAAGCGCCACCAAGGTTTCCGCTGACGCAGATAAGATCATGTTCCTTTGCCCCGTTGCGGTATACTATTTGATCAGGATTGGCTGTGCCAATGGCGGTTATGGAGATAAAAAGACCTGATTTGCTTGCAACGGTATCACCACCGCCCAGATCAATATCATATTTTTCGCATGCCAGCTCTATCCCTTTATAGATTTCTTCGAGGGCTTCCAGTGAATAGCGATTTGAAACACCAATACCCGCAAAAATATGAGTGGGGTTGCCGTTCATTGCATATATATCAGAAAGGTTTGCAGTTACAACTTTATAACCAAGATGTTTTAAAGGAGAATAAGTGATATCAAAGTGGACTCCTTCAGAAAAAATATCTTTGGTTATTATTGTATAAGAGTTTAAATTGTCTATAACAGCGGCATCGTCGCCGATACCCATTATAGTATTTTTATTTCTGTTTTTAAAATTTTTGGTAAGCCGGTCAATTAAACCAAACTCACCTAGTTCGGAAATATTAGTTAAAGAATCTTTTTTTTTACTCATAGTTCAATTTTTCAATTTATCAAACAAGATTATTATTTAATTTAGTAATCAGATCAAAAAATTTTTGAGGTATTATTTGTTTTTATTTTTAAGGGTGTTTTTCTTCTTGACATCATTCATGATTCTTTTTTGAACATTGATGGATTCGTTATGAACCAGGTTAAGCATTTTTTTTAAAAAGTCTTTATCCAGGCCTAATTTAAGGCCTTTTTCTTTTCTGTTGCGTATGATTTTATCCCATCTTTCGATCTGCAATATAGTTATTTTATTATTTTTTTTCAGGTATCCTATATTTTTAACGACATTCATTCTTTCTGCAAGGATTTCCAGTAGTTTTTTATCGAGTACATCTATTTGTTCTCTTAATTCGGTGATTGTTTCTGCGGTTTTTTTTTCAAAATTGCCGGGATATTTAATTTGCAGGTTTGAAATAATGTTTTGCAGTTTATGTGGTGTTATTTGCTGCTTTTTATCGCTTAATGCTTTATTGGGATTAATATGGCTTTCTATCATCAATCCATCCATATCAAGATCCAGGGCGTGTTGTGCAACTTTTTCAATCATTTTTCTGTTTCCGCAGATATGGCTGGGGTCGCATATTAGTGGTATTTTGGGAAATAATCGTTTTAGTTCTACGGGGATTTCCCATAGTGGGGTGTTCCTGTAGAGGTTTATTTCCCATGTATTGAAACCACGGTGTATAGCGGCAAGTTTGTTAATTCCTGCCATACTCAATCTTTCTAAAGCACCAATCCATAGATTCAAGTCCGGGTTAACGGGGTTTTTTATCATTACAGGTATATCCACTCCTTTGAGGGCTTCGGAAATTTCCTGTATAGAAAAGGGGTTGGCAACACTTCGTGCACCTATCCATAAAATGTCGATTTTGTGTTCAAGGCATAACTCAACATGTTTTGGGTGAGCAACTTCTACAGCCAAAGGCATAGAAGTTTTTTCTTTTGCTTCTCTGAGCCATAACAATGCTTGTTCGCCGTGGCCTTCAAAAGATTGTGCACTTGTGCGTGGCTTCCAGACACCTGCTCTGAAAGCTGATACCAGCCCTGTTTGCTCGAGTGTGGTGGCTGTTTTAATTACCTGTTCTCTACTCTCAGCACTACATGGGCCGCTAATCAACAAAGGCCGGTTTTTAGCCGGCAGCCATTGTTGTATAGGCATGTTATTTATGTAAGTAGTTTTCATAAAAAGTGCACATTTCTTTTTTCAAACTCCATTCATAACTGCAAAGATAAGATACATAAAAACAATTGGCGGTAAAATATTTGACGATGGGATTTTTATTTTTCCTGTTTTTCACACTGGGACACCGAAAAATTTCTTAGCATAATTTCATATAGTCTTCAATTTTTTCGATTTTATTGCGCTTCTTAATATACAATGCTAAACAGAAACTCTTTTTCACTATTAACTTTTAAACTTTTTTCTTGAAAAAAAAGTTACAAAAATTCAAGGCTGTGGTTCCGCCACCACAAAACTACGCATCAAGGGCTAAAATATTTGCAATGTCGCTTTTGGCTTTGATCTGTTTTT
>PUKZ01000091.1 GCA_003550725.1 Bacteroidales bacterium | reverse complement strand
AGCAGATATAAAAAAGACTATTGACAAAGAAAAATGGGTAAAATTTCCGAATTTTTCCCTTTACATATGTTTGCAACATCAATTTTTTTGAAATAAAAAATCAATTTAGAAATTTAGGTTAAATAATAAAAGGCTAAATGGATTGATTAACAAAAACATCTAAATATTGATAATGCAAAGTTTTAATGGTAAAAAAATAATTTAACATATTACATTATTTGATTAAGAAATTTTAATTTTTACAAAGCTATAAAAGACAGATATTTTATACTTTAGCAAAAACACTTAAAAATTTTAAATTTATGATTACAGAAAAATTAATAAATCCCAAAAGTATATTGGTTGTGGGTGGGTCTAATGACGTTACCAAGCCTGGAGGTAAGGTTTTGAAAAACATAATTGACGGAAATTTTTCAGGCGATATATATGTCACCAATCTTAAAGAAGATGAGGTTCAAGGTATTAAGAGTTTTAAGGATCCATCAGAACTGCCCGATGTGGATCTGGCTGTTATTGCTGTTGCTGCCCGGTTTGTTGTTGATATTGTAAAAGTTCTTGCAGATAAAAAAAACACACGAGCTTTCATTGTTCTTTCAGCGGGTTTCAGTGAGGAAAGTGAGGATGGTAAACAGCTTGAAAAACAACTGGTAGAAACAGTTAATAATGTTAATGGAACTCTTATAGGGCCTAATTGTACTGGTGTTATAACTCCTAATCATCATAGTGTGTTTACTTTGCCAATACCCAAGCTTGATCCACAGGGTTGCGACTTTATTTCAGGTTCCGGTGCCACAGCATGTTTCATTATGGAAGCTGCCATACCCAACGGATTAAAATTTGCAAATGTTTTTTCAGTTGGCAACAGTGCTCAGATTGGTGTTGAAGAAGTTCTTCAGTACATGGATGAGTCATTTGATAAGAAGAGTAGTTCCAAAGTAAAACTTCTTTACATTGAAAACATATCCAAACCACAAATGCTGCTAAAACATGCTGCATCGTTGATACGAAAAGGTTGTAAAATTGCTGCGGTTAAAGCCGGCTCTTCAGATGCCGGTTCACGTGCAGCCTCTTCGCATACCGGGGCTTTGGCTACTTCTGATGCTGCTGTTGATTCACTTTTTAAAAAAGCCGGAATTGTGCGTTGCTATGGCCGTGAGGATCTTATAAGCATAGCATCAGTATTTATGCATCCCGGGCTTGAAGGTAAAAATTTAGCCATCATTTCTCATGCTGGCGGGCCTGCTGTGATGCTTACCGACGAATTATCAAAAGGTGGTATGGAAATACCACATATTGATACCCCCGAAAGTAGAGAACTATTGACACACCTATTCCCGGGTTCCTCAGTAAATAATCCGATAGATTTTTTGGCTACCGGAACAGCCGAACAACTTGGAATAATAATAGATTATGTTGATAAAAAATTCCAAAACATTGATGGAATGATTGTTATATTTGGTACACCCGGTCTTTTCCCGGTATATGATGTATATGATGTTTTGGATAAGAAAATGAAAGAAAGCAGCAAACCAATTTTCCCGGTTTTACCATCAGTGCTGACAGCAAAAGCAGAAGTTGATGATTTTATCTCAAAGGGCAGGATCAATTTTCCTGACGAAGTAACCCTGGGAAATGCCATAAGCCGTGTATATAATGCTCCATGCCCCTTTAAAGAATCATTTGACAGGCCCAAAACAGATGTTGCAACAATTCGTGAAATTGTTGATAATTCAAATGATGGCTATCTTGAACCCGAAAAAGTTCAGCAATTGCTCGATGCTTCCGGTATTTCAAGAGCCGGAGAAGCAGTTGCAAAAACCACCGAAGATGCTGTTAAAGCAGCCGAAAAACTAGGGTTGCCCGTTGTTATGAAGGTCGTAGGCCCGGTGCATAAATCCGACGTTGGCGGGGTGGCCCTAAATATCAAAACTATTGAATCTGTGAAAAAAGAGTTTAATAGATTAATTGAAATTAAAGATACCACTTCAGTATTAATTCAACCTATGCTTTCCGGCAGAGAAATTTTTGCCGGCGCTAAATATGAAGAAAATTTTGGGCATATGATACTCTGTGGTATTGGCGGTATATTTATTGAAGTTTTGAAAGATGTTAGTATGGGGCTTGCTCCTATAGATCATGATGAGGCAATAAATATGATAAATGAATTGAAAAGCTATGCCATTATTGAAGGAGTTAGAGGGCAGGAGGGTATTAATAAAACTCTTTTTGCTGAAACACTGGTTAATTTATCAGCACTGATAGAAGCAGCACCGGAAATATATGAGATGGATCTTAATCCACTAATGGGAAATATGAATCAGGTTATAGCTGTTGATGCAAGGATAAGATTAAAAAAGGAAAAATAATTATACTTATAAATCAAAGAAAGTATAGCAGATGACAAAACCAGTTATATTAGTTACAAATGACGATGGGGTTATGGCTCCCGGAATTAGAAATCTTATTGAATTTATGATACCTCTGGGAGAAGTCGTGGTTGTAGCTCCAAATAAACCTCAAAGTGGTATGGGGCACGCTGTGACAATTAGTAATCCTTTGCGGCTTGAAAAAATATCAAAAGAAGAGTATCCACAAGAATTTAGTTGTAGCGGTACCCCCGTTGATTGCGTGAAGCTTGCTGTAAATAAAATTTTGAAAAGAAAACCTGACTTGTTGGTATCAGGTATAAATCATGGTTCTAATTCTTCAATTAATGTAATATACTCCGGAACTATGTCAGCAGCCATAGAAGGTGCAATGGAAACTATACCCTCTATAGGGTTTTCTCTTTTGGACTTTAGCTTTGACGCAAACTTTAAGCCTGCAAAAAAATTTATTGTTTCTATTGCAAAAAATGTTCTTAAAAATGGCTTGCCAAAAGGAATTTGTCTTAATGTTAATATTCCTGCAGTTAAAGAAAATGAACTTAAAGGCATAAAAGTATGCAGGCAAGCCCGTGCTAATTGGGAGGAAAGCTTTGATCACAGAAAAGATCCCAGTGGCAAAGATTATTACTGGCTTACAGGTAAGTTTGCATTACACGAGAATAGCAATGAAACAGATGAATGGGCGCTAAAAAATAATTATATTTCTGTAGTTCCCGTTCAATTCGACTTTACAGCACATAGCGTTATACCAGAAATACAAAATTGGAATTTTAATGGTTAAAAAAGATAATTGGTTTTTTGGTATATTTATAGGAATTATAGTGCCGGCTATTATATTGGGGCTTTTGTACCTGGGGTTTAAATTTTTTGGTACACCTTACCAAAAAGACATTCTTTTGAAAACAAAAAATATCCCATTAATATCTATGTTTTTTAATATGATTGTCTTTAGATATTATATGGTTAATCTTAAATACGACAAAACGGGCAGGGGAATATTAATTATGACCATAGCTTATGCGATACTTTTTTTTATAAATATTTGATGGTAAAATAATAAAAATGGTATTTTTATGCTCATCAAATATATTAATAACCGGTTTAGGTATAATAAAAATAAATAAAATACCATGAAGTATTACATCATAGCAGGGGAGGCGTCAGGAGATCTTCATGGCTCAAATCTCATGAAATACCTGAAAGAATTTGATAAGGAGGCTTCTTTTAGATACTGGGGAGGTGATAAGATGAAATCTCAAGGCGGAAAGCTTATTAAGCATGTTAATGAGCTTTCTTATATGGGATTTTGGGAAGTATTGGTCAATTTACACAAAATATTTAAAAGCATCAGATTGTGTAAAAACGATATACTTAAATGGAACCCTGATGCGGTAATATTAATAGATTACCCCGGGTTTAATTTACGAATTGCTGAATTTGTCAAGAGAAATAATATAAAAGTAATTTATTATATTTCACCCCAAATATGGGCATGGAAGCAATCAAGAATAAAAAAAATTAAGCGTTATGTTGATAAAATGCTTGTTATTTTACCTTTCGAAAAAACCTTTTATGAAAAGTTTGATTTTGAAGTTGAGTTTACCGGGCACCCTCTGATTGATGTTATCGAAAATGAAAAAAAACAATTTTCAACAACTGAAAATTTTTTATCTAAGAACCATCTACCCAGCAAGCCGGTAATTGCAGTATTGCCCGGAAGCAGAAAACAAGAGATTTCCAAAATGCTCCAAATAATGCTGCAGGTTGTTACTTTTTTTCCTGAATATCAGTTTTTAATTGCTGGAATATCGTCTTACCAACCTGCCTTTTATGAACAATTTACAAAAAAATCAAATGTAGCTATTGTATATGACCAAACTTATCAACTCCTGCAAAGTGCATCGGTTGCTATTGTTGCCAGCGGAACCGCTACACTGGAAACAGCATTATTTAAAACACCCCAGGTTGTTTGTTATAAAGCAGGAAATATATCATATCAAATTGCCCGAAAACTGGTTAAAGTCAAATACATATCATTGGTTAACCTGGTTATGGATGAAGTTATTGTTAAAGAACTTATTCAAAAAAACTTTAATCCCGAACGTTTAAAAAAAGAAATTAACAAATTATTAAATGATTCGGAGTACCGAAATAATATTATCAAAGGTTATGATGATTTGAAAATTAAGCTTGGCGGAACCGGAGCATCAAAAAATGCATCACGCATCATTTATAATTATCTGATAGAAAAATGATTAAATTTCTAGTTGTTGTTATTGCAAGCTTTTTGTTTTTTTCTCAAGAGCCTGAGCAATCATATCCGGAAACTTTGCGCATCGGGTTGTATAGTGGCTATGAAATTAATGGATTTAATTTCTCAGCCATAAAAGGAGAATATCATATTGAGGATGGTTGTGGTAATTTAATTAAAGAAGTCAAAACCCATGATTATGTGATTGTTAAAAATGCAAAAAATGGCCTGAAAATTAAAAGCAATAATGATACCTTAAAAATAAGCGATAAAATATATTTTTACGGGAAATCATTTAAAAATACCTTTCTTATAAATCCTTTGGATGATAGCATAAATTATCGTATGTATGATGGTGATATTATAGCTAAAAACAATTCTTCAAAACTTAATATTATTAATCTTGTTCCATTTGAAAATTATATTGCCGGTGTTGTGCAGTCAGAATCAGGCTTTGGTAAGCACCCTGAGTATTATAAACTCCAGGCTACAGTTAGCCGCACCTATACAATAAAAAACCTTGAACGGCATAAAAATGAAGGCTATCATCTTTGTGACCAAGTACATTGCCAGGCATATTACAGCAAATCAATATATCCTGAAATAATTTTTTCAACTGAGTATACAAGAGGAGATATTATTGTTGACAAACAAGGAACACCAATTAATAGTGTTTTTCATGCTAACTGCGGAGGGTATACAATTAATTCCGAATATTTATGGCAAAACTCTTCTTCATACCTGAAGTCAATTAAAGATTCATTTTGCATCGAAAAGCCGGGTGCAGATTGGGAAAAATCTATTCCAAAAAAAGAATTCACAAAATACTTGCAAAATAAACTCGGATCAAATTATAGCGATTCTATTGCTGAAGAATTATACAACTTCGAACAAAAACAAAGACAAATCTACCTTGATCCCTATAAAATAATTCATCTTGGACAATTCAGAAATGACTTCATGTTACGCTCTACTTTTTTTAATATTGAACCCAAAGGTGATAGTTTACATCTCACAGGCAGAGGGTATGGACATGGCGTCGGTTTATGCCAGGAAGGAGCAATGAGAATGGCCGAAAAAGGCATTAGCAGAGATTCTATTATTAGATTTTATTATAAAAATGCCGACTTAAATATTAATGATTGAAAAATATCTTCAGAATAAAATAATGTGAAACAATATGACGTAAATAGATTATAATTATATTCTTGATTGACTTTTAAAAGTTGCTCAATAATAAAACTCTTTCCTTCTCTGATATCCCGCAACGCTACATTCTTTATCAACTATATAAAACACTGACTATAAATCTTTTAATCCTCTGATGCTTTACGCATTTTCTTGCCAAAGTTTTGCCATATCTTAATATTTAATCTGACAGCGCTGCAAATTACAGATAAAAATATAATTGATAAGTATAAAAAAACTGCTTTTTAATACTTGTTTTTTAATGTTTTTATATTAATTTAGTAAACTCCAATAGTTAGCCAATAATATTTCTTATGCTCACCATTAATCATATACCGCTTGTCAGGATTCTTGTGCCTTTCCTTGCCGGCATAATAACAGTACTGGCTTTTGATAAAGGTATATCAACAAAACAATTTTTACTATCGATTGCAGTTATTTTTGTTTTTCTTGCCTTGCTAAACAAAATACTAACAGATAATTATGGCAAACGATGGGTGTATGGCTTCTTTTTTTTTCTTTTTTTCTTTTTAGCAGGAAATACTTTGACCGTAAACAACAATGATTTAAAAAAAACCGGTCATTTTAGTAATTATATAGATAAAAAGGGTCATGTCAAATTAATAATCATAGAGCCGGTTTCTGAGAGGGAAAATTCTTTTAGGATAGTTGGCCGGGTAAAAAAAGTAATTACTGACAGTATTGTTTACAAAGTCAGGGGAAAGGTTATGCTATATGTTGAGAAAGACAGTTTGGCATCAACTTTGGAATATGGTGATATAATAATAACAAATAATCATTTCCGGGAGGTGAACCCTCCGCAAAATCCTTATCAGTTTAATTACAAAAGACACCTTGCATATAATAATATTTATTATCAAGGATACAGGCCAACCGGCAATTATATTGTAATAAAATCTGATGGCGGCAACTTTTTATTATCATATGCATTGTCACTTCGCAACAAGGCAATGGATAAATTAAAAAATTACCATGTTCATGATCGCGAATTTGCCGTTCTCTCAGCTTTGCTGCTGGGTTATCGTGAGTATGTGGATGATGAATTGTATCAACAATTTTCGGGTGCAGGAGCCATGCATATATTGTGTGTATCAGGCCTGCATGTAGGAATAATATATCTTATAATTAATAGTATACTCTTTTTTTTAAATAAATTTAAAAACGGGAAAATATATAAATCTATAATTATTATTTTGTTAATTTGGTTTTATGCTACCCTGACCGGCTTTTCACCTTCGGTTCTGAGAGCATCAACAATGTTTTCTTTTGTTGCTGTAGCAAGAAGTTTTAACCGTTATACAAACATTTATAATGTTCTTGCAGCTTCAGCTTTTTTGTTGATCATAATTGACCCCTATATAATAACTAAAATAGGATTTCAGCTTTCTTATTTGGCTGTAATAAGTATTGTGACTTTGCAACCACATTTATATAAACTCTTATTTATAAAAAATTTAATTCTGGATAAAGCCTGGAGTATTGTTACTGTGTCTATAGCTGCACAAATAGCTGTAGCACCATTAGTTATTTACTATTTTAATCTTTTTTCAAATTATTTTATACTGACTAATTTAGCTGTTATACCATTAGCCTATGTTATAATTTATTCATCGTTAATTTTTTTGGTAGTTTCTTCAATAGGTTTTCTCGCCGGTCTTTTGGGCAAGATTATTTCTTTTTTCGTTTTTTGTATGCATAAAAGTGTTCAATTTATTGAATCATTACCCTATTCAAACATCCAAAATGTATATATTAATATTGAAGAAACATTTATTTTGCTTTTTATAATTATAGCATTTGCCGGGTTTTTAATATTAAAATCCAAATTTTTCCTAAAAATAGCTCTAATATCAGTTTTGATAATATTAGCTTCCTTTTCAGTTAAAAATATCAAACAACAAAGGCAAAATATTTTTATAGTATATAGTATTAATAATAATACTGCAGTTGATTTTATTTCAGGCCGAGAATCTAGCTCAGTTATTTCCGGTGATTTGCTAATGCAAAGGAGCCGTGATATTGATTATAATATAGTTCCAAACCGTATTAAAAATGGTATTGATGAAGTTAATAATATTGTAATTGGTAATGATACAACTTTTTTAAAACCATATCTTTTTAAAACCGGTGATTATTATTTGTTTAATGATTTGAAAATAAAAATATTGACAGATTCAGATCATTTTGATAAACAAGACAACCTTCTACCAATAGAGGTTGACTATTTGGTTTTAACAAAAAATCCCTGGTTAGAAATAATTGATTTGAAAAAAAAATATGATTTCAAAAAACTCATTATCGATTCATCTAATTCTTTTTGGAGGGCAAACCGGTGGGTTGAAGAGTGTAAAAAACTGGGAATTGATTATTGGTCAACACGTCACCAGGGTGCTTATGTAAATTACCGGCGCTAAAATTGTAAAATTAATTTTTGCAATACAATTATCATATAATCAATTAGTTATTAATTTACACTTTGAAAAATGGGTGTCCCATCCGGAAGACAGGAGAAATATTTTTGCAAATCTTTGCTTAATAACTATATTAAGTGATAAAGAATATTATTTACTTTTTACAGCAGATTAATGAATTAGGAGGAATTTAATAATAAGTAATTTTTAATATGCTGATATTGCTAAATTATGAGATGAATAGCAGAGGTTCAGAAAAATAATTGTTTATTTTTTGATGAACTTAATAGCAGAGGCTTTAAAGCTAAGCCATACCTCTTTGCCGGGTTTTAAGTCCAAATCTTTTTGAGATTTGTGTGTAATGGTTACTGAAAAATCAATCCCGGCATCAATTATTAAATCAATTGAGTTTCCATGAATAATGGACTTTTTCAGTATGCCTTTGAAATGGTTAAGAGCTGAAGAGCTTATTTCTTTTTCAGAAATGATTATATCTTCAGATGGAACAACAATAAACCCCTGGCCTTTAACATGTGAGTTGCCTGTAAAAAATATTTCTACATTGTTTTTTAAAACGGCTTTTTTAATGTCCTCATTGGTTGTTTCATCAATTTTACATGGGAACAGGTTTTTATACCCTGACAGCCTTGCGACAAATTCTGATTTGGGGTTACGGAAAATTTCTTCCGGTGTACCTGTTTGCATGAGGTTGCCGTTTTCTATTACGGCAATTTGAGAACTTAGTGTCACTGCTTCGGTATAATCATGGGTAACATGTAGTACTGTTTTTCCAGTTTCATTAATTTTTCTCAGCAGGCTGCGCAATTCGGCTTTCAGTTTAACATCGAGGCTGGCAAGGGGTTCGTCAAGTAAAAGTATCTCAGGATTTGATGCCAGTGTCCTGGCAAGTGCCACGCGTTGTGCTTCACCCCCTGAAAGAGAGTCGGGGTAGCGATTTTTCAGATGTGATATGCCGGTTTGTTCTAAAAGTTCATCTATGCGTTTATTTATCTCACCACGGTTCATTTTCCTGTTTTTAAGGGCGTATGCAATGTTGGATTTTACGTTTTTGTGAGGGAACAGGCAAAGATCCTGGTAAACAAGCCCGATCTTTCGTTTCTGAACGGGCATTTGAGTAATATTTGTTTCATTGATCCACACATCGCCACTGTCAGGTTTCAGCAAACCGGCAATTATTTCAAGCAGTACTGTTTTGCCGGCACCCGACAAGCCCAATATGGTAAGATAAGAGCCTTCGGATACCCGGAGGTTGATGTCTTTTAGCGAAAATTCGCCAAGGTTTACTGATATGTTATCGAGTCTTAGCATTATAAGTATTACGTGTTAATAGTCGCATAGCAACAAAAATAATCAAACATACTGCCATATAAACAGCGGCAATAGGCCTTGCGAATTGCAGCCCGTATGATGCAAAACGTTCCCAGATAAGCACCGGAGTTACCATCGGGTGGTATGCAATGATGATCACTGCGCCGAATTCGCTCAAGCCGCGTGCCCACATCATGGTTAATCCGGTAATAATATGTTTTTTAGCCAGTGGCAGTGAAATTGTAAAAAAGACCTTCAGTGGCGAAGCACCGAGGTTAAGAGCTGCTTTTTCAAGCCTTTCGGGTACTGAAGCAAACCCATCACGGGCAGCATTGATCAAAAAAGGAATGCTGACAAACGCCATAGCCACAACAATGCCAGCAATACCGCCAACAAAGCTTATTCCAACCGATTCGCCTGCCTGTCCGACAAGGGTGTTGCGTGAAATCACTCCAAGCAAAGCAATACCGGCAGCCGAATGAGGGATAATTACCGGCAAATCTATAATACCGTTAACAATACCTTTTAACGGAAAACTCTTTCGTGCCAGAATGTAAGCCAAAGGTATGGCACCTATTCCAAACAAAACAGTTCCAACCATCGAAGCATAAAGAGTCAGTCCAATACTGCGGCGAACCTGCTCATCCGCAATCGTAAAACCGTAATCTTCAAATGAAGTCTTTAAATACACCCCGATTATTGGTGCTACTATGAACAATACTATAAAGCCCCCAAGCGCTATAAAAAGTATTTTTATTTTCCAGTTTCTGAACATTAAAGTTGAAGTATGATTGTTTTGATGTTAATGGTTTGTAAAATTATAATAATTTAAAGAAATATATCTCAGCCAAAGCTTTTACTGAACGATCGGCATAAAAATCCATAGGATGGTAATTCCTGTAATAGCCACCTTCACCCTCATCTGGTATAGCAAGAATAGGTCTTATCTGGTCTGTTCTGTTAAATAATTCACTGTAACTATAGATAGCCCGGTACCCGTCAATACTAACAAAACAAACCAGGCCATGCCTGCACATTTCGGGATCATATCTATCTATATGTTTCTCAAGCTTTGAATGCAAACAAGGAGGTGTAAATTCGGTTTTAGGACGATATCCCATACGCATGCCATAAAAGGTTGAACTATAAGTTATGTTAGTATCATTATCCCGTTTTATCGGGGAAATAGTAAAATCTTCATCTTTATTTTCAAAAACAATGCTAATTTCATCACTGTATAAAGGCTCCAGATCTTTATCTATAGGATATTCTTTTTCATCAAATGAATAAACAGTAATTTTTACAGGATTTTCCAGTTCACGGTTAGCAAACATGTCATTTCCCGCAACCAGTTTCCATTTATCTCCCATCGGATAATCAACCTCTACACCATAAGGCTCTATAGGAGCCACTTCAGTTGCAATCAAAACCTGTCCGGGGTTTTTAACATGAAATATCTCGGACCAACTAAATACAACACTTTCTCCTTTATCATTCTCTACAACAATATAAACATCAGTAATAGGGCCAAACTCCTTATGGTTTTTTTTATCCATAACAAAATTATGAAGTAAGTCAAACAGAGAATATCCTCTATACCTGTAAGCCCCAACAAACTTAACACCTTCTTCTTTATTATAGGTTGATTTCTTAATATAAACTTCACGTTTAAAATAATTACGGAAATTGACTTTGCCGGCACCTTCAACTTCTCCGGCTATTTCCAACTCACCTTTTTCAAGACTAATTTCATCAGTTTGATGGTACAAACTATTAGCATCAAGAGTAATTATATAAGTTGCACCGCTAATGGCATCAATCCATGATTCAGGCAGGTAATTGCATGATGTAATTATTAAAGATAACAATAGTGGTAAGCTTAGTTTTATCATATTTCTGTTCATAGTAAATTGTTTTT
>PUKZ01000126.1 GCA_003550725.1 Bacteroidales bacterium | reverse complement strand
TTTATTTGTATCTTTCATCTCGGAAGTGAGTTTAAAGTGTTTTGTTTATTTTGTTTAATGCCTTAAAGATAAGCATTTTAGCTCACTTCCGTTATTTTTTATTTTAGATTTTTAGGTTATAATAAAGTTTGAATTTCATATCTTTGTTATAAGATTAAATGTTTTCTCATAGCTATTTTTTGCAGGAGATTAGAGGGCTAAAGAAAAACTTTATCAGTCAAAACCTAATGAAATATATTTCTGTTCTTTGTTTTGAGAAATAAATTAATTATCTCCTTTCTCCTTTATTGATAAAAGTTGCCTTTGATGCTTGAACTTTAAACCCGGAAAATACATTTTTTGTTTTTTTTTTTATGAATAAAAGAATTATATTTGCGTTCCGTTTTCGAAATAAGATAGTTAAAATATAAAATATTAAAAAAATTATTATTATGACAAAAGCAGAAGTTGTTGCAGAAATTGCAAATAAAACAGGCATAGAAAAAGTTGATGTGCAAAAGACAGTTGAAGCTTTTATGGATACAGTGAAAAACTCACTGGTTAAAGGAGACAATGTTTATCTGAGGGGTTTTGGCAGTTTTATTATAAAAGAAAGAGCTGAAAAAACCGGTAGAAACATTTCAAAAAATACTACTATTATTATTCCCGCTCATTGCATTCCGGCTTTTAAGCCTTCAAAGGATTTTGTGAGCGAAGTAAAAGAGTCGGTAAAAGTTCCGGCTAAATAGTTTTCAAATAATAAAGAATTATAAAAATAAATATCATGCCAAGCGGAAAAAAGAGAAAAAGGCACAAGATGGCTACACATAAAAGGAAAAAGCGCCTAAGAAAAAACAGGCATAAGAAGAAGTAACCTTTTTTGTACTGCAAAAAATTTAAACAAGTTTATAAATAAAATTACATAATACCAAAGGCGGGTATTATGTAATTTTATTTAACGCGTTACATATCGACATTACATTATCCTTCCATATTTTGCTGGTCGAGTGAGATTTTCCGCTTAGCAAAAAAATTATCTTAATGTGAATAAAGAATTAATAATTAATTCCGATTCAACGGAAGTTGTTATAGCTCTTTTAGAAGACAAGGAGCTAGTAGAGCTTCACAGGGAGAAGAAAAACAATGATTATTCCGTTGGCGATATTTATCTTGGGAAAGTAAAAAAAATAATTTCCGGGTTAAATGCTGCTTTTGTGGATGTTGGTTATGAAAGGGATGCATTTTTACATTATTTGGATTTGGGCAGCCAGGTTAATTCTCTCAACAAATACACTAAACTTGCTATGGGTGGAAAAACTAAAGCTTTACCCATGGAAAATTTCATTACAGAAGAAGAGATTGAGAAATCCGGTAAAATAACCAATGTTTTATCCTCAAACCAACCTATATTGGTTCAAATAGCCAAAGAACCAATATCTACAAAAGGTCCTCGCATAACCAGTGACATTTCATTGGCCGGTCGTTACCTTGTTTTAGTACCATTTTCCAATCGTATTTCAGTTTCCCAAAAAATTAAAAACACTGACGAAAAGAACCGTCTCAAGAGGCTTGTCCAAAGCATCAAGCCCAATAATTTCGGGGTAATAATCCGTACAGTTGCCGAGGGCAAAATGGTAGCTGAGTTGGATTCTGATCTTAAAGACCTAATTGCAAAATGGTATCGACTTGCTGAAAAACTAAATGGGGCTGCACCTCCTAAGATGATTCTTGGAGAGTTAAATCGTACATCGGCTATGCTAAGGGATTTATTCAATGAATCTTTCAACAATGTTCATGTCAACGACCCTGTTTTATACGAAGAAATTAATGACTATGTTAAAACTTTTGCTCCCGACAAAACCGATATTGTTAAACTTTATAAAAGTAAAGCACCAATATTTGAACACTTTGGAGTAGAAAAACAAATTAAGAGTTCATTCGGAAAAATAGTTTCAATAAAAAGCGGCACATATCTCATTATTGAACACACAGAAGCATTACATGTAATAGATGTTAATAGCGGGCAAAGAATAAAGTCGGAAAATAACCAGGAAACCAATGCACTGGAAGTAAACCTTGAAGCAGCAAAAGAAATTGCCCGCCAGCTTAGATTACGAGATATGGGTGGCATTATCGTTATCGACTTTATTGATATGACAAACCCTGCAAACAGGCGAAAGCTCTTTGAACAGATGAGAGAAGAGATGAAAAAAGACAGGGCTAAACATAACATCTTGCCCCCAAGTAAATTTGGACTTGTCCAAATTACCAGGCAACGCGTACGTACAGAAACAAACGTTGAGATCCTTGAAAAATGCCCCGCTTGTGGTGGTTCTGGCGAAATAAAACCCAGCATTATCTTTATTGATGAAATAGAAAATAATTTGAGATATCTCATTTATGAGCAAAACGAAAAAAATCTGACTCTAAAAGTTCATCCATACATATATGCCTACCTTACTAAAGGTTTATTTCCAATGCGATGGAAATGGATTTTTAAATATAAAAAGTGGATAAAAATAAAACCATCATTATCATATCATTTCCTTCAATACAAGTTTTACAATAAAAATAATGATGAGATAAAACTCTAAATAATGAAAGTATTTCATAATTATTCATCTTTTTTTCTGAAAAGTTTTTTGCCGGTTTGAGTTTAGTTTTGAATAATTTTTTTTGATATTATTAATAATCTGTTTATTACTGCCGTAATATTAAAGTCTTTCGCAATGCAACTAATAGACACCCATGCACATTTATATCTTGATCACTTTGACACTGATCGTCAACAAGCAGTAAAACGGGCTGTTAATAATGGTATTGGCCGTATGCTTTTGCCAAACGTTGACCAAAGCACTATAGAACCAATGCTAAAGTTAAGCAATGAATTTCCGGGAAAATGTATTCCCATGATCGCTATACACCCTACATCAATAAAAAAAAACTACGAAAAACAGATTGAACTGGTCGAAGAAAAGCTAAACGTATTTAACTTTTGTGCAATTGGAGAAACCGGTATAGACCTTTACTGGGACAAAACTTTTTTCAAGCAACAATTATCAGCTTTTGAAAAACATATAGAGCTTGCTATCAGTTATAATTTACCTTTAGTAATCCATTCACGTAGCAGTCTGAAAGAAATCTTTGATGTTCTGGAAAATTATAAGAATAAAAATCTGCGTGGTGTTTTTCATTGTTTTCCCGGTGATACAGAACAGGCATACAAAGTGATTGAACTGGGGTTTATGATAGGAGTCGGCGGTGTAATTACCTACAAAAACAGTAAAATAAAAAAAGTCGTTGAAGAAATTGATTTAAACAACATATTGATCGAAACCGATGCTCCTTATCTTGCTCCAGTACCAAAAAGAGGAAAAAGGAACGAAAGCAGCTACCTAATCTATATAGCTGAAAAAATTGCTGAAATTAAAAACACTAATAAAGATAAAGTTGCAAATATCACCACCAAAAATGCAGTTAACCTTTTCAAGTTAAATAATTTTTGATAAGAACCTTAATATTTTTGATCAAGTATATTTACATTCAATAGAAATGATAAGCTTTATAATAACATTTTAATATTTTAAATAATAATGATATCCCAACCTGCAATACTGATAATATACACTGGAGGAACAATTGGCATGATGATGGACAGTGAATCAGGGGCTCTTCAGCCCTTTGATTTCGGGCATTTATATGACCAAATTCCTGAAATAAAAAAATTTAAATGTAAAATTGATAATATCTCTTTTGATCCAATAATCGATTCTTCTGATATGGAACCCGGTATATGGGTACGTATAGCTAATATAATAGAGGAAAATTATGATAGTTATGATGGTTTTGTTATACTTCATGGATCTGATACTATGGCATATACTGCTTCAGCTTTAAGTTTTATGTTGGAGAATTTGTCAAAACCGGTTATTTTAACAGGTTCCCAACTGCCAATAGGGATGATTCGCACCGACGGTAAGGAGAATATTATAACTGCCATTGAAATTGCAGCTGCCACAAAAGACGGTCGTGCTATAGTACCTGAGGTGTGTATATACTTTGAATATCAACTATACAGAGGTAACCGTACCCATAAATATAATGCAGAGCATTTTGAGGCATTCAGGTCAGTTAATTATCCTGTACTTGCAGAAGCCGGGGTTGAAATAAAATATAACCACCGGGCAATACATAAAGACAAAAATCATGAATTTCGTATTTTTACAAACATGGATGCCAATGTAGCAAGTCTTAAACTCTTTCCCGGCATTCAAAAGCAATACATAAAATCTGTGCTTAATATCAAAGGCTTAAAAGGCTTAGTACTTGAAACATTTGGTTCGGGAAACGCATTAACCGGGCAATGGTTCCTTGAAGAAATCAGGGAAGCAATAAAAAACGGTCTTATTATTTTTAATGTTTCGCAGTGCAGGGGAGGTTCAGTAAAAATGGGGCAGTACGAAACCAGCCTCGGATTACGAAAAGCCGGCGTGTTAAGCGGATATGATATCACATACGAGGCTGCAATAACAAAAATGATGTATCTGTTTGGAAATAATTATTCGCATGCACGAATCAAAAAATACCTACAAACTCCATTAAGAGGAGAAATGACGGTATAAAAAAAATTACCTGATTCTTCGGTGGTATTTTTGCAGATAGTACTTCGAAAACGAATGAAAAAGGTTAATATCATCTTTATTCATCATCATGAGCCTTTCCATTATCCGGGGATAAATAATTCCGTTTGGGTCAATACCAACGTCAATCAATATTTGTTTTGCCTTTTTACGAACAACTGGCAGTTCAACACCGGAAACTTCTTTTTCAGCTTTACTTTTATAGTTTAAAGTTATTTTACTCAAATAAGTAGCATATACCATGGCTGCCTGGCCGAGATTTAATGAAGGATAGTTTCGATACATAGGTATTTTAGATACCAAATGACACATAGATAAATCATGATTTGTCAAACCCGATTCTTCACATCCAAACACTATGCCTGCAGTATTTAAGCTTTCTCCTTTGCCTGTTATTATTTCAGGCAAATCCTCAACCCAATGATAATCCTCATGTACGCTCCTTTTCTTTGCTGTTGTGCCTACAACTAAATCTAAACCCGATACAGATTCTTTAAATTGATTGTAGATCCTGGCTTTCTCAAGTATATCCTGTGATCCGTGAGCCGTGAATAATGCTTTGGAGCCCAGGTGATTGCACTGTGGATCAACTAAATATAAAGCCTGTATACCCATAGTTTTTATTGCACGGGCAACTGCTCCAACATTTTCTTCCCGCGACACACCAACTACAATAAAAACTAATTTTACCATTATAAAACATTTAACCGGTTAAACCATTTCTCTATAATAACAATAGTAAAAATGTTATAATTAAATTTACTTATACAAAGATTAATTTTCCAGTCGTAATCTTTTTTGGTACACCCTGTTAGAAATAATTATACTTAACTCATACAAAACAATTATTGGAAGCCCCACAAGTATTTGGCTAATCACATCCGGTGGGGTGATAATTGCTGAGAGGGCAATTATAATTATTACAGCTACTTTGCGATTTTTACGCATGACAACAGGTGTAAGTATGCCAATTTTACTGAGAAAATATACCATTATAGGAAGCTCAAACAAAAGTCCTACTCCTAAAGCCAGAGTGGTAACCGTAGTAATGTATGAGCGTAATGCTATTTGATTTTCAACCAGGCCGCTAACCTGGTATGACCCAAGGAAATTAACAGCCAACGGAACAATCAAAAAAAATCCAAACAACACCCCGGTTAAAAAAAGCAAGGATGTAACAAATACAGCACCTTTGCTGTTGGCCCTCTCTTTAGGATTAAGAGCAGGCATAATAAAACGCCATAACTCCCATAAAAGATAGGGAATAGAAATAATAATACCGGTTACTAATGAAATAAGAATATGAATTGTAAATTGCCCTGCCATCTCAATGTTTATTATTTTTACAGGGTCAACATTAATTTTAAGCGCCGGCATTGACAAAGCCTCAGCCAATTGATAAAACAAACGGTTAGTAATAAAATCGGGTTCTTTGGGAGCCAGTATTACATAATCAAATATTATATTTTTACTTAAAAATGCAATAACTGCCATTAAACCCACCATAATAAATGAGCGAATCAAATGACCGCGAAGCTCATCCAGGTGAGACCAGAAAGACATTACCTTTTCACCGTCTTCGCTTAGTTTATATTCTTTCCCGGCAGTTTTCAAAATTCATTAAATTATATAGATAAAAATTAAAATAAAGTACAAAAATACAATATTTAAAATCTGTCATGAAAATAAATCAATAACAAGTAACCATATCAACAAAATAGAAAAAGCCCGCATCATAAAAATACGGGCTTTTTTACATAATTTGTAAGCTACTTACAAATAAGATACCTTATTCGGGATGAATAGCTTCAACAGGGCACACATCGGCGCAAGCACCGCAATCTGTGCAAATATCAGGATCAATCTTGTAAATATCACCTTCGCTGATAGCATCCACCGGGCATTCGTCAATGCAGCTTCCGCATGCAGTACAATCTTCATTGATTACGTAAGCCATGTTTATTTAAATTTTAAGTTTGTAAATCATTTTAATTTCACTGCAAATATATATTGTTATTATAAAGAAATTAAATTTTTTTTTGCTTTAATGTAATTTTTATTCGTTTTAAATTGGTATTATGTTTTTTAACTTAAAAATAATTTCATAAAAACCACTTAAAATATTTATAGTAAATGATAATCATATATTTATTAAGACAAAAATAATTTATTATTTATATCATAATTACTAATTTTGGCGTATAAAAATATATTTTTGCATTTGATAAAAAAATATTTTTTATAAAAAACTGCAAGGTTAGTTTATTCAACTTATAAATAGACTAAAAGTTAACCGGTTGGTAGGGATAAAAATGAAAATAATCCGGTCAATAAATTTGAATTAACAATAAGCCTGTAAAAAACTTTATTTTCAATAATACAAAATAAAATTTAATAATAAGCGTATTGTTTTTTAATTGAATGATTGAAAACTTATTTGATTTATATGAAACGATCATTTAGCCTGGTTTTCTTACTTACATTTGTGATGCTATCTCTATTTTCAGATAAAGTTTTCACACAAATAACTTACCCAATTGATTTACATGACAGCCAAACTATCGAAGCTTGTTCCGGTTTTTTTGTTGACAGTGGTAAAGACACTCTTACCACTTATGGTTCAGAGGAGAATTATTCTGTAACATTTACAGGTTCGGATGATGATCGACCCTATTTCTCAATGGAGTTTGCATTTTTTGATCTGGGTCCTGGCGATTACCTTTATATTTATGATGGAGAAAATGACGACGCAAAACTATTGTTTGAAGCCGGTGAAGATGATGATTTAGCCGGAGAGATCATATTTCCAACTTCCGACACTTTACATTTTAAATTTATTTCGTCACCTTCAGAACATGGAAAAGGATGGTGGGCTGAGATAAATTGCTACGATATTTGTGAATTATTCACTGCCGATGTAACCACAGAATTTGAAACCATGAAGTTATGCCCTGGCATCGGTGAGGTAAAGCTCATTGCAGAGGGTTATTATAAAGATCCTGATATAGAGTTTGATCCCGACATGATAGAATACACATGGTTTTACAACAATGAAACCCACTTAGGATCAACTCTTTACTATGATTTTTTTGATCCCGGCGCATATTCTTTTCACGTTAATATTTTTGAGCCTGAGCATAATTGCGAAATTGATCTTTATGAAACTGTACAGGTAGGAACCAAACCAACTTTTGATGAAACACGCCCTAGTGTTGATACAGCATGTGCAGAAGAATTTTTTACTCTTTTTGGCGAAGCAAATATGGTTACATGGATTGGGTTTAAAACAGAAATTATGGACACTGTAGCTATACCTGATGGAACCACCCAATCTTACAAATCAACTTTAGAATTTGATGTTTTTGACGATAATGATATTATTGAATCAGAAGACGATTTTGGTAGTATTTGTCTGTTTATTGACCATGTTGATAGCAGGCAATTGCATTTTGAGCTCAAATGCCCGAATGGTAACAGTGTAATGCTAAAAAATTATGGAGGCGATTACTATGCCAATCTTGGCGAACCCGTGGTAGAGGACACTGTAACCCCGGGAGTCGGTTATAAATATTGTTTTACACCAACACCCGAATATGGACTTATTAATGAAGCTGAACCGGAGTATCATGCATATTATGACAATGCCGGTAATTACTATCCAAACGCTCCTTATATCCCCCCGGGAAACTATGAGCCTGAAGAATCATTCGAAGAATTTGAAGGTTCACCCCTAAACGGAGAATGGACGCTTATTGTTACCGATGACATACAAGATGGAAATAACGGTTTTATGTCGGGTTGGCGACTCTTATTTAATGAAGATATTTACCCCGATTCATTAATTTTTACGCCCGAAATAGTAAACGAAACATGGTACGATAACAGTCATGACCTTCAAGCAAATCCTGCTACGGTTAGCAAAGAAGATAAGGGCGATTATGAATTCACATTCGAAATTACCGATAATTTTAATTGTACTTACGATACTACAGTATCAGTAAATGTTATAGGAATACCTAAAGCCGAAATCAAATCATATATTGAATTGCCGTTTTGTGAAGGTGACTCTACAATACTCTCTGTTTATCCAATTAACCATACCGGACATAACTGGACTTACAGCTGGTATTATAACGATATAGAACTTCCCGGTAGAATATATGATACCCTGTTAGTGAAAGAAACCGGCTTGTACCGGGTAGACATTACTGACACTGAAACAGGTTGCATTGCTTCTTTCGATAAAGATGTGTCAGAAGAAAATTGCGACCTGGTAATACCAAATGTTTTTACCCCAAATAATAGTGGCATTAATGATTATTTTGAAATTCTAAACCTTGAAAACTACGAAAGCGCACAAATAGTAATATACAACAGGTGGGGTGAAAAAGTTTTTGAACATTCAGATTATTTTGGCAACTGGTGGGATGGATCCGGTGCACCCGACGGCGTTTACTATTATGTTCTAACCTATAAACGCTTAGGAGTAACGAAACGTAAAAATGGTGTAGTTCATATTGTCAGGTAGTTTACCTTGAATGCAAGTTTAAATTATCATACAATACTGTTTTTTTCAAAATTAAATATTTTAATACATTTATATATTTTATTGTTAATAAAGTCAGATAGCCTATCGGGGATTATGTGTCAAATTAATTTAAAAAATAATTTTTAATAAATGCATATTTTTTTTGCCAAAAAGCTTATTAAACTTATTTTTGGCATTTTATTTAATGTAATATCTCAGCTTTAAAAAGCTTGTATATTGCGGTAAAGGCTTTTAATCCAATGTAGTATAAATCAGTTTAGTTAACTTTACGATGCCGGAACATTTAATTTTTATTGAAGACTTTTTTATAATAAATGCATATTCAATTTTAATTTTAACTTAAAAATTAACTGTAAATATTAATATTATGACAAACGATAAAACAAAAAGTAATGGCGTTTTTAAGAAAATATTAGACAAAGTTGAAATAATAGGCAACAAGTTGCCTCAACCAGTAACTTTGTTTGCTATTTTGATGGGTATTGTTCTTATTTTATCCTGGATATTTAGTGGAGTTAGTGTTTTAAGGCCTGGTACTGGCCCAGGTACCGATGTAGAAGCCGAGCATATTGTTGTTGAAAATCTGCTTACCAGGGATGGTTTGCAAAGGATTTTCACGGAGATGGTAGATGTTTTTGCCTCATTCCCGCCCCTGGGGCTTGTTCTTGTTGTTATGCTGGGTATTGGTGTTGCAGAATATACCGGGATGATAAAAGTTGCTTTAAGGGTATTTGTTTCGAAAGTTCCAAAACAATTAATTACTTTTTCAATTGTTGTGGCAGGTATGCTTAGTTCAGTTGCTGTAGATGCAGGTTATGTTATACTCATTCCTATAGGGGCGACATTGTTTCTTGGTATGGGCAGGCATCCACTTGCAGGTATTGCTGCTGCATTCGCAGGTGTTTCGGGTGGATTTGGTGCTAATGTGCTGCCTACCGGGCTAGATCCAATGCTTGCAGCTTTTACCGAACCCGCAGCTAACATTATTGATCCTAAATATACAGTAAATCCGCTTTCCAATTATTATGTCATGGCAGCTTCCGTACCATTAGTAGGTATTGCCGGCACATGGGTAACCGAAAGAATAATAGTGCCCAGGCTTGGAGAATACAAGCCGGGAGGAGGTATAGGCGACGATACGGATGATGAATCAGGCAAAGAAATTACCCCACTTGAAAAAAAGGCCCTTAAATGGTCTTTTATCTCCGTATTAGTAGTTCTAGGCCTGGTGGCATTAGCGGTTATCCCATCAGAAGGCATTTTACGAGGAGAATATGATGAAAACCTTGGTACTCATAGCTTCACACCTTTCTATAATTCAATAGTACCTATTATGATGATAATATTCTTCGTAGCAGGGCTTGTTTATGGAAGGATTTCTAAAACTATTAAATCTGATAAAGATGTTTCTAATATGACATCCAAATCAATGTCAACTATGGGGCTATACATAGTAATAGCATTTGTAGCAGCACAATTCGTGGCTTATTTTAACTGGTCTAACCTGGGTAGTATTTTAGCGGTAAAAGGTTCAGAAGGCCTGACTGCAATAGGATTTACCGGCATACCATTATTAATCGCTTTCATTCTTGTTTCTTCATTAGTTAACCTTATTATGGGAAGTGCTTCTGCAAAATGGGCTCTCCTGGCACCTATTTTTGTGCCTATGCTAATGCTAATGGGCTTTTCACCCGAAATAACCCAGGCAGCATACCGTATAGGTGATTCATATTCAAATATCCTCACACCACTACTACCATACTTTCCCCTGGTAATAGTCTTTGTACAAAAATATGATAAAACCGCCGGTATAGGTACCCTGATATCTATGATGATACCATATGCAATAGCATTTATGATAGCAAGGATACCAAAATTCATTATATGGGTATTGGTAGGCCTCCCATTAGGTATCGAAGGACCTTTGTATTACGGAGAAGAAGCTGAAAATAGCGAAAAAGAAAAAATCGAAGCTCATCATATTGTTGAAGAAAAAAATATAATTGAACAAAAAGAATTTTCTGAAAACACCTTTGTAATCGAAGGATTCGACGAAGCAATTAAAAATGACGAAGAGGTTAATATGGAATAAATAGTTAGTTAGTAATTATATAAGAAGGTGTCTCTTTCAATATTTTGGATGCTACGCAGTTGAGACGTGCCTCTCCGGCACGTCTCACTTTGCTGAATCCGTAAAGCATTGTACAGACGTGCATTTCGGCACGTATCCAATTTTTTCGATTTTATTCCGCTTCTTGATATACAATGCCAAACAGAAACTCTTTCTCACTATTAAGTTTTTAAACTTTTTTCTCATATAAAACCAACCTATTATAATTGAAAATAAAAATCCCATACAACAATTGTTATTGTTGCTAAAAAATGCGGCAATAATCTGTAATTAAATCAATTAAGCAA
>PUKZ01000195.1 GCA_003550725.1 Bacteroidales bacterium | reverse complement strand
TGTCCACAAAGCCGTCGGAAAAAGTTAAGGTATATACCCTTGACGGTTTGAAATTCCACCCGCTATAGGGCCTTATTGAAACAATATGCTCCTTCTCATCATAGGATACAACCCGCCGCACGCTCTCAGAATAATTATCGCTCAGATAAATATGGTTTGAAAGAATTATATCGGAAGAAGGGTCTTTATTTAAACGAACCTTTACTGTTTCGGTCCCTGTCATTACCATCCAGTCGCCGTCTTCAGGCCACACCTCAAGAATCCTGGGGGGGGTGAGGTTTACCGCAAACTGCCTGACTTCACTATTCCTTATGACCAGGTTTTCATCATAAGCGTCAACCCTCCAATAATAGATCGTCTCATCCTCAAGCTTGAGGTTTTTCTCTACTTCACTTAAATTCTCATAGGCTTCATGAGGAGTGAATTCTTCATTTTCAGATATTAAAAAAGTGTACTTTACTTCTCCCCCGTCGGGATCTTCAGAAGACTCCCACCTGAAAGCCGTATCCTTTGTATATATAAACTCACCCTCTGAAGGCGAAACAAGTTCAAACGGCTCAGGGGGAAGGGTCTTGTTTCTTATTTCAAAAAGACCGGAAGTATCACTCCCGGTTAACCCCCCGCAGTCAACAGCTTTTACCTTTACCACCACTTCAGGCGAATCGGGATAGTTTCCCGTTCCCCATTCGTAAGAGGCTTCCCCTTCCGGAATATACCTTTCCTGATATGAAAAATTTTCTCCATCGTCGGTTGATATAAGCACCTGAAAATATACGGTGTCGGTTCTGTTGGGATCATGCCAGTCCCATTGAATATAGTTTATTCCCTGCCAGAGAACCCCTTCAGAAGGAGATATTATTTCAACCTCGGGAGGCTCATTATGGTTTGTAATATTTAGGGTTCCCGTAGAGACAGTGCCTTCAAGCCCTCGCTGGTCCCGCGCTATCAATTTTAGCGAATATTCGGGGGCGTTCTTCACATGGCGGGTATCCCATTTATACTCCGTACCCTCAACCCCTGTCGCAGCGATTATATCATAAGAACTTTCCGGTGTTTGAGCCAGCAGGATATCGGTTTCATGATAATCCTCGGGATCAGGGTCATAAATATCCCAGCTGATAAAGATATAAGGGGATTCCTCTTCTGTGGCGGTTCCCCATTCCCCTTCAACCCCGGAAGTCAGCTCTATTTCCGGCGGAGAATTAGTCTTGCATGAGGCAGACGGTGAAAATTCACCCAGGTTGCCTGCTTTATCTTCAAGCCTCACTGAAAACCAGTATGTGGTATCATCATCAAGCCCTTCAATAACAACAGACTCCTGCTGGTCTGGCTCGATACTCCCCGGCATATAAATATACTCATCCTCTTCTGCCCCGCTCCAGCGAGCATCGCTGTTAATTTCCCATTCATCCGACCACCGTATGCGGTACAGCTCACCCTCGTCAGGAGAATCCCACTTCAGTTTTACAGCCCCGTTTATATCAGGCCTTGAAGCAGATACCGAATCAACGCCGGCAGGGGGCACGGTATCTACATATACGGACCACTTTCCGGAAAACTCGCCGGCTCCGCTTTCATCCCGGGCTTTCACCCGCCAGTAATAAGGCCCGCCATGCTCAAGATAAACAAATTCAACTGTAGGGGAATCCATCTCTTCAATCCCATCAGCATCTTTAATCATTTGAGTAAAATTTTTATCCTCAGCTACCTGCAGCCGGTAAGTGAGGGGGTCATTATCCCGGTCCTGAGCATTAAACCAGGCAAGCCTCAGGGGCTGATCGCCGGTGAGCCCTCCGTCTGAAGCGGAGGAATATGGCGCCCCGGCCAGAGTGGGCGAAGAAGGAAGGTGATTATAAGTTATTGAGGAGGAGACAACCTTCAGAACATCAAAGTCTCCCGGGCTGTCACATTCCAGGAAGAAGCGGTATCTGAAATACCTGTTGTTTTCATGATGAGATTCGATTTCTCCGGGCTGCTTATAATAGCTATCCGAACTTCCGTCGGGGCCTTTAAAATCAAAAGCCAGCGGGTCTTCGGAAGAAGCAAACTGAAATCTGACTTCTCCCTTGAACCCCTCTGTACTCCAGTCGATATTTTCATATGTAAGCTCCGTGGTAACTTCCCCGGCATCAAAGAGCCCGGATGTGTACACCCCGGAAGTTGAGAGCCTGTGAGCCCACGTCTCGTCGCTGTATTCCTTTTCGGACTCACCCTCTTCCAGGCGGCCTCCAAATATCACCCCTTTATCAGCGGGTGCATGATAGGCAGCGCAAGCCCTGTTTATCTTATCCGGCGCCTCTAATGCATAAGGCTCTATCTCGCTCCAGCTGCCCCGTTGAAAAATCCAGAAGTCATTGAGACTACCCTGAGAGTCTTCTCCGGCGAAAAGAACGGCGGCATCGATATGTGAATTGTAGTATAAGGCTGATGAAGATCTTTCCGTAGGACCGGGTATATCCAGCTCCTCCCATTTATCCTCAAGCGGGTCATATGCCCAGGTGT
>PUKZ01000038.1 GCA_003550725.1 Bacteroidales bacterium | reverse complement strand
CCATCGGTGAAGCCATCGGTAACGAGACGAATCCGTTCGTCAACCAATCGGACGACCTGCAGTTTGTCGCGGTGAGTGACGACCCTGCGTACTGGCGGATTGACGCCTACGACGAGTACGACGATGGGGCCTGGATTCGAAGTGGTGACCGATCGGCATACGACGACGAGACTACCCTCCAGCCGACGGGACCAACGGGTGAACCTGTCGCCGCCCATATCACGCTCGAGCAGGAAGCAATCGCGTTTCCAACGGCGTGGGAGCTACGCCATCTCGACATCGAGGATTCGACGCTTTCCGTCAGTCCCGAGAAGGGAGTCCACATTGACAGTCCACACGCGGCTGGAGGGACGTACACCGTCGAACACTATCCAACGGATGCCCACCCAGAAGCCCTGCAAAATGCGTGGGGGACGTACCCAATCTCGATCGAGCAACAGTACACGCAGGTGCCCGATACGGTCCCCGACCGCGTCGAAAACAAAACCACCGACATAACGGCTGATGCAGGGACGCCGTACGAAACGGTTCTCGCTGTTACCGACTGGATCGACGACAACAGAGCGTATGACCGCCAGGCGACACACGATGATGGTGACCCCGTCGATGCGTTCCTCTTCGAGATGGAAGAGGCCAACTCGGAGTATATCGCCTCGAGTACGGTACTCATGCTCCGATCCGAAGGCATCCCCGCGCGGTATGTCACAGGCTATGCCCCAGGGGAGGAAACTGCAGCTGGTGATGAGACGTACGCCGTTCGTTCGGTAAACGCACACGCGTGGACTGAGGTGTACTTCGCTGGGTACGGATGGGTCCCAATTGATCCGACACCCAGTGATGACCGCACGACTGTTGAAACCGAGGCGGTGGGCCCTGAGGGCGAGATGGTTGGCCTGCCACCAACGATGGCGGACCTCTTGGATCCACCTGAATTCTCAGACGATCCCACGCCGATCGATGAAGACGATGAGTCCCCCTTCCCAGGAGATGACGACGACGAGGGTGACGATGATGCAGGCGATGACGACGAGGGTGACGATGATGCAGGCGATGACGATGGTGACGAGGAAGACACAGAGGCCGAAGAGACCACGAACGGGATCACGATCGAACTCTCATCGGTTCCCCCCGCACCCGGTGAGGAAGTGATCGTACGAGTCACCGATGAGGATGAACCGCTTGTCGACGCCCCGGTTTCCCTCGAGGGCGAGCAAATCGGCACCACTGACGAACAGGGCGAACTCAACGCGACCGTTCCGTTCGAAGACCAGATCACACTCGCGGTGGAGACCGAAGACGACGAACCGGCCACTGCAACGTTCCCCGTCAACACGGATGTGACACTCCTCGTGGATCCAGAGCCACTGGTCCTGGGTGGTGAGACGTCAGTGTCCGCCCAGGCTGGGGGCCAGCCGTTGCCCGATATGGACGTAACCCTCGGGGACGAAGTCGTTGGGACGACCAACGACTCGGGTGAAACCGCAATCGACGTGCCGGCTGACCTCGACGCGTCGGAGGTGCCCTTGACCGTAACTCGCGAGGGAATCGAGGGCGAGCGGATGGTGGCGGTCGGGGCGCTCGAACTTAGCCCGGAATCGGAGAGCGTCCTCGCACTCCCCGGTCAAGAGATCTCGCTCACCGCGACTGTCGGTTCGACCCCCGTTTCTGGCGTGGAGATCGCTCATGATGGGACCACTGTCGACACCACTGACGAGGACGGGGTCGCGAACGTGAGCGCCTCACTCAGTACCGAGATGGCTGTCACGGGATCGTACGGGGGGCACCAAACGACGGTACAGATCGAAAACCGGCTGTTGCCACTGGCACTCCTCACAGGTGGTGTGACAGGCGGGGTTGTTGCACTCGGGGTCTTCGTTCGACGCCGACCCGACCCGCTTCTCGCGGTCCGCCAACGCACCGGCTTGTGGGTCCGTCGGCGTACCGAAGCCATATTGGGCGTCATCCTCTGGTTGGAAGACGCCCTGCGCCCGAGACAGGGACTGACCTGGAGTCGACTCTCAGCAACTGTCGTCCGCATCGTCCGGACTCCCGGTGTCGCCGTTCTCGCTCTGTGTAAAGCACTCGTCCGCAGGCTCTGGAGACTCCCTACACTGGTGAGGACACGGCTTCGATCGACGCCCGATCCGTCGCCAGCAGACGCCGCCCCCGACCAAGAAGCATCAGCGACGCCATCTGAGACCCAGCCACAGTCGGCGAGAGCCACCATCCGACGACTCTGGGCGACGTTCGTCCGGCTGGCAGTCCGACGGATCGACCCCACGTGGACCCCAGGCGAGGTTGCCAGACATGCGATCGCGATCGGATTCCCACGCGGTCCCGTCCAACGGTTGACTAACACGTTCCGTGTGGTCGAGTATGGCCAGGGTGACCCCGAAACGGAAATCGATGAGGCGACGAGTGCACTGACAACCCTCGAAGACCAGCCACCCGATCGCCAGGAGACCGACCGCGATGATGAGCCAGATGGCGGGAGACCAGCCGATG
>PUKZ01000184.1 GCA_003550725.1 Bacteroidales bacterium | reverse complement strand
TCTTAATGTTTTCCTTTTTTGGAATAGCACCTGCCGAAGGACTGGCCGTAGCTTTGATATCACGTTTGATCACTTTTTGGATTCCTCTGCTCTGGTCCGCCATGGGCGCCTTATACCTGGTGGTCTATAAGCCTCCTGCAGAAACGGGCAGCACAGCAGAAACGGGTGACAAACAAACAAAAGGCCTGGCTGCCCTTATGCGCAGCTGATCCTTATATCCGGGCAAATAAAGCAATAAAATGGAAGAAGAGGTTGATAAAATTGAAAAAGGTACTCGCGCGTACTGATATAAGTTGTAACCCAGATTATAAAAGGAAGCCTGGCTTTAAAAAACGGGTGTCTCCATTTTTCAATATCGCTCAGCACCTGGAATCGTTGGCAGTCTGCTCTCACCGGGTCTCTTCCCTGTACGCAAATATATTTTACACAGACATGCTCGATAAAGAATTTACCCTGGCCAATCTCATAGAAAGGGCCTCGGTGCTGCACATCGGGTGCGGATCCTGCCCCTGTACAGCCCTGTACCTGGCCCAAAAAGGCTACCGCGTTGACGCCTGTGACTGCAGTGTTGAAGCAGTAAATAAAGCGCGGGCCCTGGTGGAAGAAGAAGGTTATTCTTCAAAAATCACTATCTTCTCCAGGAATGGAAAGTGCATAGATTGCTCAACTTATGATGCAGTCTGGATTTCATTAAACGTATGCCCAAAGGAAGATATTATTTTTCAAGCCCTGAATAAAATAAAACCGGGAGCAAAATTGATTTACAGGAATAATCCACGATGGTTGGAAAAAGCTTTGTTTAAGTCATCACAGGTTAATGTGAAAGAAAAATATCCCTTTAAGGTAACAAAAGCCGTTTCGAGGTTAGGGGCAGAGAGTGTTGTTATTGAAAACAATCATTACAGTTCAGGCAGGTGTTGTGGATGAAAATAGTCGCACCGGTAGTAGCAGTTATGGAAAAAAAGATCGCTTCCAGCAGGATGCTGGTTTCGCTTTACTCCAGGATATATCATGAAGTAGTTAATAATGAAATCAAGCTGGCCGGTATAACCGCAAAGGACCGGGTCCTTAATATCGGCTGCGGGGGGATCCCTTTTACAGCGCTTTTAATCGCTAAATTTACCGGGGCCCGGATCTGGGCAATTGACAACGATCAAAACGCGGTTGCTGTAGCCCGTAAATGTGTAGCCGCTCAAAACATGGATCATTTAATCTCTGTAATGAGTTATGATGGACGGGAACCTTTCCCCTATGACTTCGATGTTGCCCTGGTCGCCCTTCAGGCAGAACCGAAACAAGAAATCCTGGACAGCCTGGTTGCCAGGGGTGGGAAAGAGGCGCGCCTTGTCTTCCGAAGCCCCCGCTTAGAGGCGGCACACCAGTATGACAGGCTCCCTTCCAGACCCTTATTTAACAGGCGTATCGATCAGAAACAGGCAACTTTTGATTGTTCCGTGTTATACGCCAACCTGTAGGAAGAACAAGCCGGAGGTGATTTTTGATGGCCCTTAAGGTAGAAGATTTAAATTTAGACGTTGAGCTTAATAACCGGGTCACTTTACTGGAATTGTCAGCGGGAAACAGCGGGATAGTCCTGGAGGTCCCGGATCATGTAATGCTTTCCACCCTGGGCATTCGAAAGGGCAGGATGCTGCACTGCCGGGGCCATCAGCTCTTTGGAGGGCCGGTAGTAGTTAAAACCGGCGAACGCCAGATAGCTTTACACCGGCGCCTGGCAGAAAAAATAATTATCCAACCTGTTTAGAGGAGACCCGGGACTGCATGAACAAAACCATTCTACTGATGGGTGCTCCCAACGTAGGAAAAAGCGCTATATTTAACCGCCTTACCGGTTTAAACGTAAGGGTGGCCAACTACACCGGAACAACGGTAGATTATGCCGGCGGCACCATGAAGCTGGGCTCAGAAATAATTGACCTGATCGACGTTCCGGGAACGTATTCTTTATGCGCCACCTGCGAAGCAGAAAGAGTAGCGGTCGAAATGGTCTGTGGCCGGACCGGCAGCGATTGCCCCCGGCTCAGTCCTTCTGACTGCTGCAGCGATTTGAGCAGTGTGGCAGTAGATCCCGAACAGAAACCTTGCTTGATCGTTTATGTGCTTGACGCCGGCAACTTTGAGGCCGGCCTGTACCTGCTGCTTCAGCTTTTGGAACTTAAAGTCCCCCTGCTGGTTGCCCTGAACAGGGGCGACCTGGCCCGGGAAAAAGGCTGCCTGATAGATGTCGAAGCCCTCTCTGAACAGCTCAATGTGCCGGTCATCCCCACCATCGCGGTTAGCGGCGAAGGGATTGACCGCCTGCAGGAACAGATGCTCGCTAATCTTCACGCTGATGGGGAAATAACTCCGGAAAATCCGGCAATGGAAGCTACCTGGGATAATGTAGAAGCTTTAGTTAACCGGGTTTTCTATAGGAAACAGTCCCCGGAACCTTCCAAAAAAGACCGCTGGGATCAAATGCTAACCAGGCCCTGGCCGGGCCTGCTTCTGGCGGCTTTAATCCT
>PUKZ01000162.1 GCA_003550725.1 Bacteroidales bacterium | reverse complement strand
ATTTTTATTTTTATCTTTCATCTCGGAAGTGAGTTTAAAGTGTTTTGTTTATTGTTTTAACACCTTAAAGATAAGCATTTTAGCTCACTTCCGTTATTTTTTATTTTAGATTTTTAGGTTATACTTAATTTCAATCCTATCCTGCCATATTTTATAAAAAAATGATAAAACATGAGAACTCTATCCAACCTGTTTAATCAAATTTTGAAAGGATAAAACATGAGCTTAAATTTAAATTGTTATTTGAATTAAAATCTAGGTATATTTCTTAATAAATAATAAATTAGATTTTTGGTAACAGGTATTTTCAATCATATGCAAACATATTATAACCAAAAAATAGCCATACTGACTTATTTTTATACATTAAAGTTAAGCAAAATTCTAAACTATTAATAAATAAAAAGTCAAAAATTAATACCGGTCAATCATATATAATTAGAGGTAATTTACCAATTATATTTTAACGGATTTATGAACAAATTATTCAGATTTTTGACAGAAATTCTTTGTTTTAGGCCATTGAGAATCAGCTGTTACCATCAAATAAGATTATTTTGGAAGTGATATTTACCAATCCTGAACTTTTTTATGGTAATATGTTTTTTACAAGTATTGGAGGATGATATTTCACGAATGGTTTTACCAGGGCGATTTTTTGGGTCGCCACCATTTTTACAACAACTCAACCGGGGATCTTTTCTTATAATACGATTTATAAATTAAAAAGGCAGGGAAATTACTCCCTGCCTTTTTAATTTATTTTTATTGTGTAATAACTATTAGTTTAAGACGAATCTCACAGGCAGATTAAACTGTACTCTAACGGGTTGGCCTCTTTGTTTACCCGGTTCCCAGTTCGGCATATTTTGAACAACTCTCACAGCTTCATCATCGCAACCGGCACCAATACCTCTGAGTACTTCCACATTAGTAATTGAACCGTCAGGTTCTACAACAAAAGTAACAAATACAGTTCCTTCAACACCGGATTCCCGGGCTCTTGTCGGATACCTTATATTATCTCTCAAATATTGCTGCAAAGCTTGCTGGCCACCGGGGAATTCAGGTTCATCTTCTACAATTTCAAAGATATAATCATCTTCTATTTCTTCTTCCTCAACCTCAACAGGCTCATAATCAGGAATTTCGTAGTCCAGATCGGCTTCAGCATCAACAATAAATTCATCTTCAATTTCCACATCATCCTCAACCACTACCAGCTCTTCTGAAGCTTCAGGCGGCGGCGGTGGTGGCTCTTCAGGGCGAGTAATTGGGATATCCTCCTCTTCAATAAGATCTAACTCAAGAGTTCCCAAATCAAAATCCGGCCTTTCGTATTGCCTAATGTCAAAAGCAAAAAACACAATCAAAAGAGTTATTACAAGTCCTATCTGGAAAAACAAAGGTCTTTTGCTTTCAAGGTCAGCCTTTTTTGATTTTTTTGATTCCATAAAAAACTTTTAAAATTATAAATTATAATAATCACTTCAATTATTCTATATACTACCTTCTTTATGCAAAGTTACAAAAAAAAAATGACCTGTTAAAATATTAACCAATAATCAATTAAGAATTTTAGAGTTTTTAAACAGTTGTAAATTAAAAAATGCCCTGAAAACAAGGGCTCCAATAATTGCGCCCAAGCTATTAGCAAAAAAATCCAATACATTACCACTACGTGATACAAACCAAACTGCCTGCATTATTTCTGTAAGTGCTCCATAAAAAATACCAAATATTATGGCATAAGTCAAAAAATAATTTCGTGGATGTTGTAAAACTTTTTGTTTTAAAAACCCAAAGCATAACAAAAAACTGAAAATAAAAAACATAGTGATATGAATCACTTTGTCGATATTTTTAATAGCAAGCAGCCTGCTATCAGGAATTGTACTTTTAGGAATACTGATTATAAAAAAAATTATTGCGCCCCAAAGAATAGAGGGCATCAGGTACTTTATAAATTTAAAACCTTTATGGATTTTTTGCACCGGGACTTTGTTTACACTTTTTTTATTGCACCAATTCCTTGTAATTTTCTGCAGACAAAAGCTCGTCTAATTCTTCTTTATTTGACATTTTTATTTTTATGATCCAACCTGCTTCATAAGGATCTTTATTAATTGTTTCCGGAGCACTTTCAAGTTCTTCATTAAATTCAATTACTTCACCGGTAATTGGCATAAACAAATCTGATACAGTTTTAACAGCTTCAATAGTACCGAAAGTTTCTTCCTTTTCAAGCGACTCGCCAACAGCATCCACTTCAATATAAACAATGTCGCCTAGTTCGTTTTGAGCAAAATCAGTTATACCAACATAAACAACATCACCTTCTACTTTGATCCACTCGTGATCCTTAGTGTACTTTAAATTTTCTGGAAATTTCATTTGTTTAGGTTTTAATTAATAATTAAATTTAAACACATTCAATATGTTTTGTATTTCCAATTAAATAAAATTTGATTTTTTTCGTGTCAAAAATACAATCTTTTTTTAAGTTTAAATATTAAAATTCTTATCAATGTTTCAATT
>PUKZ01000076.1 GCA_003550725.1 Bacteroidales bacterium | reverse complement strand
GGATTTGTGGCTTGCCAACTCGATCAGCTGTGCTTGCGTCAACGTGGCAGTAGACACCGTGATGGTGGCCTCCGTGTTGTCGTGGATATCTGTGGTTGCGCTTGGCAGGGTGGAGGTGTGAGGTGCGGAAGTGGTGGGCACCCCAATCTCTGGCTCCACGTTGGTTGCAATCCCCGCCTGCGGCAAGCCTGATGGCACGCGCGATGAGCGTAGCACCCTGTCGTTCCCGGGGCGCACTGAAAAGGACGTGGGCAGTGCTGCACTGTGCGTGAGCGCAAAGGATGAGCACTGCGCTGGGGGGTACTGAATGGATGCAGGACTTGGGAACACGTGGGCCACGGCCATGGACGTGCGCTGCGCGCCGGGCGGCGCCTGTTGTCAGACTGGGGGCGATGTGTGGGCTGGCTGGGGACCTGCGCGGTAGCCCGGCTGCCGCGGGTTTGGGCAGGGCGTGCCGTGAGTGTGGTAGGTGCCACACGGCTGGTGTGGTGGGTACCGCGGTGGCGCCCCCCTGCCTGCCTGCATGTTGCGCGTGTCTTGTGAGTGCATTGGGCGCCTGCTCATCTCCGCCGCCGCATATGATTGGAATGGACCTGCGGGGTGCACTGGCTGGGGAAGAGTTTGCAGCTGGAGCTGTTGCACGTGTGACCTCAAGTTCTGCATCTCTGCCCACATCAACTGCTGCTGCTGCTGCTGTGCATCCGGCGCACCGTGCATCGACGCTGCAAAGGAGTGGTTCTGCGGCCCTGCCTGCAGTTTCCGGCATTCTTGTGCTGTGTGAGAGGCGTAGGAGTGCCTCGGGCACTGGTCACTTTGCCTGCCCACTTGCCTTGGCTGACGCGTGAATGAGGATGCAGCTGATGACTTGGGTTCTGCCTGCCGGACCCCACCACTTCTGCTGCTGCTGCTCAGGCCCATCCTGGCCACCTGTTCAGCCACTCTGCACAACATTGCCACCGTGCAGCCCGTACCTTGAGTGAGCATGGTGGTGGTCAGTTGGTGGTGCACCTGCTGGTTCTTGTCCACTGCCTTAATCAGCAGGCGCATTGACTCCTCCTCCTTCACAGAGGTGCGGCGGTGCACCTCTGCAAAGCGCATGGCAAACGCGCTCACCTGCTCACCATTTGCCAGGCGCATGCCCACCAGCTCGCTGGTGGGGTCTGGCACCAGGTGGCAGAACTCCACCTGCAGCTCGCCCAGCATGCATGCAATGGCATTTGCCACCGTCATTGCCTCGTAATGAGACCTGCGTGCGCTGAACCAGTTGAGCGCAGGGGACATAAAGGGAAATGCGGCTGTTTCCAGCAGGTTCAGCAATTCTGCTGTCTCCAACTTGGGCAGGTTGCAGTGGACCCATCCCTTCAGCGTGTGCACAAACAATGGGAGGCTGTCGTTCTGCTCACCGCGGAAGATGGGCAGTTGTTTGACGGGGAGGTTGAGAGCGCTGGTCATTCTGGGGTTTGGGGTGCCCTTTTCTGGTGCCTGATTCGGCGTGTGGTATGTTTCAGCCTCTGGCAAGGGTGAGCTTGTGTGACAAGGTGTGCTCGATGTGTGCGCTCACGATCTGGTTGCTACTATGGTCTTACTCTTATCACTAGAAGAGACTCTGGAGAAGGAGGCGGCAGCCAGCGGTGGTACGTTTATTGGCGCGTTTTTACACGCGTTTTTGGGATGTAAAGGAATAAAAACGAAAAAAGCAACCACCCAAGAGGGGTCTGAGCCCGTCATTGTCCCAAGAAGAGCAACGCTGCTTTGCCCCTGCCCCCCAGAGTAAGCCGCTGTATCACATCTTGGTGCCAGTCGCCTGCCTCTGGCGCTGATGGCAGCTGCCGCCCGCGTGTGGGCTGGCTGCGCATGCTGCCCTCGTGCAGGATGAGCTGCTTGCCCTCCCCATCATTCCTGTCACGGGACCTGCTGCGCTCCCAAGCCACTCTCTGCGACTGTTGCAGAAAATGCGGCTCATACCTCTGCGGCTGTTGCAGGAACTGCTGCCCATACCTCCGCGGCTGCTGCGGGAACTGCTGCTCATACCTCTGCGGCTGTTGCAGGAACTGCTCACTATGCCTCTGCGGCTGCTGCAGGAACTGCTGCCCATACCTCTGCGGCTGGTGCAGGGACTGGTGCCCATACCTCTGCATGTTATGCATGCTGCAGCTTTGGGACGGCGTGGCTGTGCAGCGAGGCATCATTGGTTGGCAGCAAGTGAATGGACCACGTACTAAGGCGCCCAACACGGTTGAGGGGGCGATTGAATTCCGCGCGCTCATGGCGCATGTCCCGGGGCGAGTGCTGACTGCGCGCCCACCCCAGAAGCTTGCTCCCAACTTAGACCTTCAGTTCTCCAGGGATAGCCTGGGGCTGGGGACTCTGAAACTCTCCGCATGCTCGCCCAAAGGGGAACATTGCCCAGAGGGGCGCGTCCTCGTTCCTCCATGACTGCCCCGCCGAATGTCACTGCCAAGATGTGCGGCACGCGGTGCCTGGCACCCGTACACTGACTGGCCCCGGGGGGCTGCAGCCGAACCCGCGGAGGGCGTGCAGGG
>PUKZ01000176.1 GCA_003550725.1 Bacteroidales bacterium | reverse complement strand
CCTCCTGGGAACGCCAAGCAGCAAATCTGAGACAAGCATCAATCTGCTGATCTGTAAAGAAAGCCAAAGGGGTCAGTCCACGTTTTCTTGATTTTTTGCTGTTCCCACCTACTCAACCGGGGCGGGGGCGCCCCTGCTCCTTAAGTTTGTGGTCAACGACAATTATTTCTCCCCATCTAGCGACAACTATAATTCCCCAGGTATGACCCAAGGACATAGGTTACAGGTTACACAAGGACATAGGTTACCTATAAAAGTCACCTATGCCTTGGAAAAAAACCGATTGTATGAACGAACGCGAACGGAAAGCCGAAGGGGTCAGTCCAGAATGGCGCTTAAATAAGGCGTAAAACATTTTTGTTCAATTTCTTACGACGTTGGTTTTCAGGGAACTTCAGGAGCATGATTTTCCTGCTAAGCCGGTGCATTTCCTTCAGCAGTTCTTCGGCTTGGCGTTGGTTGGCCACGGCCTGTTTCAGCCATTCGTATTGTTCTTCACTCAAACTAAGGCTCACCGTTTTTTTATTCACTTTGGTTGTCCATTGATAACGGCTTCCTGGTTTGCCCGGGGATCGTCGAATAACACTGCCTTTGGTTAGGTAACCCACCTTGCCCAGTTCCGTGCGCAGCCGGGCATATTCGTTTTCAAGCGATTCCAGATCATCGGATTTTTTCATACTTGCGCATTTTATTTGGAAAAACATCTTGCGTCAAGACCATGGGCTGTATAAATACGGCCCGCATGGAACATACTCCTTTCTTTCCACAGTGGCGCAATCGTTTGGCTCCCATGGGGCCAAGAGTAAGAAAACTCCGCCAGCAAAGTCTGATGAGACTTGAACTGCTCTTCGCCGGATTCATCGGACCAAATCTTCTTTCACCGGCAAGCAATGGAGACAACAGCCGTCAACGGGTCTTCACCTTGCGAAAAACATTCTGGGGATTTCTTTACCAAGTGCTCAATTCCAGGTGCTCGTGCCGGGAAGTCTTGCGCCAGCTCCAGGCCCTGCAATCCCTGCACAATGAAGCCACGGTTAATGAAAACACCAGCGCCTTTTGTCAGGCGCGCAAACGTCTCCCCCTTGATTTACTCAAGCGCATCCGCTGCAAGTGCGCCGGGGCGGTGCGTAAAAAAGGGTCCGGGCGACGGTGGAAGGGTCTTGACGTCAAGGTGATCGACGGCACCTCCACTTCGTTGCCCGATACGCCCCAAAATCAAAAGGCCTATCCACAACCCGGCTCGCAAAAACCCGGTTGTGGATTCCCGCTGATGAAGCTTGTCGGAGTGTTCGGTCTGTTCGATGGCGTCCTTCTCGATTATGCCAAAGGCAACCATAAAACACACGAAATGGCTATCTTGCACAAACTCCTGGGCATTTTCGGGGCGGGTGACCTGGCCCTCGGCGACCGGGGTTTCAACAGCTACACCCTGCTTGCACTATTGCTGCAACGCGGAACTCAAAGTCTGTTCCGTCTTCACCAGGCCCGTAAAGTTGATTTACGACAAGGCAAACGCCTTGGTCGCAATGACCGGCTCATCGTTTGGCGAAAACCCGTTCACAAGCCCGTTTATATTCCCTGTGAATTATGGAATACAATTCCCGAAGAGTTGCCGGTGCGCATCGTGCGTTACCGCATTGAATCAAAGGGATTCCGCAGCCGGGAGATAACCCTTGCCACCACCTTGACCGATGCTTCCAAGTATCCGGCCGGTGAACTGGCCGGACTCTACGGGCTTCGCTGGCGGATCGAACTATGGTTCCGCGATATCAAGACGAGCATGGGAATGGAAACCCTGCGCTGTAAAAGCCCCGCAATGGCCCATAAAGAGGTGGAAATGTATTTTATCGCCTACAACCTGATACGCGCACTCATGGCGCAATCGGCCACCATCCACGATGTTGCGCTGGAGCGGCTCAGCTTCAAAGGATCGGTTGACTCGACCCGGCAATACAGTGTGGCCATAGCCCAGGCCCCCACTGCCAGGAAACAAAAGGAACTGTATGACGAGCTAATACGCGTGATCGCCAGGGACAAGGTCCCCGAGCGGCCCGGACGCCGCGAACCAAGGGCAGTTAAACGAAGGCCCAAGCCATATCCCTACCTGACCAAAAACCGAAAAATATATAAAGAAATACCCCACCGTAGTAAATACAGAAAAAATGATCGGAAAAAGCACCCTGCTTAACTTAGCGCCATTCAGGTCAGTCCACGTTTTCTTGATTTTTTGCTCATCCCCGCTTCGTTTGGGACATCTCAAACCAACCTGCGGCATCGCGCAAGCACGAGCCCTACCTAAATTCATCCGATAGCGATCCCGATAGCGATTAGTTCCCCTCCGCCATTCGCCCCTTCTTCCATGAAACTTCACTGTTCATGCGGGTTGTAGAGCCAAGAGGTGCGGAGATTCAAAGTCCCAAACCGCCCTGAACCCCTCCACCGCAAGCGGTCCCCCTCCCCTTGGCAGGGGAGGAGCTTTTTGGAGGGGCCTAAGCCTTTTTTGAAGTCTTGCGAACAGGGACCAAGGTCCCCGTTCGCTCAGGAAGGGGT
>PUKZ01000132.1 GCA_003550725.1 Bacteroidales bacterium | reverse complement strand
AATATATGAAGACGGAGTAATAATTAAAGTATTACTTGTGTCGGGAGACCAACCCGAGATAGCAAGCAAGAACCCTCTGAAATATAATCACGACCTAAACCTGGTGGAACTGACGAAGTATTTGGAAAGGTTTAATGTTGACGGCAAAGCGTTCACACAGCCGATTGACGATAAAAGTCCCTATGAACCCTATACCTTGCTTGATGTCGTCAAACAGTTGCGAGCTACAACCCCGCTTCGTGTTGAAGACGAATTTATAGACGATGAACCGATAAACAAGAGGCTATTTGAAATCCATCCTGAAACCGAAGAAGTGCTGGGAGAAGTGGAAGCCCCTGAGTTTGTGGGTTGGAAAGAGAAAACTCTCCGCGAGTGTTTGGATGAAGTGGCATCGTATGTGGATGCTAACGTGTACCTCGACCATCAATTTTATCTTCGTTTGAACAAGTTTAATGAGTTCAAAGACGAGATTGAAACAGAAGGCTTTGTTGACAAAGTAATCAATCGTGATTTAGAGTATTATTCTACAAATGTTGTCAGTAACGTCATGAACCCTGTACACAAGGAAGAACGCGGGGGAGTCAACATAGAACAATATCCTGGTGATGGGGTTTATATCGGCACCAGAACTGAAGACGCTTTGTGGGATTACCCCGATTCAGCGTTCCCTACCGCAAGCCCCATCTATGACGTTGAGCAATTGAAAATTCAAAGCGAAATAGTGATAAAAGAAGTCCTCGACGGCGAAACTGAAACAACCATAGAAATGGGTAAACTTGTACCGCTCTCTGTTGATAAACAGGGGATCATTGAAGAAAAACAAGCGAGAACGTTAGAAGTTTCAGGCTCATTGTCACAAATCAGAAACGACTTCCCTGATGTTCTGTATGCTGATGGTGTTTTGCAATACACCTACGGGAAAAAAAACATAACATTACCTAGAGTGGAACGCGTTTTCGATGAACGAGAAACATTCTCCGTTCTTTTGCGTAAAGGGTTTCAAGAGTACGTTGAAGAAGTTGCTGAAGAAATCGCGGTTGACAGACATGGTTCTGAGGCTGAAGGCGGTACATTTACCGATGCTGGCGGCACATCCCACACATACCGTTATATTTGGCAAACAGACGGAGTCGGTGCCCCCTTCAAATATTTAGAGTTTAGTTATGAACCTCTCCCCAGTAGAATAGAAAACAATAAAATCGCGGCGAATGTTTCTTACATACCTTTGAAGCCAACGGTGCGTCTTAACATCGAACGCGATGGTGTTTCTGACACCCCCTACAAATCCTACATACAAGTTAATCAATCGCTTAGAATCGTGGATTTAGGTAGGTTTGCGGACAAAAACAAAGCCAAGGTCAACCGCTTAGGGCTGGGCGAGATGATAGTCGAACATCGTGCCCAAAGTTATGACGAATTGCTCAATCTTGGCGATTTCACCACCGACAAATATATTGTGACCGAGAGAGAACTCATCTTTTTCAAAGACTACATCACAGCGGTTTATCAACTTAATAAAAACTTTAATAAATCTAGTCAGTTTGTCGGTCTTGACACCGAAGAAAGACAATCGGAAACGGTTGAGAGCGGTAGAACCACTGAGAGAAACCTAAATTACGATGAGTACATCGAGATTGGCTCATCAGGCGCTTTACAAACAGGCGTCATAAAAACACTCACTTTGAAAGAAAACGCAAGAGAGCGCATTTTAAGAACGTTAGACGCGACATTGAAAGAAAACCTCGCAATCCGACTGGGTGTTTTAGATTTTGACAACGGGGAAGATAAAGGTGCTGTGCCTGTAACTCCTTATGCAGGCGGCGGGTCCGTTCTTCTCCACACCAACATAGACGATAATGTCAGTTTGGGCGAAAGAATTGTCAGAGATAGCACCTGGTTTTGGTTGCCGTGGTCTGACGACAGGTTAGAGCAACGCCCCACCGTGTTTACAGATAAAGTCGGTAGAATGGAAAATATGAAAATTACTTACTCCGACGGCCGTGTTGACGAAAGAGATTATGACGAACACGTTGAAGATGCCGAGAAAGCCCCTTTGCTCCCCGACGTGTTTGAAACCAACGAAGACATTATTGAAGCAGATTATAAAGTTTATAAAGACAACCGCGAGAAACTCTCTATCACCCTCGGTTATCACTTTGTCCCCGCAATCGGCAGTAAAATCATCGTTGGACACGCTATGGCGAGAAGGAATCTGTTGATTTCCGAGAAAACAAATTACGAAGACCTTGAAATACGGTTTTACGATAGATATATCCCCGCGAGTGATAGAAACAAACAAAACATGAACAAGTTTGATGAAATCAGTAAGCCAGAAGACGCTAACTTCTATATCAATGTGTCCGACAGCTACATCGAGATATTGAATGCCATCCCTTCCGACACGGAAGCATGGGCAATCACGAGTAAAGACGGTAAGACCTTCCTGATCAACAATGGCACGGAGAACTTTATTATCTTCAACTTCCATAGAGACAGAGACGGTGTCGCGTATAGACCAGAGAGGTTAATGTTGCATTACATAGTTACGGGAACACACGTTCAAGAACACGCCGCAAGCGCCGATATTT
>PUKZ01000179.1 GCA_003550725.1 Bacteroidales bacterium | reverse complement strand
GACAACGGCGTCGACGATACCGACAACGGTGTCGACGACGAAGACGAAGTCTCCATCTCCGACATCGAAATCGAATCGCTCGAGCTCGAGGGCGTCACCGTAGACGACCTCTCGTTCGACGAGGAAGATGACGAGATGGATGACAATGGCGTCGACGATGACGAGAACGGTGTCGACGACGAAGATGACACTGCCGTCGACGACGACGAGAACGGCGTTGACGACGAAGACGACATGGATGACAACGGCGTCGATGACGACGATAACGGCGTCGACGACGAAGACGATGACATGGATGACGACACCGCCGTCGACGACGACGAGAACGGCGTTGACGACACCGAAGAAGACGTCTTCGACGAGGACGCTGACGAACTCGTCATCGAGGACGTGACGATCGAGGAGATGAACGTCGAGCACCTCACGATCGAGGACCTGACCGTCGAGGACGATGACGGTATCCTCGAGGGTATCTCTGACTTCATCGGTGGCCTGTTCGACGATGACGAAGAGGCTGACGACGAAAACGGTGTTGACGACGCAGACGACACCGAAACTGATGACGAGGACGACACTGCCGTTGATGACGACGAGAACGGCGTCGACGACGAAGACGACATGGATGACGACACCGCCGTCGACGACGACGAAAACGGCGTTGACGACGAAGACGATGACATGGATGACGACGAAACCGAAACCCAAGAGATCGAGTCACTCACCATCGAAACCTTCGACGTCGATCAGATGACCGTCGAATCGATGACGATCGAGTCACTCGAGGAAGATGACGAGAACGGTGTCGACGACGAAGATGACACCGCCGTCGACGACGACGAAAACGGTGTTGACGACGAAGACGACGCAGATGACGACACCGCCGTAGATGACGACGATAACGGCGTTGACGACGAAGACGATGAGATGGACGATGATGACACTGCCGTCGATGACGACGACAACGGCGTTGACGACGAAGATGACGAGATGGCCGATACCGAAGAGACCATCGAATACATCTCAGCCGGTGAGGTGACCATCGAAGACGGCACTGCCGAAACGATGACCATCGGTGACGCAAGCGACCTCGAGGGGGAAATCGAAGAGGATGACGAAGCCGATGATGAAGACAACGGTCTCGACGACGAAGATGACACCGAAGATGACGATGTCGGCGACGACACGAACGACGCTGACGACGAGCAGCCGGCACTCTCGATCCTGAGTTAACGCCGCGGTAACTCAGGTCGGTTCCTTTTTTCCCCGTTCACCCGACGCACGCGCGGGCAACACTCATCGGTGAGAACGTTCTGTACTCGCTATGGCCACACCAGCACTCGAACGTGTTGCAGCCGCCCTCGAGCAGGCGACCGAGATGGACACTGAACGGGCGCTCGAAACCCTCGAGGATGCCCGTCAGAACCTGGATGCCTTCGAGGAATCCGAGCGAAGGCGACTGCTCGAGGCGAGCGATATCGGCGATGATCCATCGACTGCCGAGTCCACGAGGCGCCGCCTCGAGACGGTTATCGACCAACGTATTCGGACGATCGAAAACCGGGAGGCGTACGACGGGAGCTTCGGTGCGGCGATGAATCCCGACGACGAAGACGCACCCTGACCGCGTTCGAGAGACTCGAGGCAGACACGGCCGAACACCTAAGGGTTAATTTCCAGCCGTCCCGAGAAGGAGGTATGCGAATTGCATTGCTGGGCGGGACCGGCGACATCGGCGAAGGATTGGCCCTTCGATGGGGACACGACAGCGACCACGAACTGCTGATCGGGTCACGGGACCCCGAAAAAGCACGTGAGGCCGCTGACGCCTACCTCGAGGCACTCTCCGAACTGGACGTGACGGCGTCGATCAAGGGCTTTGCCAACGAGATGGCAGCGGATCGGGCCGACGTCGTCGTGCTGGCCGTGCCCCCGTATCACGTCGGCGATACGGTCGATGCCGTCGCGGATAAACTCGACACGGACACGGTCCTCGTAACGCCTGCGGTCGGCATGAAAGGTGACGAAGATGGGCTGCACTACCACCCTCCGGGGACGGGGAGCGTCACGGCACTCGTCGCCCAACGGGCCCCCGACGACGTGCCGGTCGTCGGTGCCTTCCACAACCTGGCGGCGGGCAAACTCGCCGACATCGAGGCGGCCATCGACCTGGATACCCTCGTCGTCGGCGACGACGCGGATGCGAAGAATCTGGTCGTCCAACTGGCCGAAGAGATCGACGGGCTCAGGGCGCTCGAGGCAGGACCGATCGCGAACGCCGCGGAGGTCGAAAGCGTCACCCCGCTAGTGATCAACATCGCGCGGTACAACGACGACCTCGCGGACGTCGGTGTCAAATTCTTCTGACCCCCTTCGCGGGCACCCTGCATCTGCGTGGCGTATCGGTAGGCCACTCGACGTCGAACGCCGGCCATGGCAATCCCCGGTTACAACCAAGAGCAGATCGTCGAACGGACACTCGCGTTCGAGCCGGACGAGCCGACCGTCGCCCGGTTGTCGATCATCGCGGACGTCGTCCCGGAGGCGACGACGCTCATCGAGAGCGATGTCGAACGGCCGCCGGGGGCGCTCGGCCCG
>PUKZ01000012.1 GCA_003550725.1 Bacteroidales bacterium | reverse complement strand
ACTACTTTGCCTGTATTTCCGCCATTTTTTAAGAGCGCGTGGAAGCTTTGTTTGGGCTTGATGCTTGTCCCGTCCATACGGGATTTTGTTTATCCCGCATTGGCGGGAGAAAAAGTAAAAATAATAAAAAAGAAATGCTTTGAGGTAAGCGCCTGTTTTCCGCATTCGGAAACCCAAAAATAAAGAATTATATCTGATCATCAGTTTATTATATAAGTGTCCCAAAGAATGTGCGGAAAACAGGGGAACATGCCCGGGCTCTTTTAGTATTTTGCCCATCCTTTTCCTGATCTGTTAAAAACGAAACAAATTTTTCCGCCCACTTTTGATTCTCTGTTCTATGTTTGATTAACTGGGAAGATTTTTATCGTTTATTTGTGTAGTTGATATAAACAGAAAATATCTTATCAAGGTTTTGTTTTTTTAGTAACTATGAGTTGCACTTTGTTACGGGAACCTGTAGTTTTTTGAAAATATATAAAAAAACTAGCCTCAGCAGTTTTTTTAATCCTTATATTTGATATCACAATTTATTACATAATAACATTAAATTACTATGCAAAACAAAAAGGTATTACTTACACGGATATTTCCTGAAAGTGGAATTAAATCATTAAAAGAAGCAGGGTTTGACGTTACCGCTTGGGATAAGGACAGGCCAATGAAGCAGGATGATCTTATAGATCAGGCAAAGAAGCATGATGTTTTATTTTGCACTTTGACTGATCAGATTGATAAAGAGTTTTTGAAGGAATGTTCACATCTGGATATTATTTCGCAGTTTGCCGTGGGTTATGATAATATTGATGTAGCAGAAGCAACAAGATTGGGTATTCCTGTTGGATTTACTCCTGATGACTTGACTGATGCAACTGCAGATACAGCTTTTGGCTTGCTACTGGCAGCATCAAGGAAAATGTTTTATTTGCATAAAAGTATTATTGAGGGAAAATGGGAGTATTTTAGACCTAATGCCAATTTGGGTATTGAATTAAAAAATCAAACACTTGGAATTTTTGGCCTTGGCCGAATAGGGATAGAAATGGCAAAGCGTTGCAAAGGTGCATATAATATGAAAATTCTTTATCATACCCGCAAACCTAAACCGGAAGCTGAAAAGGAACTGGGTGCCAAATATGTTGATTTTGAAACACTTCTTAATCAAAGTGATGTAATTTCCGTGCACTGCTCTTTAAATGATTCTACAAGAGGTGTTTTTAACAAGGCTGCTTTTGATAAGATGAAGCCCAATGCGATATTTGTAAATACTTCACGTGGACAGGTGCATAACGAAACAGATTTAACAGAAGCTTTAAACTCCGGAAAAATATGGGGCGCAGGATTAGACGTCACAAATCCCGAACCTATGCAACCCGACAATCCACTACTCTCGATGGAAAATGTTGCTGTTCTTCCACATATCGGTTCAGCCACCGTTGAAGCCCGAAACAAAATGGCAAAAACAACTGCCACCAATATCATTGAATTCTATAAAAACAAAAAAATGCCTTATGTCGTAAACCCGGAAGTGTTGTGATTTGCCTTCAATTTGTTCTTTGACGGTATTTGCAACAATATATCATAATATTATCGTCAGAAAAACAGTGTTTTAAAAAAAATGGAATAAAAACGTTGCAAATAAAAAGCCTCCCTAGTTCCGGATGAATTTTTCATTAATTTTATAACACTCTATTATTCTTTGGTTTACACATTTTGTTTTTGCAAAGCGGGTGTCCTATCCGGAAAACAGGAAAACGTTGCAAATAAAAAGCCTGTGAGTGACATCACAAGCTTTTTTATTTCCTGAAATTGTTTATAGTAAATAAGGGGTGTTAATTTTATTAAATATTTTTCATAGCTTCGGGATAAGTTTATTAATAAGGTAAGCCTGAAAGGCTGTGATAACAGAGCCCCGGGCAACGCCCCGGGATTTATATAACCCAATAAACCATTTCAGGCTGAAAGCCTGAAAGAAAATAATTTCATCGTGAGTCAATTAATTAACACAGTATGAAAGAATATGGTGTTATATAATACAACACGTTCATTAAAGATAATTACCAAGCTATCGGATTGTTTGGTGTTAAAAGTAATTGGGTGCGTATGCGCCATGCAGATTATTATAAATATAACTTATCCATATCTTAAATGTTATTTAATGTTTAAAAATATTCTATTTATCAGAAATACATCCTGTTTTTATGTTGTGGAAAAATAATAGTAATTTTGCTTGTGCTATAATTTAGCTGTAAATTGCTTAGGATAAGATTATTGAAAATATTGATAAGGCAGAAGGGTTATAGCTTGATATTCTATGAACATTTACGTGATTTTTTTAATAACCGTAAAATACAAATGAAAAAATTTAGCCATATTGACTCAGAAGGTAAAGCAAACATGGTTGATGTAGGTTCGAAGCCTCAGCAAGTACGCACAGCCACGGCAAAAGGCTTTATTAAGCTACAGCCTGCGACTGTTAAGCTCATCAGGGAAAATAGCATGAAAAAGGGTGATGTTTTAACGGTAGCAGAGATTGCAGGAATACAAGCAGCAAAGCAAACTTCTTCCATGATACCATTGTGCCATCCGTTACCTTTAACCAGTGTTGATGTTAAGGCAAAAACAGAAGATAATGGTGTAACAATCAGGGCAACTGTTGGATGTGTTGGCCAAACCGGCGTTGAAATGGAAGCCCTTACTGGAGTTAGCGTGGGGCTATTGACAATATACGATATGTGCAAAGCTGTTGATAAAGAAATGGTAATTGAAAATATATTCCTGGAAGAGAAGAAAAAAGATTAAGCCTTGGGGATTTTTTTGATCTGAGCATTTTACATCAAATCTTAAGATTTAAAACATATATAACATATAAATAATCATGCAGGAAAAGAAAGAATTAAAAGTATTAGCTGTAAATATTTCAAAAGAAAAAGGTACTATAAAGCATCCTGAGGAATCTGTAACTCTTAATGAAAAAGGTATAGTGAATGATGCGCATGCCGGAGCGTTGCATCGCCAGGTAAGTTTGCTTGCAAATGAAAGTGTAGATAAGTTTTCGGCAGCTGCCGGCAGGAAGATCAATTATGGTGAATTTGGAGAGAATATTACCACGGAAGGTTTCGAGCTTTATAATACTTCACCGCTTGATAAGCTTATTTCGCTGAATGTTGAGCTTGAGGTTACCCAGATAGGTAAAGGTTGTCATGGTTCAAAATGTGCTATATACAGGGAGATAGGTGATTGTGTAATGCCCAGGGAAGGTATATTTACCCGTGTGATAAAACCGGGTAAGATAAAACCCGGCGATGTATTAGTTCACCACCCCAGGGTTTTTACTTTCCAGGTAATAACATTAAGTGATCGTGCTGCCGGGGGCGATTATGAAGATCGTAGCGGAAAGAGAATAGTTGAAATTATCAATGAGCATTATGAAAAATTACCAAGACAGGTAAATATAGAGCATACTATCATCCCTGATGATGAGGATAACCTTGCAGTATTACTGGAAAGATCTGCTGCCATAAATGCTGATATTCTTATTACAACCGGTGGTACAGGCATTGGTAAGCGTGATATAACAGTTGAAGTGGTTAAGCCAATGCTTGATAAAGAGATACCCGGCATAATGGAAAATATACGTATCAAGTATGGTTCTCAAAAGCCCAATGCATTGTTAAGCAGGGGAGTAGCCGGCTTGATGAACAAAACCCTTGTTTATACATTACCGGGAAGTGTTAAAGCTGTTAATGAATATATGACAGAGATTTTAAAAACCCTCGATCACCTGGTATATATGAGGGAGGGATTGGATGCCCATTAAAATGAAAATTATCAGAACATTGTTAAAATATTGCCCTTACCTGAACATTACCGGTGTGTATAGCTTCCACGCCCGGTGATTTCCGACCATTGTATGACAGGTTAAGTTGCAGGTATGAAGTTAAATTTTGTTGCCATGTTATGTTCCACATACCATTATTGCCAGCCCTCAATCCTTTAAGCATCTCAAAAGCCAATGGTGTGTTTTCATCAAAAGGATAATCAATGTGTGATATCTGAAGCCGCATGTTAATGGTTCCACGTTCAGGTGAGTTATAGCGTGCTTCAAACCCTCCCCGGTGTATTTCGGAGTGTTTGCCTGCTTCTCTTAAAATTTCATTCATTGTTTCGTAGCCATAAAACAGACTTAATCTCATATTAGTACTGTATTGAAAGCTAAAGCGAGGTTCTGTTTCGGTATAACTTACTGAAAAAGTTCTCTGCTCCATAAATTCTGATTTATTCTTTTTTTCCCCGATATTGGTTTTCAGGTTAATAGAATATTGCCTGGCAATATTCCAACGAATTCTTAAACCCGTGTACCTATTAGTGCGGTGCTCAAAGCCATTGCTCAGAAGAACCTTGTTTTGGTTATCCTGGATTATCCATTCAACACCATAGCGGGGGTGAGTCCTGTTAAAATACAATGAATTTCTAATCAGGCTGTTTAAAGATATTAATGCGGTATCTTTAATATTAATGTTAAAAGGATTGATATTTTCAGGGTAATTTGAGTCTGTTGTTTTTTGGTCAATTCTTATATTAAATCTATTATTGAAGCGAGATATAAATTTTCTAAAGCCTTCGGGTTCTTCCCAAAGATTTGAAGGATCGAGGTTAAGCGTATTGTTGAAGGCTGAAGAGTATTTACGAATAAACTCGTCTATTGGCAGAAAAACCCTGATAAAGTTAGCTTCTTCAGGAAACTGGCCAATTTCAAATTCATCCAGCTCCTGTATACCATTTTCATTATAATCATTCCACACGTAGATTCCCTGGCCGGGCGGTACTTCAACATACATGTATTCGCGTTTACGTTCCATACCTGTAGATATTTCATAAAAGCTATTGGTTGATATGAAACCATTCATGAAGCGGCTGTTATTGTCAATCCTGCCCATAATAACTTCTTCATCCTTTTTATTATCTAAATTTCCACTGTTTACTTTTAAGTTTCTGTAAGTTATATTGAGTTTTACATTATGATCGGCACCTGGTCTGAATTGGTAGTTAAGGCCATAATCATCAGCCCTGTATGCTTGTTCAAATTTTTCATCAACCGGCAGTCTGTCATTACGAATCTTATAATAAGCTTCATAATGATGCTTTATTGTATCCGGATTATGAACAAAAAATTTCCATTGATCAAATGAAAAACTAGAGCTTTTCAAATTTTTGTTGTCGTCAAACATTTGATTATCTTCAATGCTGCTTTCAATTCCTGCGGTAAAATTGCCCAATCTGCGGTTTACTTCTGCACGGTGACGATAGAAGCCTGATTTTAAAAAACCCGAAGTGTTCAAATAGCTTCCATTGTAAAGGAAGCGGGTTTTGCCTCTTTGTAGTCGGCTGTTAATGCTGTTTTTTATCCCGGTAAATTTATCTCCCGATATAAATGAGCTGGCTTTATATTGAAATTGTCCACGAGTAGGATGTATAATTCCTAAAGAGAGTTCGGAAATATTTTCTGAGTCCTGAGATTTAAACCCTGTAAGGTTCCAGTCTCTTTGGAACTCAATGCTGCGATATCTTTCAATGGGCACAAAGCTTTCCTGCACCAATTCATTATCCAGGCTTATCTGCATTTCCCATTGCCCATCGTCTAAGTTTTGTAATTGGTGTTTATAGTCAAAGAAAGTTTTAATACCGTGCCCTATATTATTTTCGCTGTGCAGGTCGGAAAAGAGATTAATGTCGTTGTTTGTCATAGCCCATTCAACCCCGGCAACGGTATTTTCTGAAAACTTGTATATGGTTTCCAGGGTTAACATTTGATCGCGTCGTGGTGCTGGTATTTTTATTACAGGCTGGTAATTTCCTTGCGGGATGCCATTTTGTGGTTCAACCCATTTGTAAACTCTGCCATTCATATTGCTGCTTTTCTGCCTGTAGTTACCTTTATTTTCACCTACAAAAGAGAACCCGACACTATAAACGGCTTTCTCAGGGTCTATAGAATGTACAAATACAGAATCATAGCCCAGTGAATCTGTAATCATATACATTACCTGATCATGTTTAAACCCTGTGGAATCAACATTCCAGTCATATGCTAAATGCAGGCTGTCGCCTATTTCTGAAAGCATGGCACGTCTTTCATCTGTCAAATCCAAATAGAGGGGTTGATTTTTATGGTCTTGTTCGGAAAAAAAGTTCATATTAACTTGCAGGTCATTCCTTTCATATTCGGCACCAAAAAAAAACATTGACCTGGCGTAGTTTCTGTCGGCATATTCAAATTCTATTGATATACGGCTGTCTTTGCTTATAGGCCTTTTTGGTGTAAAAATCAATTCAGCCATATTGTAATTTATTGTGTAATCATGGTCTCTTCCCCTGGTCATGAGTTTGCCATCAATATAAACCCTTTCACTGCCTGCAATAACCATAATAAAAGGCTCATTGTGATTTCCTGTTAACTTGTATGGGCCTTGATTGCCTTCCGTGCCTTTAAATTCGTTACGGGCATGTTTACCTCTTGATATTGCGCCGGAACCGGTTACTTTCATACTGCCATTTCCGATGATTTGGTCTTCATCACCTTCGAAATTGTAGGAAAATTTTGCACCTTGTGCCTTTTTATTAAAGTTCATAAAATACCCCTCCGGGTTTGTGAGTTCAAAATCACCTGCCGTAAGTTCCGATTGTTCACTGGCAATTTGAATATAAACCTTATCAAAATCTTGTAAATGTTGTGTAGTACCTTCAGGCTGGAAAGGTATATGCTGGTCGGAGATAACAGCTTTAATAGAAAGTTTTTCTGATAGCATTCCGGCTAATTGCAGATTCATTGAAGAGTTAAGCACCATATCCTGCTTGTTACCAACAGAGATGCCACGCGTTATGCTACCTGAGCTGCTGATACCTTCCAGGTCTATTATGTGATCATCTTTGCCTTTCGTAGGTATAGTATGATGAATTTCCTCTTCACCCGGGCCGGGCCGATAAATCAATGAAGTATCTTTTAAAAATACAGGCTTGCCCAAATGGTATGGAAAGACCCTGTAATACCCCCATATAGTGTCTTCATGCCAGTATTCGGGTATCAGTAACTCAAGCCTGGCATTAACAGCATCCAGATTGTAAAAAGCCTCGTTTAGCTCAAGACTGTCCGGACCATATATTTCAAATGATTCGGGAATAATGCTCAAAGTATCAAGTGTAATGGATGTTTTATGGCCTTTTAATGAAAATTCCCTGGACTGATCTGATATCTGTGCAGATAGAGATAAAGTAAAGGAAAGAAAAAAAAATATAATTATGATCAACCTTGTTTTCAATATTTTAATTTTAGGTTGAAAGATTTAGATCTTATTTATTGTTTGCAAAAATACCAACTGATATGTTAAAACAAAAATTTAAGGAAATGTATTGTTACTTTTTTAATGCGAATTATGCATGTTAGCATTAAAAAAACATGACATTTAGAATATAATTATGTAATAGAGGCTGTTGTGAGTTGAATACAGATTGCATATAACACCAAAAAAAGCTTCGAAATTAACTATGCGTTAGTTTCGAAGCTTTTATTTTAAATATGCTTAAAATTCTATAATGAAATTTAGAATAAATAGTTAAGTATATTTTTTTAATGTTTTATTTTTCCGGTATGTTTTCGAGTGTTTCAACCAGGTATTTCCAGAATCTTTTTACACTATCTATATTAACCATTTCATCAGGTGAATGTGGGTTTCTGATTGTTGGGCCAAAGGATATCATATCAAGATTTGGGTATACATTACCTAATAACCCGCATTCCAGGCCTGCGTGAATAACTTTAACCTCCGGAGTTTTGCCAAATTTTTTATTATATACCTTTTTCATGGTTTTTAATATTGCACTGTTTATATTAGGTTTCCAGCCGGGGTATTCACCTGTATGCCCTACTTCGGCACCTGCTAGTTCAAAAACGGCTCTTACCATATTGCAAAGGTCTTCTTTAGCTGAGTTTACTGAACTTCTTTGAAGTGTAGCAATTTCTATTTTGCCATTTTCAGATTTTACAACAGCAAGATTTGTTGATGTTTCTACAACGCTTTCCATTCCGGGTACCATTCGTATTGCTCCATTGGGGCACCCATAAACTGATTTTACAAGGTTGTGAGCGGTATGTTCATCTATTATTGTTGAAATATTGTCATGAGCAGCAATACTTATGTTAACATTGTCATCAATAGTTTGTAGTTCATTTTTTATATCTTCATTAATTTCATTCACCTTTTCCGAAAATTTTTTTTCGTTTTCTGCCGGCAGAGCTATTATAGCTTCAGCTTCTCTTGGTATGGCATTGCGAAGGCTTCCCCCTTCTATAGAGTTTATCTTTAACTGGTAATGTTTTATACCGGTCCATAACAGGCGATTTAGTATTTTTATTGCGTTACCACGCCCCAAATTAATATCAAGGCCCGAGTGTCCCCCTTTCAAGCCTTTAACTTTGAGCTTGAAAGATTTGTATCCGTTGGGGAGCTTCTCTTCTTTGTAACCGAAAAACGCATTAGTATCAATACCTCCTGCACAGCCGATATAAAGTTCACCTTCGTCTTCCGAGTCAAGGTTTAGTAAAATATCGCCATTTACAAATCCGGGTTTAATAGCAAAAGCCCCTGTCATGCCTGATTCTTCATCTACAGTAAATAGACATTCGACAGGCCCGTGTTTTAAGCTATCATCAACAAGTATTGCCATTGATGCCGCCACGCCAATACCGTTATCAGCCCCCAGGGTTGTTCCTTTGGCTTTAACCCATTCGCCGTCAACATAAGCTTCAATGGGGTCTTTATCAAAATCATGCCGGGTTTCATTGTTTTTCTGCGGAACCATATCAAGATGACCCTGCAAAACTACTGTTTGTTTATTTTCCATACCGGGTGTAGCAGGTTTTTGGATCAAAACATTGCCCACCTCATCTTTTTTTGCCTTCAAACCATGCTTTTCCGCAAAATTCATAACAAAATCAATAATCTGTGATTCTTTCTTGGAAGGATGAGGGATTTTACAAATCTGCTCAAAGATGCTCCATAATGTGGTAGGTTCTAATTTACTTATTTCTTTACTCATAGTTGTTAATTTGTTTAATTGTTAATGTTTTTTATACGAATATTTTCAATTTAAGTCGCCAGTTATTTGATAGTTCTGTTTTAAAATTAAAAGATAGTGGCATTTGTTGCCTCCTACAGGTGTTTATTTTTTTATGTGAGGCAAACCCTTATCATATAGTAATTATATTTTTAAGTGTTATTCATGTTATTTCGTCTTAGATCATTTTTATCACTTTTTTATCTACTCTATGATGATGAAGTTTTCGTTATAAATTATATCGTTTGTTAAAATCAGATATTCAACTTTTTAATTATTACCTGTATATATGTACTATTTTTTTTGTTTCAAAAAAAGGTTCGCTTATATAGTCAGAAATATTGTATGTATTGTAATTATAGTTTAACTTTGAGAGCTCTTCAGAAAAATCACCACCTTTGAGGTAAATAATACCATTAGGTATGGAATTAAATCCTTTTGGTTTGATTTTTCCACCAACCCAACTCATAAATACAGGTAGTTTTGTGACAGCTCTCGAAACAATATAATCAAATTCTCCCTCAATTTTTTCTGCACGGTTGTTATCCACTTTAACATTTTTTATGTTTAATGAACTTGCAACTTGATTTACTACTTTAGCTTTTTTTCCAACCGAGTCAACCAAAAGGAAATTGCTTTCGGGGAAGCATATCGCCAGGGGTATCCCCGGGAATCCACCCCCTGTGCCAACATCTAATATGCTGGTATTTTTTTTGAATTTAATAATAAAAGTAGGTGTAAGAGAATGCAATACGTGATGAGTATAAAAATTTTCAAAATCTTTTCTGGAAATAACGTTTATTTCTTTGTTCCATTTATCGTATAATGAATATAGTTTTGATAATTGGTCAAATTTTTCGGTGCTGAGCCATGGAAAATATTTTTTAATTAAATCCATCAAGGTTGAATTATTGGTTATGATTTTTTATCATATAAAAAGTTTGTTAAAAAACAAGGCACTAAAGTATAAATAATAATACAAAAAAAATATATATTAGCAACTTTTAATAAAAAAAATGGATAGCTATTTAAATTGTAGCTCTCCAAAAGTTTATTCGTAAGACAAAATTAATAAATTATTAAAAAATGGTATTATTGCATTTTTTTGATTTTGTGTATGTCATATTATCAAATAATTAGAAGAATTAGAAGAAGGTTTTTTTTATTATTGTTATTTTACTTTATTTTTATTGTTGTGATAAAGAAATAGCTTTTAAATAATATTATGATATGGCGAAAAAAAAATATTTTTATTTTATTATTTGTTTCAATTTAATATGTTATACGGGGTTATCGCAACAAACCGAAACAGTTTCGGATTATATCAAACAATATAAGCATATTGCCAAAGAACACATGCAAGAATATGGAATACCTGCTTCAATAAAGCTTGCACAAGGGATACTTGAATCCGGTTTTGGGACCAGCGATTTAGCCAGGTATGCAAACAATCATTTTGGTATTAAGTGTCATGGTTGGCAATATGCGACTTATTACAAAGATGATGATAAAGAGGACGAATGTTTTAGAAGCTATATTGATCCAATACATTCATACGAAGATCATAGTAAGTTTTTGAGTACACGGGAGCGATACTTTTTTTTATTTGACCTGGACCCATTGGATTATAAAGGATGGGCTAAAGGGTTAAGTCAGGCGGGTTATGCTACCAATCCTCAATATCCACGTTTATTGATAAGAATTATAGAAGAGCACCGTCTTTATAAGTATGACCGGAAAGTTATTGAGGGTGACAAGCTGGCAGGCAGGCCTTCCAGGCCTCATGATGCCGGGTTTAGCAGGGTTGATGATGGCAAAGACAGAGAAGTGAATCTTAATAACAGGATAAAATATATTTATGCCCGGGATGGAGACACACCCGAATCAATAGCAGAAGAAATGGATATGTGGGCCTGGCAAATATACAGATACAATGAACTGGAAGATAATATAGTTTTTGAAAAGGGTGATATTGTTTATTTACAACCCAAAAGACGCCGTGGTGAACAATCACATCATATTGTTGAAGATGGTGAAACCATTTATGATATTTCACAAAAATATGGTGTTCGTATGCAGCAATTATACAGAAGAAATGATATTGAACCCGGCGAAGAAGTCGAGCCAGGTCAAAAAATACAATTACGCGGAAGCATTTTCAGAAGGTTGTTTAATTAATTCCTTTCTTGCCTTATAAGTCTGTTGGCAAAAAATCTTTATTATACATTCGATTATTTAAGGTATGTTTTAATTTTACATCTAAACATTGGTATGATTTATGTTGTTTATAGTAGTAGATTTAATAATTCATTTTTATTTATTTAAATTATTAAATCATAGTTATAATTGAGAAGGAAAAAATATTTTAAATATGACAAAAAGTAATTTAACACCAATGCCGGGGCGAGTATTGATAAGTGAGCCTTCACTACGTGATTTTTATTTTAGCCGTAGTGTGGTTTTGCTTGCAGAGCATTCTGACGAGAAGGGTTCTATGGGCATTATAGTTAACAAACCTGTTGATCTTAAGCTTAAGGATGTAGGCAAAGAATTCCCCAATATTGACTATCCCTTATATCTTGGTGGGCCGGTACATCCTGACAGGTTATTCTATCTTCATACACTTGGCGATAAAGTTCCGGGGTCTATGAAGATAATGGATGGTCTTTACTGGGGTGGTGAGATACAAAAACTTGTAGAACTTATAGAGCTTAATCTCATATCGCAGGATCAGGTACGTTTTTTCATTGGATATTCGGGGTGGCAACCAAACCAATTAAAAGAAGAGCTTAAGGAAGAATCCTGGATAGTTACTGAAAGTTCTCTTGACATAATCATGGCTTCAAAACCTGAGCAGCTTTGGAGTAATATGTTGAAAAAACTGGGTAATGATTATGCTATATGGGCAAATTTCCCTACTGACCCTATTTTAAATTAAAACTTTATCTTGCCATCCTCTTAAGGTCTTCTATTAGCAATGCATCAGGAGTATGGACGTCTGTATCATGATCATTGGAATATAATACTGTTCCATCTGTAGTAACAATGAACTTCCAGCACATGCCTTCATTAACTGTGTCTTCCGGCCCGATTTTATGAAGAAAGGCTACATCTTCGCGCTGCTGGCTTATAGCTTTTTGAATATCATCTTTATTTACAATTTTTACTGAATAAGGATAATATTGTTGGATTTTTTCAACTGTTCTAATCTCCGGAGCAAGCTCTTCTTCAAGCAACCAAAGCTCCATATCCTGAATCCTGTCATCCCTGACATTAATAAATCTTCTAAGACGCATATGAGAAGGGTCGCCCAAATCTTTTGCATAGTTATGCATAAATTGAATGAAAGCGCCCATCTTATATAAATAATTTTCTTCATCAACATCCCTGTATGCAAGTGGAACCGAACCTAAATCAGGCATGCGATTAAAATCACGATTACTATCTCCAAGTACAAAATTCATAAAACTAAAAACATACGGAATGTTACGTTGCTTAATTTCTGCAAAAACCAGAAATGAGTATTCGTCACTGGTACGAATTTCTTCAAATTCATCAAAAGAAATAAATTCGTAGTCAGTTACCGTCCAAAATCTATCCATTTCCTCTTTTATACGATCATTATAAGCTGTAAAAGGATTGCTGTCCAAAACAACCATCATGGTACTTTCCTTAAAAGCACGATAGTGCCGGCGCCTGGCAGGACGAACTTGTGATATGGCTTCAATGACCAAAAATACCAGTAAAATAGTAATTGCTGCTTTTTTCATATGAGGATATGTTTTACTTAGTAAAATGATGCTTCAAGTAATAATTAATGCGAATATAGCAATCTTGTTAATTGTATTTTCAGACTAGTTCAAAAAAATTGCCAGGATCACCAAAAAAAATATGTTGCCGGAAGCTAAATATTAATTGGCGTTATAAATAACTCTGACTAACTTATTAACAACAATAAAAAAAACTAAAACCTTCTTAAAACATTAAAATAATTAGTTTGAGAAAAAAATAATAAATTTTCAAAACAGCATGTCTTTGATATAATTTGCATTACCATTTTTTTCATTTATAATATAGTCTGCCTTCATGTAATATTTTTCTCGATTTTTTAAAATGCCTGTTATTTTTTGTATTAGCTGGGAGTTGTTATTTGATTGAATTAATGGCCTTGATTCTTGATTTTTTTCCAGTCTTTGTGCTAAACGTTTGGGGCTGATTTTAAGATACACAGATATGCCTGATTCTTTAATTATTTTCATATTATCCAAAAAGCAGGGTGTACCACCACCAGTTGCAATTACAGCATTGGGTTTTTTTGAAAGGCTCAGTAATGCCCTGGTTTCATAATCTCTAAAGACAGACTCTCCTTCTTCTCTGAAAATAGTAGTTATACTTTTACCTGAAATTGCTTCAACCTCATCATCAATATCAAAAAAATTAAAATCCAGTATTTTGGCTAGTTGCTTACCAATATATGTTTTGCCACACCCCATAAAACCTATCAAAAATATTCTCATATCAATTTTTAGAATTGGGTTTCTAAACCCGGGTTATTTAAGTTGTATTTTTTTATTACTAAAATAGCAAAAATAAATAATTCTTGAACCACTAAATTGATTTTGTAAATACATATATGAAGAGAGAAACCCTGGTTTTTGCACTCATATTTCCAGTACTTCGTAATGTGTTTATATAAGTGCCGTCTTTACAAACCTGTAAATGTAAAACATCTAAGCGTTTACGGTTTTTTTATAATCCGGCATGATTAATTTTATTATTAAATTTGCCTGGTAAAATTATCGATGGCGATTTTTTATTGTAGTATTTAATTTATAAAATACATTCTTAAGCCTGTAAAATGAAAAAACACATGATTCATCGGATATTATTTTTTATTTTTAGTATAGTTGTTTTTATTTGCTGTAATAGCGGCAAACATCCTGAACGCCCGGTTCAATTAAGAGGAGAAACTTTTGGAACTTATTATGTGGTTTCATATTATTGTGCTGATCGCAAGGAGTTTGATACAGAAATAGACAGTCTTCTATATGGGTTCAATAACTCGATGTCTTATTATGTTGAAAATTCTGTCTTATCAAAAATTAATCGTAATGATACAGATATTATGGATGACTATTTCAGGGTGTTGTTGAAGAGATCTCTTGATATATATGAAAAAACTGATGGTGCTTTTGATGTTACTGTTACGCCTTTGGTTAATGCCTGGGGGTTTGGGCATGAAAACAGAAAGGATATGACACAAAGTAAAGTAGATAGCATAATAGAATTTGTGGGTTCAGATATGGTGTCTATTGATAGTAACAGGGTATTAAAACAAGACCCGCGTATACAGTTTGATTTTAATGCCATAGCTAAGGGTTATGCATCCGATTTGGTTGGCAGTTTGTTAGAATCAAAAGGAATTACATCATATTTTGTTGATATTGGTGGTGACATTATTGTTGGCGATGTAAAACCTGATGATTCTCCATGGAGGATTGCTATTGAAAGGCCTGCAAAGAAACATGATGCTCCACAGGAGTATGATCATATTGTTGAATTGGATAACCGGGCAGTTGCCACATCAGGTAGTTATCGTCAATACCTGGAGATAGACGGCCAAAAGTATTCGCATACGATTGATCCAAAAACAGGATATCCTGTAAAAAACAATTTACTTAGTGTAACTGTTTTTGCAAATGATTGTTTGACAGCCGACGCATATGCTACTGCTTTTATGGTAATGGGGAAGGAAAAGGCCGGAAAATTCGTTGATAAAAGGGATGATCTTGACGCAATCTTTATTTTTTCAAAAAATCTTAAAGATTTTGGAGTAGTTGCAACAGAAGGGCTTGATTTAAAAGAAATATAAATTCAATATTAAACCGATTCGTTTGATTTTGATTCATCATTATTTTGGTCCTCTTTATTTTCACAGTCTTCTGATGTTTTATTTTGACAGGTGCATTTGGCAGGTTTACCGGTAATAGGATCGAAGGAGCTGCCACATTTGCGTGTAAAAGTACCACCATGTTTGAAAAACATTTTTATTCCGATGCCTGCTATAGCAAATCCGATTATTATTACTGAAAGTAAAAATAGTTCCATATCATTAAACACATGTTAGTTTTAAAAGATAGGTGCTTTTTTGATTTATTCTAGTGATCAAAGCATAACTGATCTTTTGAAATAAAGAATTATTATGTATATCTCAATCCTGTAAATCCATGATACATCTTACTGAAAACCCTGTGTTTTTATTATTATAATCTCTGTCAATATTGCCAAAGCTAGAATTGATAAACCGGGAATAGCTGTATATTTTATCGTATTGGGTATTAGTCCACCAAATTGCATAATGTGAAAGATATAGAGAAGTTCCATCGTGGTTGCGCAGACCTGCAGGAAGAGCTGAAAAATCAAAATCATCTGTTCCATAGTGCGTTCTATGCGACGCCCATCTTGGATGCTCATTGGTGTTACAATCACCACCCATAGGTGAATTAACCTGGCGACACGACTTGAGGGCATTTCCTACACCGTCAATTTCGTCAATTTGATCATCATTATGCAGATCATACTCATTTATTAAATGATCTGTAAGCTTTGTCCATTCATCATCGGTTGGTACTCGCCAGCCATCAGGACATAAGCCTCTTTCATCTTTAACAGCATACCAGTTATATAATTTCCCGTAAGCATTTGTCATTTCTTCTTCCGTATTTATTCCATCAATATCTTCATGCGGGTAAACTGCAAAAGAGCCTTTAACTGTTTCTTCCCATTCACTATCAGATAAATTGTTTGGTATTTCCGTACCATTATTATAATGGGTAGTTCGGAGATTTTCACCCATCCAGATCTGATCGCCAATTACTACAACAGGATATTCGTTATCATCAATGTCTCGAACAATATCAGGTATTTCATTATTAGGCTTATTATCTTCATCACTACAACTTAAGGTAAATATGATAAAAGTAGCCATAATTACTAAAGAATAAAGCCATAAGTTTGTTATTATCTTCATAGTATTTTATTATGCAATTGTTGCTAATAATGTTTTAAAATTACACTTGTTGATTGGCTGATTAGTTGATTGTGATTAGTGAATTATGTTATCTGTTCTAAATAATAAAATAAACTTTATACAAATAAAATTATTATTATTCCAAAAAAACCATTCGTAATTTTTTTAAAACTAAATATCAAATTTAATAAAAAATGCTTATTATTTGATCAGTATGTTTGGATGCATTTGTTTCAAAATTATCAGTAAGATATCATAATTTACCTGTTTTTAGTATCTTCGTGTATTATGGAAATTCAGTAAATATTTAAAAAAAACGAAAAAAATCTTTTTTAATTTTAACCTTCAATATGAAAGGTAAAAACTCGTTCATGAATAAGTTAAAGTAAGTTGATATTTGTAGTACAATTAAAAATACTATATATAGAAAGAGATATAATAGTATGAAACCCATATTTACCAGGAATGTATAAGGGATTATGAACTTAGCGTAAGCGATATTGCCACATAAATGTTTACGGGTAACGGGTGGTGAGTTGTGAGTGATTAAATATCATAACATTAAATACGTCTTATAAAAATGAAACATACTGGCAGATCTAAGGATAAAAATAGCAGATCTTCGAAAAACGGCAAAAAAGACCGTTTTTTCGATAAGCAAAGGAGAAAATATAAGCCAAAGGATGAATTTAAAGGCAAAAAGGCTGAATCAAAATCAGATAATAGTATTCGTTTAAATAAATACATAGCTAATGCCGGGATATGCAGCCGTCGTGAAGCTGATGTGTTAATAAGTACAGGTGCCATAAAAATAAACGGTAAGATAGTAACAGAGCTTGGCACAAAAGTTTATCCCGGCGATGTGGTTCACTATGGCGATGAAGTTTTAAAAACTGAAAAGAATGTATATATTTTGCTTAATAAACCCAAGGATTTTATTACAACCACAGTCGATCCAGGAGCCAGAAAAACGGTTATGCAATTGGTAAAAGATGCCTGTTCGGAACGTATTTACCCGGTAGGCAGGCTCGATAGGAACACAACAGGTTTATTGTTGTTAACAAATGATGGTGATCTTGCCAAAAAGCTTATGCATCCAAAGCATGAGATAAGAAAGCTTTATCATGTGGTTTTGGATAAAAGCGTAAAAAAAGCTGATATGAAAAAGATATCTGAAGGTATTGGTTTAGATGATGAAACAGTTGCTGCAGATAATATAGCATATGCAAGCGATGGCCAGTCAAAAAAGGAAGTGGGTATCGAAATACATTCAGGTCAAAACCGTGTTGTTAGAAGAATATTTGAAAAGTTGGGATACAAGGTGCTAAAACTTGACAGGGTAATGTTTGCGGGATTAACAAAAAAAAATTTACCAAGAGGTGAGTACCGTTTTTTAACTCAAAAAGAAATAAATTTTTTAAAAATGAGTTGATAAATAAAATTAATAATGAGGTTATTGCATATCGAATGGCAAGAGTTTTGTGAGATTGTATTATTAAATAATCAACAATAGCCATTATTAAATGCAAATATTGCATTACGGGAAATATGTCAAAGTTTCAATTACATAATAGATGAGCAGTAAGTTTAATAGAAATAGAAAATTAGTATTCCAGTTTATCAGGCTTGCTTTAATATCGGGCATTTTTTTTATAGCATTTCTTATTATTGCCGGAGCTGTATTGACTTACATTTACCGGGATGAGGCAAAAGATTTGATGATTCAGTCACTTAATCGTAATCTAAAAACCGATATACTTGTTGATAATATCCAACTTGACCTTTTCAGGCGTTTTCCTAATGCTTCTCTTACTTTTGAAGATGTAATTGCTTATGAAGTATCGGATGATGAAAATAAAGATACATTGATCAAAGCCAATCGCATTTATTTTCAGTTTAGTATTATTGACCTTATTCGCAGAGATTATAAGATAAAACGGTTGGAGATTTCTGACGGCAAATTTACACCGGTTGATTATGCCGATGGAACAAACAATTATATTTTTTGGCATGTTAGTGAAAAACAGCCTGATGATTTTGAGTTTGATTTGCAGCGTATTGATTTGAATAATTTTGAAATAGACTATAAGAATCTTCAACGGCAAGACAGGTATCATGTGTATTTTTCTGATAGCCGTATGTCGGGAAAATTCAGCCATGTTGATTATGATATGAATATAAGCAGCAACATGACAATAAAAGACCTTGTGATTGATGATGCTTCTTTTTTATCAAACAGGGATGTTAGCTTTGATTTGGCTTTGTTGGTGAATGATAACAAAGTTTATCAATTCAAAAAAGGGCTAATTGAATTAAGTGGTAATACTTATAGCGTGGCAGGGCATTTAGAACGAGCTAAGCCCGGAAGTTATCTTGATTTGACCATAAACGGAAGGGACATCAGGTTGCAAAATATTATCAACGACATTCCGGTTGATTATAAAAAATATTTTGAAGATTATCGTACACGCGGAGATTTATATTTTGAAGCTATTATAAAAGGCCATTTATCAGAAATTGATAATCCTGTTATTACTGCAGATTTTGGACTTACAAGCGGAAATATGAATAACAGAAAACTCAATCTGCAAATGGATGATATAAACTTTAAGGCGAGCTATAATAATGGAAAGTACCGGAGCCTTGCTTCCTCAGCTTTGACTGTTGAAGAATTTTCAGCATATATTAATGAAGGTAAAATTGATGCAAATTTTTCTGTTAACGATTTTACAGACCCATATCTTAATATATCTGCCAGGTCGGATATAGAAGCTAATGATTTTGTTAATCTTTTTAAACTGGAAAATTTCAAGTCGGCTTCAGGGCAAATGCTGTTTGATATCAATCTTGAAAGCAGGTTGAATAAATTTAATAAAGAAAATATTAACGACAGGGGTGAATTTTTTGCATCAGCTACTTCCGGAAGTCTTAAATTAAAAGACCTGAATTTTATGATTGAAGAAGATCCAAAAAGATACAGTAATCTTAACGGTTTGTTTCATTTTAGCAACAACGATCTTGTAATTGATAATTTTCAGGGGTTAATTTCTGATAATGATTTTGATTTGGAAGGTTATTTAATAAATATTATACCATACATTTTTCATGAAGACCAAAGCATGTTTATAGATGCAAACCTAATATCAGACAGAATAAATCTCGATGAATTGCTTCGTGATAGAGATTCGAGTGCTGATACAGCTTATAAGTTAACTTTTTCTGACAGGGTAGATTTTAATTTAAATGCTGATATAGGCCGCTTTACATTCAGGAAATTTGATGCAAACCGCTTAACTGGCAGACTGCAGATGAGAAATAAAAAGTTTACTGCTAAAGATGTATCTTTTAATTCTATGACCGGCAAATTTGATGGTGATGCCTATATTGATGGTACTTATGATGATGTTTTTTATATTGGTTGTAATGCCAATCTTGACAATGTTGATGTGCAACAAATGTTTTACCAGTTTGGAAATTTCGGGCAAGAAGGCATTAAAGATAAAAATATAAAAGGTAATATTACTGCCGATCTTCAGTTTGCTTCCAAATGGTCGCCAAGCCTTAATATTAATTGGGAAAGTTTGGAAACAACCGCAGATATAAAAATAGAGGAGGGTGAACTCATAGAATTCACACCTTTACTTGCTTTATCAAGATTTTTGAGGGTAGAAGACCTCGAACATGTTATGTTCTCAACATTACACAATGAAATTCGTATAAAAGATCGTAAAATAATAATTCCCGATATGGAGATCAACTCAAGTGCTTTAAATATAAAGCTCTCGGGTGAACATAGTTTTGAAAACATAATAGATTACCGATTACAGGTTTTACTATCGGATATACTTGCACAAAAAAATCGTGAAAGAAGAAATCCTCAGGAACAATACGGCGACATTATCGATGATGGATCCGGTCAAGTTACCTTGTTTCTTTTGGTAACCGGAACTATAAATGACCCTGTTTTTCAATATGATTACCGGGGTGCAAGGAAAAAACTCAGAAATGATTTGAGAGAGGAGAGAAAGGAATTAAGAGAAATATTAAAAGATGAGTTTAGCTGGATTCGAAGAGGTGGGGAAAAAAGTGTTGAAGATTCAATTATGAAAGAGAGGAGGAAAGAAACGGAACGCATTGAAAAACAAGAAGAAGGAGAGTTTGTGATTGAATTTGATGATTTTTAAAATTATTATATTTTTAACAAATAAAAGAAACTATAATCACTTTAAGAGTAATAATTATCTTATAAACTGGTTAATAAGTAATAAAAAGATATGTTTTATTGAAAATCAATAGTGTCCGGCAAAAATAAATTTTTTAAACGGGATTTCTTTCCCGCCCTGTGCGGGATAGAGATATTGAAATTTTAACCGGACATTAGTGATTAAAAATATAAATTGATAAAATAATTTTTTTCACACTAAAGTTGTGTCATAAGCAAATTGATTTTGTGTGATTAATGATAAAATATGAATACAAATCTGATTTGAAGTGGAAATATATCGTCGTAAACAACGCTGGAAATTAATTTTACTTGGTATTGCTGCAGTAATAGTTGCCGCGTCTCTGTGGTACACTGATATTATTGTAAAACAGATAGCACTTGAAGAAAGGCAAAAAGTATCTTTATGGGCTGATGCCATTCAGAGGCGTGCCAAATTAGCAAAGTACATGGAAAACTTCTTTTCTGAACTTAAGGAAGAGGAGCGTAAACGTGTTGAATTATGGGCAGAAGCTACCAGGAGAATATTAGTTGCTGAAACTGATGAAGAGCTCACTTTTTATGTTAATATTATAGAAAGTAATACCAATATACCCGTTTTACATGTAGATAGCGATGATAATATCATTGCCGGAAGAAATCTGGATAGTAGATTTCGCGATGCCGATGTGTTTGAAGGTGAAATTAAGGAAAAATTCAGTTTATATCCGCCAATTCCAATTACTTATAACGGTTATACCGAATATCTTTATTACCGAGACTCTCGACTTTTTACCGAATTACGTGATGTGCTTGAAGACCTTATTGACTCATTTATTGATGAGATAGTAATTAGTTCTGCCAATGTGCCTGTTATAATTACTGACAGCACTAAAACTAAAATCATAGCTCATGGCGGTATTGATAATTTTGATTACGAAGATCCTTCTTCTGTGCAAAATACAATAGCCAATATGAAAGATAAAAATACACCAATATCTATTGATTTGCCTACACACGGTACATGTTATGTTTTTTATACCAACTCTTTTTTGCTTACCCAGCTTCAATATTATCCTATTGCACAATTTTTTATAATAGGTTTGTTTTTGTTTTTGGCATATATATTGTTTAGCCTGGCACGAAATGCTGAACAAAACCAGGTATGGGTTGGCATGTCAAAAGAAACTGCTCATCAACTTGGCACACCTCTCTCATCATTAATTGCCTGGGTTGAGCTGCTTAAGCTTAAGGATATGGACAAATCAACACTTAATGAAATACAAAAAGATATAAACCGGCTTGAAAATATAACAGAGCGTTTTAGCAAAATCGGCTCTCCTCCTCTTATGGTGAAAAGTGATGTTCTATCTGTTATTAATGAAGCTTTGGAATATCTTAAAACCCGTCTATCAAAAAATACCCAGTTTTCCGTTACTTCCAATCCTGAAAACAAACCTATCGAAGCCCCTTTAAATCCAAGCCTTTTTGAATGGGTTATTGAAAATATCTGCAAAAATGCAGTTGATGCTATGGGAGGCAATGGTAAAATAAATATAGATGTAGTAGAGCAAAAAAAGTATGTTGTTGTTGATATTTCAGATAGTGGAAAAGGAATGCCAAAGTCAAAGTTCAACAATGTGTTTAAACCCGGATTTACAAGTAAAAAACGAGGATGGGGACTTGGCCTCTCACTATCAAAAAGAATTATTGAACACTATCATAAAGGACGTTTATTTGTAAAAAGTAGCCAGATAAATAAAGGAACTACTTTTAGAATTATGCTGAAAAAATAAAATTACCGGATTATACTTTTCCCAAGTTTTGATCTTTTTTGAAGTTGATAAATATTACTATGATAAATGACACCATTATCAAACAAGCTTAAGGATATAGTAGATTTTTTTAAAGCCGATCTTAAAAGTTATTATTCAGAAAATGAGCTAAATGCTATTACGGTAAATGTATTTGAAAGTTTATTAAATATTAACCGCCAAAATATGGCTTTATATCCTGAGAAACGGCTGAATGAATCTCAAATAGTAATGTTGATAAAAGTAATTAAAAGGCTTAAAAATTATGAGCCGTTACAGTATATAATTGGTAGTACCGACTTTTTAGATTTAAAACTAAATATAAAGCCTTTAGTATTCATTCCACGCCCTGAGACAGAAGAATTTGTTTTGTGGATAGAACAACATTTAAGGACAAATCGTGCTAAAAAATCATATCTTATTGATATTGGCACGGGTAGTGGATGTATTGCTTTATCGCTAAAGAAAAGATTGCCTGATTTTTCGGTATCTGGTATAGATATTAATCCCGCAGCAATAGCTCTTGCTAAAGAAAATGCCAGGTTATCAGGTTTGAAAGTGAATTTTTTTGAAAAAGATATCTTTAACTTTCATAGCGATGAGTTTTTTGTTAAAAATCAATGGGATGTGATCGTTAGCAATCCTCCTTATGTAAAGTTATCAGAAAAGAACATAATAGATCAGAATGTTCTGAATTATGAGCCTCCGGATGCATTATTTGTTGAAGATAACAAGCCATTAATATTTTATGAAGCAATATCTGACATTGCACAAAAATCTTTTAAAGATGGTGGGATGCTTTTCTTTGAGATCAACGAATTAATGGGTGAATATGTCAAGGATTTGCTTGAAAATAAGGGATTTGATGATATTGAAATTAAAAAAGATATCCATGATAAGGAACGTTTTGTAAAGGCAAAAAAAGCTGTTGTTTACAACTAGTTTATTTTAATAATCTTGCCAATTGCTTTTTTATTTCATCAATAAATAACTTTATGTCTTTTTCATCAGTGTTGAATGAAGTCATCCAGCGAACTTCATTGTTTGCATGATTCCATATGTAAAAAAAGAATTTTTCTTGCAGAGGTTTAATTATTTCTTTGGGAACAGTTGCAAACACGGCGTTTGTTTGAACAGGTTGAGTAATATTTATTTCGGATATATCTTCTAATTTATCTGCCATTAGTTTTGCCATATTGTTTGCATGATGTGCATTATTAATCCATAGCTCATTGCTGAGTAGTGCAGTATATTGAGCAGAGATATATCTCATTTTGGATGCCAGCTGCATAGATTGTTTGCGTATATACTTGTAATTTTGTGCCAGGGCTTTATTGACAAATACCACTGCTTCACCGAACATCATGCCGTTTTTTGTACCCCCAAAAGATACTACATCAACGCCAGTTTCGGTTATTAATTTATTTAACGGGCCAATTGCTGCTACTGCGTTTGCTATTCTTGCTCCATCAACATGAACATATAGATCGTTATTATGAGCAAATTTTACTATGTTTCGTATCTCTTTTACAGAATATATAGTTCCCAACTCTGTTGCCTGTGTTATAGAAACTATTTTTGGCTGAACATGATGCTCAAAGCCTTTTGAATGTAAAAATTTTTTCAGTTGTTCGGCTTTTAACTTCCCATCTGTTGTTGGGACTGTTAATAGCTTGCATCCGGCAAATTTTTCGGGAGCACCACATTCGTCGTTATTCATGTGGGCTGTTTCAGTACAAATTACGGCCTGAAAAGGCTTTAAAAGATTAGTTACCGCACTTACATTAGCACCGGTGCCATTATATACCAGGAAACTTTCAACATCATAGCGAAAGATTTTTTTAAATATCTTCGAGCATTCATCCGTATAAGGGTCATTACCATAGGCTATTACATCATCCCGGTTAGCTTTTATTAAAGCTTCCATTATTTTATCATGCACAGGTGCATTGTTATCACTTGCGAAACTTTTTTTGTATGGCATGTTTTTTTATTGTTTAAAGTTTGCTTTTTAAGTTAACCTATTAAGATTAAAACTATATACACTTAATCTTACAAGAGGCTACAACACCCAAATAAGATTAGGTAATAATTTGTTAGGTTGAAATTTACAATTTTAATTGTTGTGCTATTTTACAATATATCTTGGTATGTTAGCCGGTAGTCTTGCAAGTACCTGGTAGTTTAACTGTTCACTCATTTCACAAAAAGAGGAAACACTAATTGAAAGTCTTCGCTGTTTTCCTATTATTACTACCTCGTCGCCTTTTTCTACATTAGGTAAATCGGAGACATTAACAGTCATAGTATTCATTGTAACTGTTCCAATAACAGGTACTCGCCGTCCTCTTATCAGCACCCTTCCGGTATTGCTGAATGCACGGCTGAATCCGTTGGCATATCCTACAGGTATTACTGCAATTTTAATTTTTTTATTAGCAAGGTATGAGGTTCCATATCCTATAAATTCTCCGGGCTCAACTTCTTTTACAACCATTACCCTTGATTTCCATGATATAATTCTACGCAGAAAATTGCTCTCAGATGGGTTTTTCCGGAATCGATACATATGTGTTTCGGGGCTGGGCCAAAAACCATATTGAGCTATTCCAACACGTACCATTTCCATAATAGTTTGAGAATATGTAAGGGTAGCTGCCGAACTTGCCGTATGTCTTCTTAATGGAAAAAGATTGTGCCTTTTGAAATACCTGTTAAATTTATGAAACATTTTTATCTGGTTCTTAACACGAACAAAATTCGAAATACTTTCAGCACCGGCAAAGTGCGTGCACAAGCCTTCAAAAGTATAGTGCTCACGGTTTTTTTTAAGGAAGTTAATTAACTTGGGCATATACCGATATTCGAATCCCGTACGATTAAAACCGGTTTCAACTTCAATATGTATGCGTGCTTTTTTATTTATGGATTTGGCTATATTGATTGCCTTTTCAAGCCTGCCGGGATCAAATACGAAAAATTCAACCCGGTTTTGAATGGCCCATGCAATTTCTTCGTAGTCCAACAAACCCATAATCATTAACCCCGATAATTCTGATTTCAATTTAAGTGCATCAAGAGCTTCGTTAGCAGAAAAAACTGAAAAATGGTCTATGCCTGCCTCTTCAGCTAATGAAATAATGTGATCTATACCATGCCCATAAGCATTTCCTTTTATAACAGAAGATAATCTTGTTTCTTTACCTATTATTTTTCGCAAATATTTTATGTTATTCTTGTATGCTGACTTACTGATTTCAATATGAGATGTATGGAACATATATTTTTATTTTATTACTAAAACAAATTGCAAAAAATGTTTATTGTCTATTTGCAAAAGTATTTGTTTTAAGGGTTTTAATAAGATTAAAATTAACCGTATAGAAACAAACAAAAAGCTTTGTATACGACTGTAAAAAAATCAGAACTATAGTAAAAATCTTGTAAGCTCTGCGGTTTATATTTTTGATAATGCTTTTCAAAACATATATCATTTGTTATTTAGTTAATATTTGGTTTAAAGTGTTAACAAAAACAGCTATTCCTGTTTCAATAATAATATCAGGGAAATCGTAATCGTAATTATGCAGGCTTGGATGATTCTTTCCTGCACCTAACCCCCATAATGCTCCCTTATAATTTTTTGTAAAGTTACCAAAATCTTCTGACCAACGAAATGGCTTATCAATCCAAATTTTGGGATTTTTTAATTGATTTGAAGCTCTATGAAGGAAATCCATCGCTGTATTATTATTGATAGTGGCCGGAAATTCTTCGGTATACTCTATCGACGATAAAATATTATATTTATTTGCTTTATAATTTATTATTTTTTCGACTGAGTCTTTAAGTTTATTCATATCATCATCACGGTATGAACGAAAGGTAGCCATTAACTTTGCTTTGCCCGGATTGGTGCCGAAAGCTACTTCACCTATCTTACTATGAATGACAGTAACAAGTGTAAAATCTTTGAATAATCCTTCTTTTTTCGGCAGATTTTCAAGTTCTATTATCAACTCAGCTGTTAGTTTTGCCGGGCTGTTTCCTTGTTCAGGGTGTGCGGCATGCGAAGATTCACCTTTTAGTGTAACAATTATGCCTGTTGAAGCCGATGCAAAATTATTTTTGCTTAATATTATTGAATTTCGCTCAAAACCGGGAAGATTATGTAAAGCATATATATAATCAGGGTTTAGTTTTAGGAATTTAGGATCTTTGATGACTTTTGCAGCTCCCTGCCCGTTTTCTTCTTCCGGCTGAAATAAGAGAATAACTTTGCCATTTGACAAAGGTTTTTTGTGCAAATACATTGCTATACCGCACAAAATAGCCATATGTCCGTCATGACCGCATTTATGCCCTATGCCTTCATTAACTGAGCGGTAATCAAAATTATTGCTCTCGGCAATAGGCAATGCATCCATGTCTGCACGAAACATAACAGTGGGCCCTTCGTCATCCTTACCAAAGATGAATGCAATTCCATAACCTGCAATATTTTTTACTATTTTATCGGGCTTAAATTGTGTAACAAACCTTTCCAGTCTTTCGGCTGTATATTTTTCATTACCTGACAATTCGGGATACTTATGTAATTCTTTTCGGAATCTATATAACTTTTCTAATTCTTTTTCTGAGAAAAGACTCATATTTAAGTTTATTTTTAATTAAGTTTTACTGCTGAGTCTATGTATTAATATATTTGGCACACATAGACTTTTTATTGTTTTTAGTTATTAATATTTTGGCCGAATGCTGAAATAAATTTAATTTAAATCCATTTACAGCTTGATATTTTCTTCCAATGGCAGTCCGAACTCTTCAATCATTTTTATGTTCATAGATTCCAGGGCATCCAGTATTGGATTATAAATTTCGGGTAATACAGGGATATGTATACCTGTATTATTTATTTTTCCCTGAATGATCATATCAACACCAACAGCTGCCGGTAGAGCAACAGTACGTGCAACGGCGGTGTCGGTTGCTGGTGAGCCGAATTCCAGCAGTGATGATTTAATTACTTCTTTTTTGCCATCAGGGTAGGAAGCCAGAAATATATGCTGCATAGCTACCATATCACGTTCATTATCTCCCAACATCATTTTGTCCATCATTAAATCAGTAACAATTTCAAAAGGAGTGTCTACCTGTCGATTCATAAGTTTATCATCAAAAACTCCAAGCCATTCAATAGCTTTTACGGTATATGAATCTTCTTTAAGGTTTAGATATTTTGCTGCTTTTGCCTTTATATTGGAAGCGTCACTTTCATTGATTAGCATAGCTACCATTTCAGCGTAGGTTTTGCCGGTAAAGTCATATTTGTCAGTGGTAATTAGTTTTAAAGCTTTTATGGCGTCAATAGAGCTACACCATCCGGGGTGGCGGAAAGTACCTCTCATCATTGTTTTTGATTCGGGAATACCGTAAAGGTCTATATATGGAAGACTATCACGATTGGGATATATTTCTAACTTACCGACATTCATAAAATCTACAGAAGCAGGGTTTTTAAAAATATCTTCAGAAGGCACATATAGTTCTTTACCGTTATGGAGGTATTTTCCATCATTGTTGCTGGCCATGATAACTCCTTTCGGGCTCCATGAAAACTTATACTTTAATGGATTGTCAGTTGCTTCAGGTGCAGGAAGAGCGCCACAAATGCTGTAAAATTCTTCAACTTTACCATCTTTATTATGAATGTGATCAATAATACGCATAGCCGACATATGATCTATACCCGGATCTAAACCAAGTTCATTTAAAATAATGATCCCGGCATTCCTGCATTCTTCGTCTAATGCTTTCATTTCAGGTTTGACGTATGATGTGGTAAGCATGTTTTTTTTGTGCTTAATACATTTTTTGGCCACCATAATATGATATTTCCAGGGTAAAAGGCTTACCGCAATATCATGTTCTTTGATCATTTGTCCTAATTCTTCCTCCTGCTCACTTGACCAATAAATTGTATGACCGTTTTTATAGCCTTTAATTAATTTTTCAGCCCTTTCCTTTGTATTGCTGGCAAGTGTTACGTAATAATTTTTATCAAGTAAATAAGCAACAATTGGTCTTGATATTAAACCGGATCCCAGAATTAATATTTTTTTCATAGCTAAAATTTATTTCTTACAAATGCAAATATTAAATTAATTAATAATAGCTTGAATGTTTGTGTAAAAAAGCATTATTTGTTTTGTTCTTATAGAATTCTCATAAATTTCAAAGCTAAAATGTTTTGCAACTATTTTTATCAATGCGTAAATTAATTTTTTTAGTCCTATTTAAAATGATGGACTTATATATTGTTTTTTAAATGCTTAGTTAATAAAAGTTTCGATAGATTTAACAGAATATTATAGATAGTCTTTGATGTATTTATAATCAGGGGTTAAATTTCCTTTATGCAATATCAAAGCTTTCTTGATAGGCGAGGGGAGGCTGATATTTTCAAAATGTTGATTAAAATCAGTCTCAGCTATCGGTTTAACAAAATCTATTAAAGCATCGGCGAAAGCTATAGAAGAATCTCTGGGCAGTTCACTTGGCAGAATATCTACAGCCATTACCAGCATTCCTTCACCTTCAAATCCTGAAGTTGGTTTGCGCGTAAAAGGATTATAAACGAAGACGGGGTCTTCAATAGGAGTGCCTTTGTGTGTAATTTCTACAGATCCGTTGGGGTCGCATGTAATATCACCAATAACGGTAAGCTTAGGTTGTTCTTTTTCGAAAAGCTGTTGAAGATAATCTTTTGTTACTATGCGTGGATACCTGTCATCCCAGTACATGCAATTCATCAATACGCTAAGATTGGGTATGTATTGTTCAAAAATTGAATGATATTTGTGTGGATTGTTATAGTAATCTTGCAGATCAAAAGGTTTTCCATCTTTTCTTGCCGATATATGCTCTTCTTTAAAAACTACTTTGTAAATGATATTATTTAGTAAACTTTTATTCTCTTTGAGTTTTGAGAGTTCATCAGGAAAAATTTCTTTGACAGGTAATAGCGAAGCTATTTCCTGAGCCCCAATAGAAACATTTCCGTAGCCTGTAAATCCTATGGTAAAAGGAAATAGATCTTCCGGAAGCCCCTTTTCAGCTATTTCTTTGCCCGCTTTCGAAATAGCTTTTTTTGCTTCTTTAAGTGAGTTATACTTACAGGATTGTTTAATATTAAGAAATGGTGTTTGGTAACCATATCTTTTAAGTCTTTCTCCCAGACTCCATAATGAGTCGATCATTCCTGCCAATCCTGCAAACTTGCCGAAAAAAATTAACCGACGATTCTGATCATCTACAATGCATTCATAATCTATGAGATTGCATTTTTTTTCAATCATTTTTTTTAACATGGGCATATTATAAGGTTGCCCTTTGATTACATGTGAAAAAAAAACATAAGTATTTTCTTTTTCAAATTTTTCTTCGGGAATTTCTTTTACTCCAAAAATAACCTGGCAGCTTTTTAAGTCTTTTTCTATTTGGGCGCCTGCTAACCTATACTCATCATCTGTGAATATTCTTTTGTCTGATGATTCAACAATAATATTTAATTTATCTTTTTCAATAAGTTTTTTTACATGTGCAGGTGTAAGCGGAGTTCTGCGTTCCATCAAATATTTGTCTTCGTGTCTAATACCAACTACAGCACTCATATTATTTCAATTTAAGTGTTTTAACTAATTTGTCTTAGCAAACTTATAAAAAAAAAGCAATAGGGAAAAACGAATTAATGATAAGATTAATAATTCGTATTGATAATTTAATTATTAATGATTAATAAGTAATGAAAAATGCCCCGATAGCTAAGTGGCTATATTAATTATTTATCACTGAAATCGCTATTAACAACCAATTACTGTTAAACTGTTTTATTAATTAAATATTCTTGGTGTTTGTGGTGTTACTCTTGTTTGATTAAAGCCTTCAAATGTAGCTTGCAACATTATTTCGTGGGAGCCTCCGCTATAGCCGCGGCTGGTGCCAATAGAATAATCGTAAGCATATCCGGCACTAAGGTAATCAGTAATCTGATATCCCGCCATGGCTGAAATAGCATCTCCGAGCCTATAGCTAAACCCTGTCCAAATTAAGTCATCATAATAACCTATTACATTAATGTCGAATTGTGTTATTACCCAACTACTTTTGAACAGAAGGAATGGCTGAATATCTATTTTATCAACAACTTCTTCAAACCGGTACTTCCCATAAAGGTAATAATGCATAGGAGGATATTCAATAGTAGCCTTTCTGGATGATTTGTAGTTAAGATGTGTTATTGCAAAACCGACAGTAAGATTTGGATCAACGTATTCGGCCCCAAAATTAAAATCGGGATTTGTAAAAGTTTCTTTGCCTTTAAATGCAAGAGGGTCGCTTGGATCAGCATATTTGAGTTCGGTTCCATCTATGGTTCGGCTTACTACTCCAGCACCAAGACCCAGTGTTACGGTTGAAAGGACACCTGTTTGTATGGGAAAGGCATAAAATGCCCTTGCTATATTAAAGCTTTCGTATCCCACGTTATCATTAATAAAATTAATTCCGACGCCACCGTATATATCCTGAATATATGTACTTACATTTAATATTTGAGTTGATGGTGCATTATCAAAACCTACCCATTGCTGACGAGCAACCATTGAAGCATTTAAAGTATTTGATACTTCAATTGCAGCCGGGTTAAATGTTATTTCATTGAACATATACTGGCTGAAATGTACATCAGTTTGTGATGCAATAGGCATATAGCTTGCAAATAAAACTAAACAGATGGCTAATAATAATTTTTTCATAGTACCTTATATTTTTTTTACTAACAAATCATAAATACATATTATAATATAGTCAGCAAATAGTTGTTATTCATAATAATATTAAGATCGTTATTGATTTCCAAGCATGGATTGTGCCGTGCTTATACTAATTCTTTTTCCGTTGTTAAATGCCACCACATATGTGTCATAACCTAATTCCCTTAATTCCCATAATATATTATATGCTTTTTGGAAATCACTGAAACTACCTGCGAGATATCTGTGATAAAGATCTTTATCATAATAATATATGATGTCAATAGCAGGAAATTCATTAATTATTTTTTGATAATATCTTGGGTTAACAGGATTTTTGGTTGCTGCAAATTGAATCATAAACTCTATTCCTTCAGAAAAATAGACATCCTTTTTTAATGAATTAAGATATCTGAAACTGTTTTTTGGGGCATCATTTATATGAACCTGCAGGTCATTTATATTTATAGGTTCAAAGTTTGCTCTTCTGTTAAGTTGATGTTCATGGTCGTTTTTCGCATTTTCAACAACAAGATTCATTTTTCCATGACCAGTAGGGTATAGTCTTTCTATATCAATTCCTTTTTTAATAAGATAATCTATTGCGCTATGAGCCCTGGCTTGCGAAAGATAAAAGTTTATAAGATGGCCTGCTATTTCATCTGTATGTCCATGAATAATGAGCCCCTTATTTCTGTTTGCATGAAGAAAATCTGCAATAGAATCGAGTTGTTTTTTTGAATATTGTCTTAAATCATATTTTGCAAAATCAAAATATATAGTAGGCAGTTCATAATCGTCAAACTCATATACAGGTTTTTCTTCATCAACATATTCTTCAACAGTTTCTTCTATGGGATCTTCTTCATGTATTGCTACCTCTTCATCAATTTCAATTTTTTCAGTGTCGGGTTTTTCAGGTTCTTTTTTTTCAGCAACTACTTTTTCTTTTGGGGTAAGTTGTATGTTGAAATCGTAATGATCTACAACTTCAAAATGGCTCGAAATCAACTGGTCTTTAACTTGTATTTTTTCACTAAAATCTTCATAATCCTGATCAAAGGCTTCAATTACGTAGTTAACATCAGTGCTAAGGTCGGGCAGTTTATATTTGCCATTATCATCAGTAGTTATAAGATAAAAAGAATCATCGTCGCCAAAAATTTGAAAATCAAAATTTATTAGTGGTTCTTCGGTTAATTTATCTGTTACAATTCCTTGTAATGTTATGGATTTAGAAGTTACTCTAAATGAATATATATCATCTGTTCCGGAGCCGCCGGGCCTGTTTGAACTAAAAAATCCTTGAGAATAGTCGTCATTAATAATAAAACCAAAATCATCTGCACTACTGTTAATTGGTGATCCCATGTTTTGAGGTTTGGAATAATTTCCATTTTCATCAATTATTGAGTAAAAAATATCGAATCCTCCCATTCCGGGATGTCCAAATGATGAGAAATATAAAACATTGCCTGCAATATATGGATAAGCGTCATTAAACCTTGTATTGATTTTTGGCCCGAGGTTTTGGGGTTCACCCCACTCTCCGTTATCATCCCGATATATCTTGTATAGGTCATAACCGCCGTGACCATCAGGATTATCGGATGCAAAATAGATAACGTTTCCATCTTTGTTTATTGAAGGATAACCTATATTATAATTATCTGAGTTATAATCAAATAATGTTGCTTTTTCCCAGTGATCAGTGCTTGTATTGTACTTTGATTTATATATATCGCATGTTTCACGCTCACCTTCGAATCCACCACAGTTCATAAAATATCCTACTTGATTATTTTCATCATAAGTAAGAAATCCATCGTAATAATCGGAATTTATTCCACCTCTGACAGGGTTTATAGGATCCCAGTCATTTTCCTGTTGATTATATAATACCTGGTAGATATTAGAAAAACCTTGATCTGTATCTGTAGAAACCATACCCTCTTCATCCCTTATCCTTGTGGAGGAAAAAACGATTCTTTCTTTAGGAGTTTCAGAGCGCAAAGCCCAATATATTAAATTGTTGCTGAATAATCGAATTTCGATATCAAATTGCTTATCGTATTTTCTGGGATCATCATGAAAGATAGGCCGGTTCTCCAAATAAGCTACGCCCCATTCTTCTCCATCACTGCTAAGGCTTTCCTCCAGAGAAACCTCAAAAATAGTTTCTCTGTCATAATGCTCTTTTGAATATTTTGCTGATTCCAGAAACTTCAAGCCTCTTTCATTATCTGGTTTCAGCTCAAGAAACTTATTAGCGTATTCAATTGATTTGTCAAACTCTTCCAAGCCTAAAAACATTTCACTTAAGTTCAAATAAATAACCGGATCATCATATCCCAAATTCAAGGCTGTTTTATACCAGTTTTTTGCTTTGTTGTAATTAAGTACCATACGATATGAATCTCCAAGCTTAAAAGAAACTTCCCGCTTTATACTTGTCGCATCTTCACGCCTTAATATTCTTTCATAAACATCAATAGCCTCATAATACTGACGTTGCTTAAAGAAATTATCTCCTGCCTCAATTCTTTGTTGTGTTCTATCTTGACTAAAAGAATTTGTGCAAATAAGAATTAAGGCAATAAAAATTATAATTATTTTTTTCATTTCTTAAATACCCGTTTTATTAATGGACTTATTTTTTTATAAAATATTTTCAAACTGTTATTTATAAAAACCAGTAGGCTTAAAAATATTTTATTTATTTAAATAAACCCTAAATCATGGCTAAACACATATAAGAAAAATATAATCACTTTTAAAATTTTACTATTGATGTTATCTTAAAATGTTTAAACATAATAATTTAGGTTCTTGGTTAATTGTTATTATTTTTTGTTTATTTATTTCATTTCATTTTATTTTATTGGTTCGGTACAATAACTGTTACAGAGCCTTTTATTTCTGTTCTGTTGTTTTCTGAATCATAAATTGTTGCTACATAATAATATGTTCCCGGTGCTACTCTCTGGCCTCTGTATGTTCCATCCCATCCGTCATTTCCTCTATATAGCTGTTGCCCCCAACGGTTAAAAACAACTAACTGAACTCCTTCTCCAAAAATCCTGTTTTCTCTTATGTCACTATCAGGTATAAAGGCATTGGGAAGGTCATTTATAATTATTGTAATAGTGTTTGAAACTCCTTCGCATCCGTAATACGAAGCTATTACTTTTACTTTTTGTTCGTCTTTTATATTGTTTGTTTGGTAAACGGTGTCATTACCCGATTGACGTAATTCATCATCTACATAAAAGTCATATGTGTGATAGTTGCCGGGTGTAACTGTAAAAGTAAGAGTTTGGCCTGGCAGTGGTGTTTTTGTGGGTTCTACCGTTAATTCCAGTATTGGTGTTTCTATATCTTTTATGAACACATTTTCAGTTATTAAGCATTCTTTTTGATCTTCAACGGTAAGTGTGTAATAAGGGTCTAATGGCCTGGTAATTAATGGATTTAACTCATTAGAAATAGTGTTTCCTTCTATATCTGTCCATTCATACTCGTAAGGTGGTTTACCGCCTTTTATTTCCAGGTGTTCTCCCAGATACAATTCATCCTCATATTCGCACAGCGATGGATCATCATATTGTATTAGTTCAAAATCCGATATTTCAACTTTAATTGTATCATATAAAGTGCAATACAATCCCGGTTCAACTTCATTTTTTACTTTCAGGGTATAAATGGTTGTTGTATCCGGTTTTACTAAGGGGTTAGGTGAATTTTTATCAAGACCTTCGTCTTCAGGTTCCGAATCCCAATAATAATCATAATGTTCAGGATTATCTTCCCGCCCAATATAAACAGGATCTACAAATTCATCCTTTGAACAGAAGAAATAATCACCAGATGTGAATGATTCATTGGGAGGTTCCGGGAGTTTATGCACTTCAACTTCTGTTTCGGCAGTTATACTACATAATAAATTGTTTTCTCCATATTCATTTTCCATTGTTACCGTATAAATGCCTGCCATTTCCAGTGTTGCATTGTCTCTTACAGGATTTTGTTCGGTTGATTTCCACCCATCAGGCCCTTCCCAACTATAATTCAACATATCATCAGGTTCAGAAAATAGCTCAATGGATTCACCTTCACAATAAGGCCCATAGTTCTCTGCTGTTGCTTCGACATCAGGATATACAAAAACCATCGTAGTATCTGAATCAGAGCATCCGGTTTCAAGACATGTTTCAGTAAATATAAATTTAGTTGTCACAGTAGGGCTAACCATAGGATTTGTAATTTCAGGATCAGAAATATAAGCATCTTCAGGAATGCTTGTCCACATATACTGATTAGGTGGTAATGTGTCATTATAATCTCCTCCGATTTGAATTGTATCACCAAGGCACATTTCGTGGTTTGGCCCTGCATCAGCTTCAGGTAAAGGATTAACTTTCACGGCATAATCATAGAGATTATAGCACATTTCGCCATGCATGCCTTCTGTATCAGGTATATACTCGAAAAGTGAATATGTTGTGGTAACTGTTGGTGAAACATTAATATATGAAGTAGTACACTCAATTTCCTCATCAGGATTACTTGATACCCATTCATACTCATGATCGGGGATGCTGTCTTTACCGATTTCAATTGTATCATTCAGGCAGATTTCAAAATTTTCCTTTCCATAATATTCTCCGGTAACTGTTATAACAACTGTATCAGAATTGAAACAACCTAATTCGGGGTACTCTTCCCAGAGTATATAAGTAGTTGTGACTTCAGGCGATACCAGCGGGTTATGAATATTAGGATCGGTAATAGATGTATCTTCAGGATTACTTGTCCATTCATAGATCATACCCGGAACTGAACTTTCAGGTCCGAGTTGTATTGTGTCGCCGTAGCAGATAGTAGCGTCTTCTCCTGCATAAGTGTCATCGAGTTCTTCAATGGTGAGATTATCAGAAGTAACCGGCCCGCATTCATTGGCATCTGTAACTTCAACATAATAAATACCAGCCTCAAGATCGGTAAAAGTACCATCATTTGGTTGCGGTCCTTGAACCGGCTCCCAGGAAAATCCTTGAGCCTGATACAGTGTGTAATATAGCGGAGATGTTCCTCCATATGCAGTGAGTGAAATTTCACCGTCTGCTGAACCATAACATATTGTGTCGGTGACAAATATCGATTCATCATCAATTACAATTTGGTCAGGTTCATTTATTGTAGTTGATGCGGAATTTTCATTACCTGATTCGTCTTCAATAAATACTTCATAATAACCAGGACAAAGATCAACATAGTAATATTCATCGTCAGGGTATAAATGGGGGTCCATATTATAAGGTTCGCCGTTTTTAAACCACTCGATGTTAGTTATGTTAACCCCTATAATTTCAAGGGTTATTGTTCCATCACAGTATTCGTAACATGTAACATCTGTTGATTCAATAATAAGATCAAGGGCTGAAAGAGTTACGTATTCTTCAGCAATACAACCGTTTGCATCAATAACTTCAATCTTATAATCCCCAACGCCCAGATCCTCGAATATATGAATTAAATTGTGCGTATTTATACTAGATATTTGTTCCCAATCAGAAATATCATCATCCCATACATATAAAATATAATCATAATTAGCATATGTTTCCTGGGTTATTTGTACTTCTATAGTTCCATCATTTTCATTTACGGATGATGGATCAGTTGCAGTTACATCAATTAATAATTCATCAGGTTCTGTTATTGTAATTGTTGCAGTGGCTTCACATCCGAGTGAATCGGTAACTGTGGCAGTATAGGTGCCTGCAGCAAGGGTTGCTATGCTATCATTATATTCAATTGGCTCGGGTTCCCATTCATAAGTATATGTTGGTATTCCTCCTTCTACTATAACTTTGGCTTTATATGTGTCGCCATAGCAGCTCACTTCAACATTATCATCTTCAAAGTAGGCTGTAAGTACTTCGTCTGCCGAGATAACAGTAACAGTATCAAGTTCTGTACATCCAAATTCATCAAATACTGTAAGAGTATAAGTAGTTGTTTCTTGCGGAGAAACTTCAGGGTTGGCGGTGTATTCTTGTCCTTCAAGTGATGGGTCGTGAGGATCAGCAATCCATTCATATGTAAAATCACCGGTGCTACCGTCAATATATTGGGCTGTTGGGTTTCCACCCAGTGTATATGTTTCCGTATCCGGATCACATAGATGCCCATCTTCTCCTGCATCTGCAATAATTTCGGGATGAACAGTTATAATAACGTCATCATAGCCGTCGCAACCTACGCCTGCAGAAGATGAAACATATAATGTATATGTAGTCGTTGTGGTTGGGCTTACAGTTGGTTCAAGCAGGTTTTCCTGACCCTCCAGGGATGGATCTTCCGGATCAGCTGACCAAAGATACTCATATTCGCCTTCAGGAGGAGCCGGAGGATCTATTGTTGCTCCAAGTGTAATATCTTCACCACTATTTTCCGGGTTACATATTTCTGCGTCATCAATAGTATTAACTATTATCGGATCCCAAATTTTAACGGTAACTGTGTCAAGGTGGTAACATCCTTCTCCATCTACATCACGCACTCTTACTCTGTAAGTTGTTTCTACAACAGGTGATACTTCCGGGTGTGGGTCTATAGACAAATGTTCATTAACAGGTTCAATAATTCTCCAGTTATATGTAAATTGTTCCGGATTAACAGTGGGATCGTTAAGATAATAACCTGTGGGGCCTTCGCCTAAAGGTGTTCCGCCTAGTTTGGTTGTTGATCCTTCACATAGATATATATACCCATATTCATCGCCTCCTGCATCTGCAATTACTGTGGGAAATACATCGATCACTGCAGAATCATATTCTGTGCAACCGAATGAGTCAGTTACTGCTACTGTATAGGTTACTTCTTCCATTGGTGAAACCAGGGGATTAGGTTCATTTTCCTGGCCTTCTAAGCTTGGGTCGTGTGGATCGGAAGTCCAGTGGTATTCGTAATAATATTCCCCGGTTTCGGGATCATAAAACGGCTCACCTCCTGAGCCGGTTGGCCAGCTGGGGTCACCACCTATTTCAATCATACCGTAGTTTATTTTACTACATACATTTGCATCAGCACCTGCATTTGCATAAAGTGGTTCACTGGATTGCATAATTTCAAACTCTTCGGTTGCTGTACATCCCACATCATCAATTACAGTAAGGTAGTATGTACCGGCAGGTAAGTTGTCAATAAAGTCCATGCCTTCGCCTTCTGCAATTACATTACCTTCATTGTCTTCCCATATGTAATAATATGGTTCTGATCCTCCCGAGACGGTTGCCTGGGCAGTTCCGTCATCATCGCCAAAGCAAGAAACAGGGGTTGTATATATTTCGATTGAAATTTCTTCCAGTACAGTAATTGTAATTACATTAGATTCGGCTGTACCGCATTCATTAGTGGCGAGTCTTCTATAGTGTGTTGTTTCGGTGAGTGGATCGGTTACACTATATTCGAGTTCATCAGCCCCTGCAATATCATTCCAATCACCACCTTCAACTTGGTATTGCCATTGATATACCCAGTCACCATCTCCACCTGAAGGTGATATAACATTGGTAAAAGGTTCAGGTATATATTCATAGCAAATTGTTTGATCAGCAGCAATTTCACCACCGTCAACGGGGTCAAAAACGGTAATAGTGATAACATTAGATTCGGCTGTACCGCATTCATTAGTGGCGAGTCTTCTATAGTCTGTTGTTTCCGTAAGCGGGTCTGTCACACTATAATCGAGTTCATCAGCCCCTGCAATATCATTCCAATCACCACCTTCAACCCTGTATTGCCATTGATATGACCAATCACCATGTCCACCCGAAGGTGATGTAACATTAGTGAATGGATCGGGTATATCTTCATAACAAATTGTTTGGTCTTCTGCGATTTCACCGCCATCAGCGGGATCAAAAACGTTAACGGTAATTACATTGGATTCGGCTGTACCACAATCATTAGTGGCTAGCCTTCGATAGTCTGTTGTTT
>PUKZ01000079.1 GCA_003550725.1 Bacteroidales bacterium | reverse complement strand
GATCACCTGTTGGCGCAGGGGTGGCTCGCCGACGACGGTGGCCTGCTCGGCATCGGGTCCCAGGCCGAGGCTGACTACGGCCGCCGCCACTTCCTGGACCTAATGGCGGTGTTCAGCGCCGCGCCCGAGCTCGCCGTGCTGTGGGGCCACAAGGAGATCGGCACGATCCCCGACACGACCCTCATGACCGCCGAGCAGGACCGGCGGGTGATCCTGCTCGCGGGCCAGGCGTGGTTCGTGCGCCACGTCGACTGGGGCAGGAGGCTCGTCACCGTCGAGCCGAGCGACCAGCCCGGCGTGGCCAACTGGTTCGGCGCGACGCGGGCGCTGCATGCCGCGCTGTGTCGCAGCATCCGCGAGGTCCTATGCGGCGAGGACCCCGAGGGTGTGGAGCTGAGCAAGCGCGCGGCCGCGGGGCTGGCCGACGCGCGTGCGCGGTTCGGCTGGCTGCGCTCCGGCGAGACCGCGCTGGTCACTGGCACCGACGGGCACCCGCGGTGGTGGACCTTCGCGGGGCTGCTCGGCAACCTCTGGCTCGCCGAGGCGCTCCGGGGGCTGCGCGAGTCCGTTGGGGCGCGACACAACCTGCGGCTGCGGCTTGGCAGCGATGTGACAGGGCGCGAGCTCCGCGCCGCGCTCGCCGACTTTGACCTGGGTGAGGCCTCCATCAGCGACCAGCTCTCCCGGTCTGGGCTGGAGAGCCTCAAGTTCGCGGAGATGCTCCCCGATCATCTCGCGCTCCTGCTGCTCGAGCGCCGGTTCGACGCGCGCGCCGACGCGCAGCAGGCGCTCGACGAGCCCGTCCACGAACTGAAGGGGTCACTTCCATGAGCGGTCGCGGCCCGACAAGAAGCTGGAGACACCCCTCGGTCCGTGCTGGACCTCGAGCATTCATCGAAAGGCTAAACACTGCGACTGCCCGGCTACAAAGCTATTCCGCCCGGCCCTGAAGCAAAGGGCGTGCTTCGCAAGATCAAATAATAATCTGTGGCGAATCAAGAGGTGATCATGAGTGACAGCACAGATCCTGAATCAAAAAGCAGGGATTCAGCCGCACTAAGATACGTGCGAATCGCGTTTAGCGCACTCCTCGGCGTGCAACTCATCGCTCTCGGAGTGGCCGCGGGGAGCCGCGCCGTATTTCTAAATGAGTTCGGTTTAAGCCTTGGACAAGTGGGGGAAACGACTACGGATTGGATTCAACGCCTAACTCTTGTCCCGCTTCAAGCAGCATTTTTTGTGGCACTTTACCTCCTCCTCACATTGCCTGTACCAGTCTGGTGGACTGCGAAAGACAAATGGATAAACAATCTCCCCCCAAAGTTTCGTTTACCACTCGATCCGGACGGCAAAAAATGGTGGTTTGGTACGAAATGGGTGAGGCAGTTGCTAAGGGGCTACAAAGACGAAAAGCGCGAACGAAAACATGCCAAAAAAGCCGACAAACAACGGCCGAAAGGCTATTGGTGGGCCGTTGTGTCAGGGGCATCTGGGCCACCAACCCTGGTCACCCTTGGGGTCTTGGCACTTACTGATGTTGATGGGATAAACTTACCGTGTGCGCTCATGCTTGTGCCGTTGGTGATGCTGGGATTGCTTTTGGCAGTGTTCGGAAGCGCGCTAGCCCTGGACAAAGGGCTGCTCGTGCCAAACTCCACCAACAAAAAAGAGTTCACCAACCAAAAGGACGCACTACCGAACTTCCCAATAGTAGCCGGGGAGACAGTTGCCCCAGTAGGCATTTTGTTGTTAGCGCCGATTCCACTTCTAGGGCTGGCGCCGCAAGCGGGACAGCCGAGTCCCCTGGAAATCAGTTCGCTCAAGGAAGTCATTCTTTGGCTTCTGATTGTCATTCTATTAACATGCGCCCTATTAGTGTTTCTGAAGAAGTCCTACTATGACGCTTGGCATCAAGCAACAAAATGGCAGGAAGGTGGAGCGGCTGGGGGACGAGTCGCTTTCAGAATTGCAGGTGCAGTCGTGCTTATTGTTCTTGTTCCTCTTATCTACGCGCAACTTTATAGTATCAATGCGCCATCGGAGCTCCGGAAGGGCCATGGATTGCCCGCCAACGGTCTCGCCAATTTGCTCCACGACGGCATTTGGATATACGAGTTGAACGTAGACGACTCTATCGACTTCCCCGGAACTCCTCCCTACGAGGCAGCAGCGCTGGCGAAGACAGAAACCGAGTATGGCTTTCTAGCTTTGGATCGAGTCTCGTGCAGCGGGGATAGCTCTGACTACAGTTACGAGATCGGCAAGTTTGTTTGGATTTCAAATGACAAAGTCGAAAGCCTTCAGCGTCTAGAACCCTAGTGCGCATGGCTGCGCTCCGTTGCGGTACTAGTACCTTTGATCACCGCAAGGGCACCGCGACATGCCGTAGCCTTGAATCAAGCCTTGGGCCCGAACAATGGAAGCCCAAATATTGACTTGCTAGAGGTGGGTTCTGCAAAGCTCTTAGCTGCAGAGATGAGCGACCTACCGGGGCGCTATCCTTTTTCTGGGCCACCTGTAGAAGTAGTCGGCCGCTGATCGGGCTGGTGGGGGTGTAGTGGCTGGTCAGCGCGGGTGCCGGCGGGCGGGGCGGGTTCACGGGTGACGCGCACGGGATGGACGAAGAT
>PUKZ01000142.1 GCA_003550725.1 Bacteroidales bacterium | reverse complement strand
CGTGGAGAGCTCGGAGACGTCGAGCGGTTCCTCCGCGCGCTTGAGCGCGTGGATGGCGTATCGGCGGCGGCGGTTCGAGAGCACGTCGAAGATCTCGTCCTGTGAGAGATCGGCGTCCTCCGTCTCACCCCCCGAAATGGAGTTTCGAGCCGTGGTCGTGGCAGCAGAGATCATGTGTTGATTGACACCCGTGGCGACGGCCGGCGGGAGGCCCCCCGCCCGAACCGGCCGTGCTCGTCAGACACATGTGGGTGAGGCTACCATAAATGCATAGGATAGTTAAGATGAACGACGTGGAATCTGACACGATCAGGCACGGCTCTTCGAGCTTCTGGCTCGGCCTGAACGCGATCTCGGGCGTTTCAGGCACCCGTTACTGGTGTGGTACCACGTTACAGAGGGGTGCCTGAAGAGCGGCGAGGAGTGCCTGAACAGACCGAAACGGGTGCTCGTCGGTACCGTGGCGGGTGCTCGATGGATCGGCGGGGAGGGCTCGTCGGATCTCGTACGTTCCTCGCGGTCGGCGAGAGGATTTCATAACGATATGGGATGGGGTCCATGGGGGAAGTGAGCGCTCCCGGCCCGGGACGTCCCGGGGTGCGGGGGTGCGTGAACACAGGTGAGAGAAACCATGGAACGACGCAAATTCGTAATCGGCGCAGGTGCATTGGCTACAGGTAGCGCGGCAGCTGTGGGTACTGGGGCATTCAGCTCCGTTGAGGCAACGCGGACTATGAATGTGCAGATTGCAGATGACTCTGACGCATACCTCCAGTTCGACACTGATCTAGCAGGCGCGCCTGACAACAACTACGAGTACGCCGAAATCAACGATGATGGCGAGCTCGAGATTGAGTTTGCTGAGAACGACGCAGGCGGACTCGGTGTTAATCCAAACGCCGTAACGCTGTTTGAGGATGTCTTCGCCATCAAAAACAGAGGAACGGAGCCCATGGAGATCTCTGTTGAGTTCGGCGGTGATGTCGAATCGAACATCGGGCTCAACATGTACTACGTCTTGGACGATCCCGATGATGATGGGTTCGTCTACCCAGATTCGGAGTCGCGCTCGTGGAACACCGATGTCGGAGAGCAGATGCGAGTCGCAATCAAGGTTGATACGACGGACACGCCGTCGGACAAGGAGGATCTCCCCGAAGAGTTCGGTGGCACGGTTACGTTCCACGCCAATTCACGATAACTAGCTGGATTTAATTCCAGCCAATATTATGAATAGACGACAACTATTGCTTGGCCTTGGATCGACGACGGCGGCCTCAAGCCTATTAGTGGGTAGCGGTGCGTTCAGCCAGGTAGAGGCCAGCCGATCGATGTCGGTTCAGGTGGCTGGGGATTCCTCCGCTTATTTGGGTCTCATTCCCAATCCCCGGATCAATGGAATTCGTGAATCCGACTCTGGAGAGTTGGAGGTGGATTTCACCGATCCCGGTATAAATCCGAGCGCAATAACGCAGTTCGGTCACTTCGTCGAAGCTGAAGACGAATACGCGGGACTCGAGCCTCAAATCACGGAGAACCCGATATCTGGTAAGGAGGAGTTCTCATCCGGATTTCTCGTTGCAAACCAGTCCACAGAGGATCAGTTTGTCCAGCTGACGATCGATCAGAGCACCCCTGAAGGGATGACCGCTTTATTTCAGGCTCATGATGCCGACGGGGGAGAGATCAGTGCTGCTGTCTTCCCGGATGATGAAATACACGACGTACAGACGACTCTCGAAATAGGAGAGTCGTTCGGGGTGTCGTTTGTTATAGACACAAACGGCGCCGATGTCGGCGATTCCTTAACGACCGAGATGATGATCACGTCTGAGTCGACAGGATAGTTCTATTTTCAAAATGTATTTGAAGAAGCCGATTATCAGTAGACGTTGAGAGGAAAGATCTGTTAATTCCGGTAGTATGTGATTCCTTATATAGTAGATTCTCCTCTCGACACCGTCCGCTAAACGCTCCTACACTATCGTCCTCTACCTCACTTTCACATCAACGAATCATCCGGTACAGCAGGTCCGTCACAGCCTCTTGACCCGTTCGATCGCAACGTTTTGACTGCCAACGCTGGTCCTGCTCCGGCTTGAATTACTCCGAATCGCACCGCTACCGCTCCTCGATGCCGCATCGATGACTCATTCCTTTCGACCCCGGCCTGCGTCGTACCTGACATGCGACTTTCCCGCACGACGACCTTTCTCGCGGCCATCGCCGGGCTGATCCTCCTGCTTACGGTGCTCAGGGTCGCGCCCGGCGTCGACCCTCCCGAGGACTCCAGCCTGTCGGGACTCCTCGGCATCCTTGCGCTCGACGCCACGGTCGTCCTCGCCCCCCTGCTTCTCGCACGAACGCTTCGGTAGCACGCCGATCGGGGCTTGTTCCGCATCACTCGCCCGCCGAACGGTTATTATGCATGCGATCATATGATCGTCTGCATAATGATCGACCGCGACGCGGAGCTCGACTGGCTGGTCTCACACCTCGAGCGGTCGGAGCGACAGCTCCTCGTGGTGTACGGCCGCCGGCGGATCGGCAAGACCACGCTCGTGACGGCCGCGCTGGACGCGATCGACGCCGACGCGATCTACCACCTCTGTGACCAGCGCGGACCGACCCACAACGCCG
>PUKZ01000150.1 GCA_003550725.1 Bacteroidales bacterium | reverse complement strand
TTATGTTTTGCGATATCTGTAATACAGATATAATCTTTTTGTTCAAATTGAATAAAACCAATTTGCAAGCCTTGCACATCAATTTGAGTCTTTTTCTTCATCTTTTTTGTTCTTTATTGTGACTAATTCGCCATAAATAAAATCCGGGTTGTGAACCCGCTACCAAATTCCCAGATATTCAACAGTATTTCGGTTTCTCAGCCATTCAGAAATAAAAAAATCGCATCTTTAGCCTTTAACATATCTGTTAAAGAGATATAATTATCCTGTGTAATGGTTATTGTATTTTCAAGTACTGTAATGCTCGTATATTTTTTTATTCATGATTTAAGGGTGTTAACATTATTTCTTGCCATATTTGTTAATCGAGTTTTTCTTTTTTTGCACAAATAACGGGATGTTTTGTGCAAATGTGTTTTCCTGTGCATCCGGATTGTGCATATGAACAACCATATGCACAAAAAACGACAAAAACTGTGCATTACTCTCAGCTGAATAAATCATACAAAGCAATATTTTTAAATATAAATCCTGTCCCTACTTTTTCTTTCTCAAGTATTCCGATATCCACTAACTCATTGAGGTAATCACTGGCGGTATTCCTGCTGGCAATCCCTCGTTGCACTAAAAATTCATATTTACAATACACTTGGGTAAATAATACTTCTATCAGCTCATAACTATAAATCTTACCCGATGCTTTTTGTTGAATGTCAATGCGGGTTTGTTCAAATTGTTCTTCAATCGCTTTTACCTTTTTCAGCGTGTGGTTTGCGGTTGCTTCTACTGCATCGAGCATATACACTAACCAACTTTCTCACGGCAAATCGTTATAAGGCTCTTCTCTGTTAAAACTCATTTTTTCTTTTTTAGTTCTACATCACAAGTAATGTGACTTCAGATGTTAATACCACGAATAGTATGATGCATTTCATGTCAGTTGCAAAGTGTAAAAGTATAAAATAAAAGAATAATAATTAACCATAACTTTGCAACAAAACCATAGTAATGAAAAAGATTCTAATTTACTCTGTAGTTCCGTTTTTATTATTCCTGTCCTGCCAAACTGAGCGAAAAGAAAGAGCAGAGCTTCAGACATTGCATGTTATTCATGCGGGCAGTTTGACTTTACCTGTGCATGAGATATCCGGGGCTTTTGAGAAAGAGAATCCCGGGGTCAGGGTGCTCTCTGAAGCCTTTGGCAGCAAGGCAGGAGCCCGCAGGATCGCAAACCTTGAAACCCCCGCCGATGTTTTTATGTCGGCCGATTATATGGTTATTGAAAACATGCTTATTCCTGACCATGCAAGCTGGTATATTCCTTTCGCCACAAATGAGATGGCCATCGTTTACACAAAAAAATCAAGATATGCAGACAGGATAAGCGTTGATAATTGGGTTGAAATCTTGATGAAAGATGATGTTAAGTTCGGCCGCAGCAATCCCGATCAGGACCCGTGTGGCGTAAGGAGCGTATTTACCATCAAGCTGGTGGAAAAAATGCGTGGCGAGCCCGGACTGGCAGAACGTATGCTTGCCAAAGACAAGGATAATATCCGTCCCAAGGAAACCGACCTTATCGCTTTGCTGGAAAGCAACCATATAGATTATATTTTCCTCTATAAAAGTGTTGCGGTACAGCATGGACTGGAGTATTTGCAATTACCTGACAGTCTTAGCATGGGAAGTTTTGCTTTAAATGACTGGTATAGAAGTGTAAGTGTAGAAACTTTGGGCACCAAACCGGGCGAAACCATTGTTGAATATGGAGAAGCTATGGTCTATGGACTTACCATCCCGCATAAAACTCAAAATAAAGAACTTGCCGAAAAGTTTGTAGCTTTCGTTATGAACGAGGATAAGGGGCAAAAGATACTGAAAGAGTTGGGGCAGGATCCGGTGGATGATTTTGATAATCCTTACAATTATTAAAACCGATTAATTACCTTCGGTGAGCTCGCAAACTCGGTTCTATTTTTGAGGTGCTATAAATAGCTCCACGCAAAGTACGCAAAATGTTTAAACGCAAAATGCGCAAGTTTATAGATTGTTAACTACTCTATGAATATTGTTTTTTAAGGGTTTTGAGTTAAAGTTTATTAATAAGCTTTCACAAGGCAGTTAAATTTAACACTTTATAATAGTTATTATTTCCTTATAGAAACTCCATCAATAAATTCACTGTCAAGGTTAATAACTTACAGTTTTAGTTTTTCAGGTGTAAAATACACTACCTGTTATAGTTTTATATTTTCAGTACTTCTCTGGTGATTTAATGTTGCGAAAAATTGATGATTTACAATTGCGAAAAATTGACTAATGCAGGTTGCTACTTACAAATCATAAGTGAAATTAGTTATAATAGATATTTTAAAAATTATATGCAATTATTATGTATGTTGTAAAAAAATTATATATATATTTGTAAGTGAGGTTATAATGACAATATAAAAGAATAGTTTGCATTGATATGTGTATGATATTTATTAGAAATATTTTTTAAGGAACGGATATTTTGTTTTTGTTGAAAATAAACGTAATAATTAAAATTATATAATGATCCTGTTTTAATTTTTAAACTTAATAACTTACTGTAATATGAAATCATCATTAATAATTGTTTTTATATTTTCGTTGATCCTAAGCCATAATATTCAGGGTCAAACTGCACAAGAGTTTGTGCGAATGGGTTCTGCTAAAATAGAACTAGGCGACTATGAGTCTGCTATTAATGATTTATCTAATGCCATACGCTTGCAACCGGAATACGATCTCTTATATAAAGCTTTTTTTGCCCGTGGTTTTGCTAAATTTCAACTGGAAGAATATGAGGAAGCAAAAAATGATTTTGACCGGGCTATACGTGAATATGAGAATGATGCTGAAGTTTATTTTTGGCGGGGTTATACTAAATATCTTCTTAGTTACTCTGCAAGCAGTGAAATTGCTGATTATAATCGTGCTATTTTATTAAACCCCAAATATAAAGAAGCGTATTTTAATCGTGGCTATGCAAGAATCAAGAACCGGCAGTTAAGATCAGGGTGCAATGATTTGCGAAAAGCTTATGAATTGGGTTATGAGGATGCCAAACCCCATATTAGAATTCATTGCGGAGGGCTTTAGTTTAACCAAGTTAACTTAAATTTGATGTAATCCATTTGTAAAGTGATTTTTTATTTCCTCTTCACTGCTTAAAGGCCATGCTAAAATTTCATCAATCACTTTCAGGAGCTCTTCGGGTGTTTTGGTGCATTTTATTTTATTGAAAACCAATTCAGCATTTTTAAAACTACCTGATAGATAATACCACACTGATTTCATATAACCCGTAATTTTAGCTTTATTAGCAAAACGGTCATTTGTTATAGAGCATAACTGGTAGTTAAACTGTTGAATTCTTTTACGCTTGTCATTGTCGGAAATAATGCTGTTATTTATTTGCTCTGCCAGGAATGGATTAATTAGCAGACCACGGCCAATCATCCAATGATTTACCTCAGAGAATCTTATATTCAAATCTTTCCAGGTGGTTTTATTATAGATATCACCATTATATCCAACAGGTTTAACAGATTGGCTGATTAGTTTTTTAAAATCATCCAAATAGATCTTGCCTTTGAATAATTGCTTGCCGGTTCGTGGATGCAAAATTATTTCTGAAACAGGATAAGTATTGAATATTTTAATATTTTCAAATATTTCATCTTTGTTTTGGTAACCAAGCCTTGTTTTTACAGAAAGCTTAACCGGAAAATGATTACGGTCAAATATTTCGTCAAGTATATTCTTGAGCTTATCATGGTGTGGCAATAACCCGCAGCCTTTTTCTTTATTTGCTATACGAGGGAAAGAACAACCCAGGTTCCAGTTAATTTCATCGTATCCGTAGTCAGCCAGGGTATTACCAAACAAAATAATTTCACGACTGTCATTACTTATTATTTGCGGAATTGTTTTCAGTAATGGTTTATCATTAATAAGCAAATCATCTAGCTTAGACTTGTTTATTATTTGTGTTCCGCAACCCGAAACAAACGGGGCATAAACCCTGTCAATACCACTGAAATTACTCAGAAAGAGTGTGCGAAAATATTTATTGGTCAATCCTTTAACAGGAGCAAAACTTATTGTGTTTCGCATTTAAATATTTTAGTTCTTTTTGTTGTATTATTTGTATGAGAAGCAATTATTAAAAATAAAACAAAACAAAAATAATTGCTTTTTTACTATTTGTCTCTTATAATGATTTTAAATATCCTTATTTATATAAATGTTTTATTTTATTGTTACTTTATGAGGATATTTTTGCATTACCGGTTATATTATTTCAGTTGTGTACGGCAAAAATTATGAGATGCTTTTGATAACTGAGCTTACAAACTTCGTAGTAAATCTTGAAATTATATAGAGACAGTAATGATTTTATTTTACTTTAAATTAATTTTTATGCACGATAAGTATTTAAGCGAAGCCAAAATCAGCTATTTTTGTCAGCGATTTCATATAAATTAAACATCAAAAAGCAAATTTTTGTCATGTATATAAAAAATAAGATTGAAGAGGTTTTGCCGGGTATAATTAAAGAATTGTTTGGAAAAGAAATTAAATCTTCTACGGTATTAGTTCAGAAAACCCGTAGAGAATTTGAGGGTGATTTTACTGTTGTAGTATTCCCTTTTACGAAACTGTTAAATAAGCCTCCTGAAGTAATAGGGAATCAAATTGGTGAGGCTTTGGTCAAAAAGCTGGATGAAGTTGATTCATTTAACGTAATAAAAGGTTTTTTGAATTTAACTCTTAAAGTTGAATATTGGCTTAATTTTTTTGCCGACCATCATAGTGATGTTTATTTTGGTTACAGTGAGCCTTTGAGTGAAAAACCCATAGTTGTTGAATTTTCATCTCCAAATACCAATAAGCCTCTGCATCTTGGTCATATAAGAAACAATTTGTTGGGTGATTCGATATCAAGAATTTTAGATGCTAACGGATATGGTGTGCACAGGGTTAATCTTGTTAATGACAGAGGTATTCATATTTGTAAGTCGATGCTTGCCTGGTTAAAATGGGGTGATGGTGCAACTCCTGAAACCACCGGGATTAAGGGTGACCGGCTTGTTGGAGATTATTATGTTCTTTTTGAAAAAGAATACCGTCGCCAGGTTTCGGAACTTATTGAGGCCGGAAAAACTCAGGAGCAGGCTGAAGCTGATGCGAAAATAATGATTGAAGTAAGAAATATGCTGAAGAAGTGGGAGGGTGGAGATCCTGAAATAATTAAGATTTGGCGAATGATGAACAATTGGGTCTATAATGGATTTGATATTACTTATAATAAATTGGGTATCAGTTTTGATAAGACATATTATGAGTCAGAAACCTATCTGCATGGAAAAAAAATTGTAGAAGAGGGTTTGGATAAAGGTGTTTTTTTTCGTAAACCTGATGGTAGTATATGGGTTGATCTTTCAAAGGAGGGGCTTGATGATAAGCTTTTATTGCGTTCCGACGGTACTTCTGTATACATAACCCAGGATCTTGGCACTGCTCAGCTGAGATATGACGATTTTGATCCTTCTCAGATGATATACGTGGTTGGCAATGAGCAAAACTATCATTTTGATGTGCTAAAAAAAGTACTGAAAAAACTTGCCAAACCATACTGTGATGCTTTATATCACCTTTCATATGGTATGGTTGAATTACCTGAAGGCAAGATGAAGTCGAGGGAGGGAACCATAGTTGATGCTGATGATCTAATGGATCTAATGGAAAAAACTGCTGAAAAAATAACCGCAGAATTGGGCAAAACCGAAGGTATGACCGAAAACCAAAAACTTGTTTTATATAATAAAGTCGGTTTGGGAGCATTGAAATATTTTATTTTGAAAGTTGATCCTAAAAAAAATATGGTTTTTAATCCCAATGAGTCTATTGATTTTAATGGCCATACTGCACCATTTATACTTTATACTTATGCAAGGATTCATTCGGTACTGCGTAAAGCCCCTAAAGAAAAACTCTTACCGCAGAAAAATACTATTAAAGCTTCAAAAATTGCTGTAAAAGAAAAAGAATTGATTAAGTTGCTGCATGACTATCCTTTGATGGTTAAAGAGGCAGCAAACGAACAAAATCCTTCTGTTATTGCCAATTATGCTTATGATCTGGCAAAAGAGTTTAACCAGTTTTACCATGAGTATTCAATTCTTAATGAAAATGATAGTGAGATCATTGAATTCAGGATCAGGCTTGCTTCATTTACAGGCATAGTTATACGCTCGGCATTAGACCTTTTGGGTATTGATGTTGTTGAAAGAATGTAAGCCCGGATAAAATTTATTCGATGCTTTTCAAAAACATATTGATATGATTCCAGTATTCTTCACTATTTGATATGGTGTTGTGGTCGGTATTTTTTATGGTTATTATGTTTTTACTGCCGCCCCATTTGTCATATAATTTTTTGGAATGTTTTACAGGGATAACCTGATCTTCGGAAGCTATTAAAATAAGAAGATTTTTATTTATTTCCGGTGCTCTTGATATTGAGTTAAACTTATGTTTTATTAAAAAAGCGGGTGGAGTAACAGGAAGGGTTGATTTTGCAACACTTGCAATACAATCGTAAGGGGAGGCCAAAATTACACCTTCAACACTTCTTTTTGATGCAAGATAAGTAGCAACACCTGTCCCCAGGCTTCGCCCCATAACAACAATATTGTTTTTGTCAACGTCTTTTCTTTCAGAAAAGGTATCGTAAAGCAAAAGTGCATCCTGATAAAATTTTTTTTCATCCGGTTTACCCTGGCTTAAACCATAACCCCGGTAATTCATAAGCAATATAGCCCATTTATCAAATTTATAAGATATGTCTAGCAACCATGAAACTTCTTCGGCATTACCACCAAAATAAATAATTAATGGGGCCCGGGCTTGCTTGCCTTTATTTAAAAACCAACCATGCAACTGCTTATTATCAGATGTTTCAAGAAATAATTCTTCAGCATTAGGATAATTTTGCCTGACTTCTTGCAACCTCTTTTCTGTAATAGGTTGTTTATGAAAAAGTATCCTTTCTTGTAAAAAGTAGATTGAAATTGAAAAAACCACGTATATAAATAAAATTACCAATATTATTTGCATAACTATACGGGTTAATTTCATGGTTTTTTAATTATAAACCTCAACTTTCAATCCGGCATTTTTAACTTTTTCACCGATTTGATGTAAAACGTCGGGTGATATTTTTTCCACCCCATTAATTGGAGCTTCTCTTGCTATAGGGTAAATTATAACAAGATTTGGCTTAAGTATTTTCAGGTTTTTAAGCCATGATTCTACTTCTTTAGGATGGGTATTGTCAATTGTATTGCCTTTATAACTTATTTTTGTAAATAGTGTTTGTACTGTAAAATTCCCATTGAACTTTTTGTAATTGTCAATAATTTCCTGAAGATTTATTTTAATTATTGGGTTGTTTAACCTTTGAAATGTTTCATTGGTTCCGGCGTCAAGCTTAAGCATATTTATGTCGGCCATCATTAGTGCTTCACGTATATCTTTAAAACCTGACATAGATCCGTTGCTTAATACTGCAACATTAGCATCAGGAAAGTAAATGTTGCGCAATTCAATCGTTTCTTTCATGACCTGCGAAAATGCCGGGTGAATAGTAGGTTCTCCATTACCTGCAAAAGTAATAGTATCAATAAAAGAGCCTTTTTCAGAAATAGCTTTCAGCTTTTTACCAAGTTCTTGTCTGATTGTATCAGCAGACGGTAAAGACAAACAACGGTCACTTTTTGGGGCAGTTAGCCCACATTCGCAGTAAAGACAATTAAAAGTGCAATGTTTCTCGTTTTCCGGCAAAAGGTTTAAGCCTAAAGAAATACCAAGACGGCGGCTTTTTATCGGCCCGAATACTATATGTTCAAAAAGAAATCCGCTCATTCTTATCGTATTAATTGACTGAAAGTGTTTTTTTATTTTTTTTTTAAGGTAATTTTTTAATAAACCAAGAATTATAAATTATTTATTATAGGGCTTACAATTTATTTATAACTCTTAATAATATAATTGTAGATGTTAAAATATATATTGTATTGTGTTGTCTAATTTTGAACAGTGTTTTCCTTTTTTTCTTTAATAAAAATCTTTTTTTGAAATATTATTAGTATAAAAGCCCCTATAGTAATTGCAGAATCTGCTATATTAAATATAGGTTTAAAAAATATAAATCTTTCTCCTCCTTTTATTGGAATCCAGTCAGGTAATGTTGTATTTATTATAGGAAAATGGAGCATATCAACAACGTTTCCGTGTAGAAATGGTGCATAACCTCCATTTTCAGGCAGAAATTCGGCAACCCTGTAATGGCTGTCAGTAAAAAGCAGTCCGTAGAAAGCACTGTCTATCATATTGCCAATTGCACCTGCAAGTATTAATGATATGCTGGCTATTAGCAGTTTGCCGGAGTTTTTGATTATTAGCCTGTGTAAATACCATGCAATAGCAACAATAGCAACTATTCGAAATATGCTTAGAATTATTTTGCCGTGTTCACCGCCAATTTGAATACCAAAAGCCATACCCGGATTTTCGGTGAAACTAATTCTGAACCAATCACCTATAACATGTATAGTCTCACCCAAGGTCATATTAGTTTTTACCAATACCTTGCTCGCCTGATCCAATATCAAAATCAGGGGGATAATTATAGCAGGGATATTTTGCTTTTTTATTTGCAAAACCTACTACTATTTATTTTGGTTGAGTTTAGCTTCAATGCTAAGAGTAGCATGCGGGACACTTCTAAGGCGTTCTTTACTTATCAGCTTGCCGGTTTCCCTGCAAACCCCATAAGATTTGTTTTCAATTCTTATCAGGGCATTCTCCAGATCACGGATAAATTTCCGTTGGCGGGCTGCCAACTGGCCATTTTCTTCCTTAGACAATACCTGTGAGCCTTCTTCTAAAATCTTAAATGATGGAGAGGTATCGTTGGTGTCATTTTCATTCTGAGTGGTATATGCTTCTGTAAGCATGGCCAAACCATTTTTGGCTTCTTCAAGCTTATCAAGAATAATTTTCTTGAATTCCTGAAGCTCCTCATCAGAATACCGGGTTTTTTCTTTTTTGGTTTCCATGTCAAAAGGTTTTTATTTATTGTTATTTTTTGCTTTGTAAATACTTATGTATGTCTTTATATCATCTGTCAACTCAACTTCAACTTTAGAATCATCTTCTTCAAGTTTTTCGTTATAATTTAAACAGGTAGCCAATGTTTCTGAACAAATATAATCAATATTATTGGAAATAGCATCAGTTATTTCTTTTTGTTCGTGGATAAATATTTCAATTTTATCAGTTACCTCAAATCCTTTATCTTTCCTCAGGTTTTGTATCCTGTTGATTAATTCCCTGGCTATACCTTCTTGTTTTAATTCTTCTGTTAAAGTAATATCAAGCGCTACCGTGATGTTGCCTTCGTTAGCCACGAGCCATCCGGGTATATCTTCTGAAAAAATTTCAACATCCTTTGGGTTAAGAGTTATTTTTTGTCCCTCAACAATTATTTCATAGGGAGGGTTTTCTTCAATTTTTCTTATTTCTTCTTGTGTAAAAGCTGAAATAGCATTACTTATTTTTTTCATCAATTTACCATAACGGGGTCCTAAAGACTTGAAGTTTGGTTTTATTTTTTTGACTAAAATATCTGATGTGTCAGTTATAAATTCCAATTGTTTAACATTTACTTCTGTCAAAATCAGGTTCTCAACGGCTTTTATCTGTTCTTCAAACTTTTTATTGATCAAGGGGATCAAGATTTTTTGCAGGGGTTGTCTTACCCTGATATTGACTTTTTTACGAAGTGACAGGACCATAGAAGATATTTTTTGGGCGAGCTGCATTTTTTCTTCCAGATCAGTGTTTATCATTTTTGGATCTGCCAGAGGGAAAGTTGTTAAATGTACTGATGGTTCGTCATAACAACCTGTTACTTTATTAAGGTCTGTAAACAATCGTTCGCTGTAGAAGGGGGCAATAGGGGCAATTAATTGTGCAATTACTTCTAGGCAACGATATAAAGTTTGATAAGCAGATATTTTATCATCAGTATAGCTGCCCTTCCAGAACCTTCGGCGGCAAAGGCGTACGTACCAATTGCTTAAATGCTCGTCAACAAAGGCCTGGATAAGCCTTCCTGCTCTTGTGGGCTCGAAATTATCGTAAGATGAGTCAACTTTATTAATTAGTGTGTTAAGTTCTGATAATATCCATCGGTCAATTTCCGGCCTGTCATCATAAGGGATGTCTTCTTCTTTGTAGGTGAATTTATCGATATTGGCATAAAGTGCAAAAAAAGCGTAGGAGTTGTGCAGAGTGCCGAAAAATTTTCTTTGAATTTCAGCTACACCTTCAAGATCAAACTTTAGATTATCCCATGGCTGTGCGTTGGTGATCATATACCATCTTGTACTATCCGGGCCATATTTTTCGATAGTTTCAAATGGGTCAATTGCGTTGCCAAGCCGTTTTGACATTTTGTTTCCTTTTTTATCAAGCACAAGACCGTTGGAAACAACTGTTTTGAAAGCAACCGAATCAAAAAGCATTACAGCAATGGCATGTAAGGTAAAAAACCATCCCCGGGTTTGATCAACACCTTCAGCAATAAAATCGGCAGGGAAATTTTTTTTAAAAACTTCTTTGTTTTCAAAAGGGTAATGCAATTGTGCGTATGGCATAGCTCCAGAATCAAACCAAACGTCAATCAGGTCGGGTTCCCGGAACATTTTTTTTCCTGATGGTGACACCAAAATTATATCATCAACATAAGGTCTGTGAATATCAAAGGATTTATAGTTTTTTTCTGATTGATCTTCAGGATCAAAATCTTTGAAAGGATTATTATCCATAACCCCTGCATCTATAGATTTTTCAATTTCATCCTTAAGCTCTCTTATCGAGCCTATGCATTTTTTTTCGCTATAATCTTCGGTAGCCCAAACAGGTAATGGGATACCCCAAAACCTTGATCTTGAAAGGTTCCAGTCCTGCAAATTTTCAAGCCAGTTGCCGAAACGACCGGTACCTGTGGATGGTGGCTTCCACCTGATCTGATCATTAAGCTCAATCATTTTGTCTTTTAAAGCAGTGCTGCGAATAAACCACGAGTCAAGAGGATAATAAAGAATAGGCTTATCGGTTCGCCAGCAGTGTGGGTAAGAATGTTCGTACTTCTCAGCCTTAAAAACTTTATTTTCATTTTTTAGCTTGATAATGATGTCAATATCAGTAGGGCGGTCTTCTTTTGGCTTAAAGTCAGGATCGTATTCGGGTTTAACGTAACGTCCGGCAAACTCACCCATTTCATCAATAAACTTACCTTTCTTGTCAACCATCGTTAAGGCGCCCAGGTTGTATTCCTTACCTATTTTCAGGTCATCAGCTCCAAAACTGGGGGCAATGTGAACAATACCCGTTCCCTCATCAGTGGTTACAAAGTCACCTAATACCACCCTGAAAGAATCCCCTTCTTCAGGTTGTGAATAAGGTAAAAGTTGTTCATAGCGAATATCTTTGAGTTGTTTTCCTTTAAAAGTATCAATTATTTTATAAGGAACATCTTTTTCGCCCGGTGTGAAATCATCAAATGATAAATCTTTTTTCTTTTCGGAAAAATACCTGGGAATGAGATTTTTGGCTAAAATCACAAAACAGGGTATCCCGGTGAAGGGGTTTAATGTTTTTATTTTTACGTAGTCAATCTTTTTATTTACAGCTAATCCCGTATTACTTGGTAAAGTCCATGGAGTAGTAGTCCATGCGAGCAAATAAACATTTTCATCCCCGTCATTAAAAAGAAATTCCGATCTTTTATTTTTTACTACTTTGAATTTGGTTGTTAGCGAAGGGTCTTTTACCAAACGATAACATCCCGGCTGATTTAATTCATGAGAACTTAAGCCCGTGCCAGCAGCTGGAGAATATGGTTGAACAGAATACCCCTTGTAAAGCAATCCCCTATCATACAGCTGCTTAAGAAGATACCAGGTTGTTTCGATGTACTTATTATCAAAAGTGATATAAGGATCACTCATGTCTATCCAGTAACCCATAATCCTGGTAAGATATTCCCATGTATCCTTATATTTCATAACATCTACACGACATGCTTTATTAAACTCTTCTATTGATATGGTTTCACCAATATCCTCTTTGGTAATGCCAAGCATTTTTTCAACTCCTATTTCCACGGGCAAGCCATGCGTATCCCATCCTGCTTTTCTTTCTACAAAAAAACCTTTTTGGGTCTTGTACCTGCAAAAAATATCTTTAATAGTACGTGCCATAACATGATGAATACCAGGTAAGCCATTAGCTGAAGGCGGGCCTTCATAAAAAACCCAGGGCTTAGAACCCTTACGTAATTCAACGCCCTTCTCAAAAATACGATTATCATCCCAGTATTTGAGTATGCCTTTTCCAATACCCGGGAGATCTAATTTTTTGTATTCAGGATATTTTTGCATGTCGGTTGATTTACTTAAAATACATTATGGTTCTGTATAAAAAAATTATTTTGGTGTTTTTAAAACAGGTTTTTAAATGCGCAAAAATATATAAAATTTGTCAATTATGAATTCTTTAATTACTATCTGTCAAAAAAAGAAACTTATTAGCCCATCGATAATTAATCTACAATCATGTAACAGCAAAAAGCAACTTGCTTATAAAACCGTAATAAAATACATTTTATTTTATATCTATAATTATTGCTGTGCCTATACAAGGCAAAAATATTTCATATCATAAAATTATAATAGTACCTTATATCTGTTCATAAATTAAAATAACTTTTTAGAAGATGTATCATAAGTGTTAAATAATAATATAATTCTTCAAAGCAGTTGATTAAAATGTTTATTTTAAGTATATTTGGAAGGCTAATCTGTTTTTAATTCACAGAGCTTAAAAATATTTTATAGAAAACAATTAATATATTTGAAAATTATCATAAGAAAGGCATTAAGAAAAACCGGTTTGGGATTGTTAATGCTTATTGCATTAGCATTACAGTTATTTGTAATTTTGTTTTTTGCTGTTTTTGTACTACTGGAATCAGACCGTGTACAAATATATCTTACAGAACAAATTGAAGACTATTTGGTTGAGAAAACCAATACCAAACTTGAAGTGGATCGTATTTTTATTTCTTTTCCAAAATATGTTGGCGTCAGTGGAGTATATATTGAAGACCTTAAAGGCGATACATTGGTAGATTTAGGAGAAATAAGGGTTGATATCAGCTTTCGATCACTTTTTCACAAAAAAATCATTGCAAACTCTGTTAAGCTGGATGATTTTACAGGTAAAATGGAGCGCCTAAAATATAAGGATGGCTTTAATTATAGCTTTTTGATCGATGTTTTTACTCAAAATGGTGAAAAAGATAAAGACAAAGATAAACCTCCGGGTGAGCCCTGGGGTTTCGATGTAAAACAATTAATATTAAACAATATTGATATCAAATATTATGACTATCTCCAGGGCCTCCTGTTAGACATAAAGTTCGAACGGCTTAACACATCAGTAAATAATATTTCTTTTGAAGGTCAGGGGGCTTATAATATTGATAAAATATCATTATATGGGGCTGACATACTAACCGTAATTTCAGAAAAAAAGGTTTTACCTGACACTCCTCCCGCTGAGCCACTTTTACCTGAAGTATCATTGTCAGAGTTAGAGCTTAATAATATTGCCTTTCAAATGAAAGGGGGTGAAAACATGTCTGTTGCCACTATAATAGGTCATGGCCGGTTGTTGCCCCAACATATAGATCTTGAACAGAATGATATAACTATTAAGCAGTTAGCGTTGAATGACGGCTCTATTAATTACACTCCGTCGCAAAAACATGGCGATTCAATAACAAAAAAAACTGAACCGGATGATAAATCAAAACATAAAAATGCTAACAATGATAAGCCCTGGAAGATCCTGGCCGATGAAATGCTAATAGACGGTTTTGATCTCACTTACAATGATTCATTACCCATCGAAGGCTTTCATGATGGCCTTAGATTAAAACAAATCAATTGCAGATTGAATGATGTTATCTATAGACCTGATTCAATAAATGTTGTAGCTTCTCATATAGACTTGTATCAATATAATGGGATTAATGTAAAAGAGTTTAAAGGGGAAATAGGCCTTGGCCAAGATATATCTGTTAGAAACCTGTCATTAAAAACAGGTGAAAGTTTTTTACATGCCGATCTCGAAACAAATATCAATCTTTTGAATGCAGGAAAAATTAATTTGCATAATCCGAATATTAATATATATAATTTAGGAGGTACTATTGGAAGAGACCTTGCTAAAATGTTTCCCTCTTTTAATGACTATTTTTTCATTCAACCCGATAATAAACAAGTTGAATTTGGAGTAGAGGCTCATGGAAAATTACATGATATAGCTATGGATACCTTATGGGTTAAAGCAGAGAAATATTTTGCATGCCATTTGACAGGAAATGCAAAAAATATTTTATCAAGCGAAATGATGAACATCAAAGTTAATACATTCACATTAATGGCTTTTCCAAATAATATTATGAAAGTTAATCAGGCCAACATAAAACCACCCCAAAATGTTTCTTTTCCTGACCATCTTTTATTGAGCGGCAAAGGCAATTATGTTGACAATTCACTCAATTACCATCTAAAAGGATTTTCAGGCAAAGGTAGTTTCGATTCAAAAGGCAAATTGTCTGGAATTATTAATAATGACCCTTTTAAGTTTTCGGCAGGATTTGATTTCAGTGATATTGATCTGGGCTATTTTTTAAAAAACGACACACTGTTTGGTAAAACAAGCGGTGCTATCCTTGCTAGTGGAGACTGGAAAAATATTAATAGGGCCGATATAGAGTTTGATGTAAATATTGATGAAATTGAATTAAATAAGTATAATTACAAAGGATTTAAAACTAAAGGAAACTGGAAAGACAAGTTAGTTTCTTTTGACATGTTTTATAAGGACGAATACCTTGATTTTGATCTTGAAACTCAAATAATATTAGTGGAAGAAACAAGATTAAAGGTAGCAGGCAATCTCAACAAAATATTTTTTAGAGAACTTAATCTTCGTGAAGATGATCTCAGGCTTACAATGAATATCGACAGTGACTTGTCATTAATTGATAGTATATGGGCTGAAGGCGATTTAGTATTACACAATGCACGACTTTACCAAAACATGGATATGTACATGGTTGAAACTTTTAAAATGAGATCATGGTCTGAAGGAAACAATAAACATGTAGACATCAATTCCGATTTTTTTAATGTCGGGTATATGGGAAATATAAGCCCTCTGGAAATACCTTCAGTTGTTTCAGCATATATAAATGAACATATATTTCAAAAGTCAGGCTCAAACGATAAAGAACCTGTTTCTACCAAAGGAAAGAATTATAAACTTTCAGCAAAGCTAAAACCATCTTCATTGATTACAAATATCATATACGGCAAAATAGAAGAATATCATAGCATAACTCTTGAAAGTGTTTTTGACGGTGATGAATCTATACTTCATGTTGACTTTGACTGTCAAAACTTTATTTATGGCCAGTTTGATTTAAAAGATATAAGACTTAATCTGAAATCAACCAATGAAAAGATAGACTTTAATACAAATTTGGAAGAAATTGAATATAATGGCCGTACATTTAAAAAATTCACACTCGAAAGTTTATTAGCTGATAAAATAGTCGGTTTTAATATTTCTTTTGATGATGAATACCAAAAAATGATCTTTAACCTTGCAGGCAAAGTATATGAAAAAGACCAAATGTGGGCTTTTACTATTTTGCCCGAAAATATTATTATTAATTACGACAACTGGCAAATTGATAAAGATAATATGTTGTTAATTGGAGCGAATAAATATATTGCAGAAAACTTTAATCTTAGCCTTGATGAACAAATAATTAATATTAGTACCGAAAAGCATGAGGGTGAACCTGTAGAATTAAAAACCGAATTTATTGATTTTGACCTAAGAAATATTGCCGGGCTTATTCAGGATCCCGGTTTTGTGGGAGGAATTCTTAACGGAAGTGCACAGTTGAAACATTATAACCGTGATATGACTTTTACAACTGATATTAATTGTCAAGATTTTTCTTTCAGGGAAAATAAGATAGGAAATATAAATATTCAGGCTTCTTCTACAAAGGATCTGGAATATTTCATTGGTGCCACCATAGAAGGATATGAAAATGAAGTGAAGGTGGCTGGTGTATACAGGGCTAAAAGCGACTCACCTTTCGATTTTGAAGTAACTTTTCCAAATATTGAGATGAAAAGCCTGGAAGGTTTTGTATATGGAGAATTGTCTGATCTGGAAGGTAGCGCCGGGGGTCAGTTTCACCTGAAAGGCAGTCAGCAGAATCCTGATCTCAAGGGTTTTGTAAATTTTGAGCAAACTTCTTTTACCATCAATTATCTGAATACATATATTTTAATTCCGGATGAAACTTTTCAATTTGAAAACAATAATATAGTGTTAGAAAATATAAGATTAAAAGATGTTGAAGGAAGATTGGCCGAAATAAACGGAGTTATGAATTTAAAAAGTATTTATGATATTACTTATGATTTAAATTTTGCCTCACAAAATTTTGAAGCTCTGAATATAAAAGAAGGACAGAACAATCTTTTTTATGGAAAGTTGCGGATAGACAGCGATTTAAATATAAAGGGTGATGTAGGGAGTCCTGTAGTTGACGGTAAGCTAAAATTAGGTCAGGGTTCAACATTTACTTACATTGTGCCGCAAAAATCTCCCGAACTGGTTGGAAGAGAAGGCGTGGTAGAATTCTGGGTTCCGGCTGATACTCTAATGCATATAGACACTGTTTTACCGGAAGTTAAAAGAACTCTGCCTTTTACTAATCTTGATATGTCATTGATTCTTGATATTGACAGGAATACTGATTTGAGAATAATAATGGACAAGTCGGCCGGAGACTATCTTGAAATAAGAGGTGGAGGGGAGGTATTTATGGATATCAATCCGGCCGGAGAAATGGCATTGACAGGCCGTTATGATGTTTCTGAGGGAAACTATCGGCTGACCTTTTATGATTTTATAATAAGGCGGTTTAATATTAGAAGCGGAAGCAACCTTGTATGGACAGGCAGCCCTTTAGGAGCAAGGTTAGATGTTACTGCGGTCTACAATACCAGGGTGCCAGTCAGAGGCCTTATGGAATCGCGTATAACTGCCGGGCAAAATATCGATCAAGGCATGCTTGGTCAAATACTTCCATTCAGTGTTTTAATGAAAATGAAAGGTGATCTGGAAAACCCGGAAATATCATTCGAAATAGATATGCCTCCTGAACACCGAAATGCACTTAATGGGATGGTTTATAGCAGAATACAAGAGCTAAATCAAAATGAGTCAGAGCTTAACAAACAAGTATTTTCATTATTAATGTTTGACCGGTTTATGACAGATAATTTAATGGTGCTCTTTGAACCTACTGATGGAGCCGCCGGGGTAGCACGCACCAGTGTAAGCAGATTAATGACGCAACAACTAAACAGGTTATCCGATAGATATATTCAAAATGTTGACCTTACATTAGATATTGAATCCTATCAAGAGTATGCATCAACTGATATGGCAGGAAGAACAGAACTGCAACTTGAATTGACCAAAGATTTTTTTGATGAAAGAGTTATTGTAACGGTTGGCAGCAATATAGAAATTGAAGATCATAAAGGCCGCCAAACAAGACCGGGCGACCTGGCAGGAGATTTCTCAGTAGAATACTTGATAACCGAAGACGGCTCCCTGCGTTTAAAAGGATTCAGGAAAAATGAATATGCTGATGTGTTTGAAGGACAAGTAACAGAAACAGGATTATCTATGATCTTTTTAAGAAATTTTAACCAGTTTAACGAAATACGAAGAAGGAGAGAAACCCTTATACCAGAACCATGATCGTAGAGTTAAATAGTTTTTTTAAAATCATATAATGAAACGGGTATTTTTTAAAAAAATAAGATGCAATTATCTATTAGTAAACCATATTACAAATAGCAAATTATTTGTAGTTTTCTCTTTAGTGATTTTATTCGGATCATGTAGTTATACCAGATATATTGCCGAAGACCAAAAGCTATATGATGGTGCTAAAGTTGAAATTAAATCCGAAGATAAAATATCCGGAAAAAGAAGTAAGCAAAGATCTCTGGAAAACTTAATAAGAGTTAGCCCCAACACAAAAATTTTGTATGTAAGGCCGCGACTTTTTATATATAATGTATTGGGCGAAACGAAAGATAGAGGAGTGAAGCATTGGATAAAAACAAGGATTGGAGAACCACCTGTTTTGATGGATGATATTGATGCTGACCATACTGCCCGATTGATTGAAAACAGGTTGCAAAATACAGGCTTCTTTGACGCATATGTTAACTATGAAGTTTCTCAAAAAAACCAAAGAGCTAAAGTTGAATATACAGCACATGTAAAAAAGCCCTATAAAATTAAAAATATTCACTTTCCGGAAACAGAAAAATCATTGGAGTTAAAAATAAAAGAGAGTCAAAATCAATCTATACTAAAAACCGGTGATACATATGAACTTAATAACCTTGTAAGAGAAAGAGAACGTATAGAGAGATATGTCAGAAACCGGGGTTATTACTTTTTCGATTCAGACCATCTTATATTCAGGGTGGATTCAACAATAGGAGAGCGTATGGTGGATGTATATTTTTTTCTTAAAGATGATATGCCTTCCAATGCTTATAAATAATATAAAATCAACAAAATTAATATACATACCGGATTTCATGTCCAGGAGTTCGGCAATCAGCAAACTGATACAGTGAAATTAGGCGATGATATTTACTTTTTCGGTAATAATAAGTTATTTGATCCCGAAGTAATTATGTCAGCAATATTTTTAAAACCCGGTGAAATATACAGTCGCAGAGATCATGAATATACTTTAAATCATTTGATGAGCCTTGGTGCTTTTAGATTTGCCAATATACGCTTTTCAGAGACAATTAAAAATGATGATCCGTCATTAAATGCAAACATAAGTCTTACTCCGAAGGAAAAAAAATCCCTGAGCGCCGAAATAAAAGCCACAACCAAATCTAATAATCTTACCGGGCCGGGACTTTTAATGACATATGGAAACAGAAACCTTTTTGGCGGATTGGAAAATTTTTCGCTTAGATTTGATGGCTCTTTTGAAACAACAATAAGCAGCCGGTACGATCCGGTTACAAGTACCGAAATAGGAATAGAATCAGAACTTCTTTTACCTGCATTTATGGCACCTTTAAATATTAAACCACACTATGCATATACTATACCAAAAACACAAGTGCTTTTATCACTTAAATACTTAAATCGTACAGATGTTATGAATATGTTTTCCATGCGAACTCAATATGGTTACCAATGGAATAGCGACATAACAACTTATCACCGATTTTCTCCTGTGGTTTTTAACTTTTTTGTTGTTAGTACTCTTTCTGACGAACTTGAAGGAATTTTAGACCAAGATGAGTTGTTACGAAGAGGACTTTTTGATCAATATATTCTTGGTGCTGAATATTCCTATTTTTATAATACACAATTACTTTCGGAGCCGCCGGCAAATAATTTGTATTTCAATGTTAATTTTGATTTGGCAGGAAACCTTGCTTATTTATTGTTTAATCAAGGTTTGGGCTTAGGTAGTAGAGAAAGCAAAAACTTCTCTCAATATTTTAAAACTGATTTTGATGTGCGCTATTTTTTGGAAGGTAATAACCCATCCAACAAAACGGCAATGCGATTGGTTGCAGGATCAGCAATACCATACGGCAACTCCGATTTTTTGCCTTATAATAAAAGGTTTACAATAGGTGGTGTAAACAGTATAAGAGCTTTTTATCCCCGGGAACTTGGCCCGGGCTCCTATAAAATCCCTGATAGCTTACAAACAGGCTATTCTATATATAATTCAGGTGAAATTAAGCTGCTGGCAACTATAGAACAACGTTTTGATATTACTAAATACTTAAAAGGGGCAGTTTTTTTTGATGCAGGTAACGTTTGGAATACACAGGAATATGAAAATACACCGGGAGGAGAGTTTAAGCTAAACAATTTTGTTGAACAAATAGCCCTGGGTACCGGATTAGGTTTAAGAATTGATGTTAACTTTTTTGTTGTCAGATTTGACCTTGCTTTTCCACTGGCAATTCCTTATAAAACTGAAAAATACTTTGAACACATTGATCCTTTCAGCTCTTCATGGAGAAAAGACAACCTTGTTCTTAACTTTGCGATTGGGTACCCTTTTTAACTTTCAAAATTTTATGGAAGGTTAAAACAAAATTAAAATCCAATTTAAAGCCTGTTTATGCAAACCCGGATCGTTAATAGCAGATAAATAAAAGCCTGTCAGTCAAATAACTAACAGGCTTTATTTGTAGCGGGGACGGGAGTTGAACCCGTGGCCTCCGGGTTATGAATCCGACGCTCTAACCACCTGAGCTACCCCGCCGGTTTGAATGTGCAAAATTAATAAAGATTTTAAAAATACAATATTATATAACTTAATTTTGAATTATTCTTTTTTAATTCCGGAACTTTCCTCCATTATTATCACTATAATATTTGATTGTATTATTAGGGTTGTTTTTGTCAATATTATTGGTTTTTATGGTAATGGCGTATAAAAATATTATTTGATTTTGGTTTTTTGCAAAAAAAAGGATATTTTTGCACATTAATATTAGGAATTGCCTGTTAGGTGAGGCTACTTGCTGAACAAAGGCTGCTGCCCAAAAACGTCCAAAGACGCCAATGGGTAAAACAAGCATTGCCGGATTAAGGCTTTGCATAATGTAGCTTTCTGAATTTATCAGAATACGTCAGCTAGAGCTAAAACTCAACAAGGGGCAAATGACGGTTTGTTAATCGGCATTTTTTAAAATGTGTTTTACATTTTTGCCCCTTCCTTAGGAAGGGTTTTTTTATTGTTTTCAATTTAAAAAACCTTTCCCTACCTTATTTCAAGGCATCTTCCATTAAATCCATAAGTTGTTTTATTTGTAGGTTAACCTGAAACGCTTTATTTTCAACGGATTATAAATAAAAATTAATTTGAGTAGAAAGGAGGGATTATGATTAATGTTGATAAAGATCAAAAGAACCTGATTATCGAAGGATTGATCAGGGCACAGGAGTGGGATGCGCTAGTGGCTGTTTTAAGAAAAATGCCTGTAGTTGACATAGTTGATGTTTTAAACGGTTTAGATGATGAAACTTTAATTGAAGTATTAGGCCTTTTCAATTTAGAGGAGCAGGGCTATATAGTTTCTGATTTTAATCGTGAAACACAAATGAAGCTGTTTAATTTGCTGGATCGTAAAACTTTTGCTGATATTTTCACAAATATGGCATCAGATGTCAGGGCTGATTTTTACCAGGAATTAGACAGAGAACAGCAGCTGCAAATGTTACCTTTTCTTAATAAGAAGACCCGCGAAGACGTTACACATCTGAGTTCATATGAACCTGAAACAGCCGGCGGTATTATGAGTACGGATTTCGCAACTTTATTTGAAAATATGACTGCCCGTCAAGCTATTGAAAAAGTTAGAAAAGATGCACCCTCCAAAAAGATGATCTATTATTTGTATGTGGTTGATAATCAAATGAAGCTGAAGGGTTTTACTACTCTTAAAGATTTGATAATGGCTGATCCTGATTCATTAGTTAGCGAATTTGTACATACTGACTATACCTTTGCTCATGTAGATGAAGACCGCGAAAGTGTTGCGGCTAAAATTGATAAATATGACCTTGTGGCTATACCGGTTATAAATCAATTGAATCAATTAGCAGGTATAGTACGCCACGACGAAGCGATTGATGTTATAAGGGCTGAGCATACCGAGGATATGGAAAAGTTTATGGGTATAGTTCCTGTTCACGAACATGAAGAGTTAAATTATGTGGAAACCACACCAGTACAACATTTCAAAAAAAGAGTAGTGTGGGTTGCGGCTTTAGCAATACTTGGGCTTTTAACAGGGGTAGTTATACACAGATTTGAAAGTGCACTCGAAACACTCGTAATACTTGCATTTTACATGCCCATGGTAGCCGATACCGGTGGTAATACTGGCAGCCAGGCTGCAACAATAGTCATTCGTGCAATGGCATTAGGGCAAATCAAACTTCGCCAATGGGCTAAAATCTTATTCAAGGAAGCCCGGATTAGCCTGTTTTTAGGTATAGTGATTGGTATTATAACCTTCGGCAATGTTTTGCTGCTTTCATCAGTTTTTAATGTACCATTACCCGAACACCTGACGCTTCCATTTGTGGGCTTAGGTATAGCAATTGCACTAAGTTTACAGGTGATCTCGGCAACTCTTATCGGAGCAAGTTTGCCTCTTATTGTAAGAAGACTGGGTGGTGACCCCGCTGTAGCTGCAAGTCCTGCCATTACTACATTGGTTGATGCTACAGGTTTGCTGATATATTTCAGTGTAGCAACCTTGCTGTTCTTCTAAACTAAAAATTCGGAAAATCCCCCTTATAACCGGATTAGCCCATGCCTGCATATTCAAAAAATATCATTATTTTCTGTTTATGATAAATCTTTTTTTAAGATTTATCGGATGAAATAATGAAAATTCAAAAAGAAATTAAGCCCGACTTAATTATTACGATATTTAATAATTATTAGTTTTGCTTTTAAAAAATGATATGCGGGATTTTATAAACAAATACTTTAGCTTTATATTACTTATTGCCGGCATTTCAGGACTATTTATACCTGACCCGGGTGATGTTGCTTCATACTTTATATTGGTATTGCTATTTACTATAATTTTTGCTTCATGTTTTCAGTTTGATTTGAAAAAAGAAGTATTTGTTTCAAAATCAACTCATGCAATTGCTTTTACCATTTTAAGATTTATTTTGATTCCGGTTATTTTTTTTATTGTACTAAGCTTTGTTTCAGAATTTTATGCCTTTGCTTTGTTTTTTCTGTTGTTATTGCCTTCTGCCGTTGCTTCACCACCCGTTACGGTAATGTTTGTAAAAAACATAAACCTGTCATTAATTATAATGGCTTTAAGCAGTATAGTTGCTACATTCACAATCCCGGTGTTTGTTCCCCTGGTATCCGAAGGAGTTTCCACTATTAATCCTCTTAATCTTTTTCAAACAGTCTTTATAACAATAGTTTTACCTTTCTTTGTTCATCTGCCTTTTCGGAAAAAGAAAAAAATAAAAAACTGGATGAGTTTAAATCTGTCTTATGTTACAGTAATTTGTATATCTATGATACTATTACTTGCTATTTCAAAAAACAAGCAAATTGTATTTCAGCAGCCTGATCTGGTTTTGATTTTTATAATTATAGCTTTGATATTTTATTTAGGACTGTTTGTTATGGGATGGTATATGATACCAACAAAGGATTTTAACAGTAAAGCAACTTTTACAATAAGCTCAGGAATGAATAATATCGGTCTGGGTATTTCGCTTGCAATTCTGTATCTGCCTCCCATTATAGCAGTTTTTTGTATCATGGCGCAGTTTGCATGGATAATTACCCTAATCCCTGTTAGGTTAGCTTTGAGAAAAATTCAAAAAAAATAATAATTTACTCTTATCCTTCAGTTTAAGATTGATCATGGTTATGGGTATAATTAAACAAATAGATTTTTGTTTAATCACAATCTCTAAGATTATAGCAAAGCATGCTTTTTTAATAAAATAGATTATTTTCAGGGAGTACAAGATGCTTTGAAAAAGCTGTTGCAGCAATACACTATTATTGAATGCGATATAATATTATTATTCTAAAGTAACTTTAAAATCAAATTCTGATTTATGGGTAGTTTTTTCATGATAATCGGTTCTTCCAACAAGATATAATTCTTCCTCTTTTAATGTTCTATCATTAAACTTAGTCTTGAAATCAGCAGTTACTTCTACTCCATAACTTTTTCTTACATCGCCTACTATTTTGATAACCGAGTTTTTTGGCAAATCCTTTTTGCGAGAAAAATAAGTTCCCTGCTGGTAGTTCCACCATGTTATATTTGTCAGTACAGTATCGTCATAGACTTTTTTTAATCCAATATCCATTTTTATTTCATCAGATGCTTCTATTTCAACTACAAACTCTCCAATGTTACCGTTTTTTTCACAACCCAAAAATGTAACGGATATTATAATAATATAGAAAAAAATAATTATATTTTTCATTTGCTTTGAATTAATTAATGTGCTTTACCGACTTAATAAATTTTTTTATTTATTCTTCGCAAAACATTTTGTGCTTTTATAAAGGATTTGTCAGATCAAAATCAACCCGCCAACGTTTCTCTTCATCTCTTTCCAATCTATAGGTGAAAGTGGTAAAATACTCATCAATTTTTATAGTCCATACATTTCCGCCACCATCTTCGATAAGTTTGGCTGAATATTCATCAGCCGGGAAATTTTGAACAAATTCATTGCCTGTTTCATCGGCAATGCCACCATACATTGTTTGCTCCTGAGGCGTTCCGTCTTCATATCTGTGATCATGAGCAAGGCGAAGTTTACCATCTTCTTTCCAAAACATCCAGGTGCGTGATTTATCCTCGCTAATATGAAACGGAATATGGATATGGTCATCTTCACAAATATCTACGTGCATGACTAAATCCTCATCGGCCATGCTTTCGCCATGATGGCTTCGATATATTTCTTTACCTCTGTATGATTCCCCGCATATTTTGCTCAAATTATCAAAAAATGCTTTATGGGTTTCGGAAACCAAGCTTTCGGTTTGATCATTGATGGATTCATCAACTTTTTTGTCAGGTTGACCACAAGCTGATAATAGCAAAACAACGGTTAAATAAATTACTTTATACATTTTTATTTTTTTTAATAATTAATCAATTGAAGCTGTTAAAAAGATAATCTATAAAAACTAATTCAAAACTAATGTTTTTATGTTAAAAATAACAATAAATAAGTCTGTTTTTTTCATTAAAAAAATATAATAATATTAAATGTTTATATTAAATTCGTAGTGATTATATTAGCCATTTTTTCTAAATCAATAAATTATTTAATCATGAAACAATTTTTTAAATTTATGTTTGCTTCAATGTTGGGGTTTTTCCTTACATTGGTTATTGTGTTTTTTATTTTTGCCGGGATATTTGCTTCACTTGCAACTTTTGCAAAAACTGACAAGGTTAAAGTCGATAAAAATTCTGTATTGCATTTAAAACTTGATGGCGAGATTGTTGATAGAGGTGGTCGCAGCCCTCTTGAAGATTTTGATTTTATGTCGATAAGACCTTCAAAAACTAAGGGGCTAAATGAGATTCTTGAAAACATTCGTAAGGCAGGAAAAGATGAAAACATTTCCGGTATTTTTCTTGATTTGAGTTATATGCAAGCCGGATTTGCAACTATACAGGAGATAAGAGATGCATTAATTGAATTTAAAGAATCCGGTAAGTTTATTGTTGCATATGGAGAATATTATATGCAAAATGCTTATTATTTGGGTTCTGTAGCTGATGATCTTTATTTGAATCCTGAGGGTGCTATTGATTTTAGGGGAATAAATTCTGAACTTGTGTTTTTGAAAAATATGCTTGACAAGGTGGGAATAGACCCCCAGGTTATCCGTTACGGTGAGTATAAAAGTGCTGTAGAGCCTTTTATTCAGGAACAAATGAGTGAAGAGAACCGTGAGCAGATACTCGCTTATGTCGGTTCAATTTGGAATAATATTCTAAAGGATATTTCAGATTCAAGGTATTTAAAGGTTAACCACCTTAATGAAGTTGCAGATAATCTTTTAACCCGTGATGCTGAAAAAGCTTTGGAAAACGGAATGATTGACGGAATCATGTATTATGATGAAGTTAAAGATGATATAAGAAATAGATTAGGGCTTGAAAACGACGACGATGATATTAATTTTGTTACTCACAGCAGATATAAAAACGCTCCCAAGCCTGAAGTAATGCGAACTAAATCAACAAAAAATAAAATAGCTGTTGTTTATGGTATGGGTGGAATTGTAGGGGGCGACGGAGGCGAAACTATGATTGCATCTGACAGAATTTCCAGAGCTATCCGGGAAGCAAGGCTTGACGAATCTGTAAAGGCTATCGTTTTTAGAATAAATTCAGGGGGAGGCAGTGCTTTAGCTTCTGATGTTATTTTAAGAGAGATAAAGCTTGCAGCTGAAGAAAAACCAGTTGTCGCTACAATGGGCGATGTGGCAGCTTCAGGCGGATATTATATTGCATGTGCTGCTGACTACATCTATGCTAATCAAAATACTATTACCGGCTCTATAGGGGTATTTGGTATTATTCCTAATATGCAGGAACTCTTTAATGAAAAGCTTGGCATAACTTTTGATAATGTCAAGACCAACGAATTTTCCGATTTTGTATCATTTAACCGACCTCTAACAGTTGCTGAAGAACAAATAATTCAGGAATCAATAAATGATGTTTATTATACTTTTATTGAACATGTTGCTGAGGGAAGAGGATTACCCGTTGAAGCAGTTGATGAAATCGGAGGCGGACGTGTTTGGAGTGGCGTTGATGCCAAAAGAATAGGGCTCATTGATGATTTTGGTGGCTTGAATTTAGCTATTGAAAAAGCTATAGAACTAGCTGAAGTAGAAGAATACAAGATCGTTGAATATCCGAAAAGAAAAGACTTTTTCACACAATTAATGGAAGAGTTTGGAGGTATCCAGGACAGATGGATAAAAAACCGGTTGGGAGATAAATATAAATACATTGAAATAGTTAAAGAAGCCGAAAATATGAAAGGAATCCAGGCAAGATTACCCTACGAGATTATCCTTTATTAATCTTAAGCTGGCGTTTCATATTTATAAAAACTGAGATCTTTAAATAAGCTATTATTTAATAATATCAGGTCAATAAACCGGTAAATAGTATTCAAAGTATCAATTCTAATAAATGGATATATAAAATATTAATATTGAATATAGAGTTAACATATTGACTGCTTGACTGAAAAGAATATGTTTTGTTTTCTGTTATTAAATTTATTATAAAATTTAAAGGGCAAGTTATTAATAATTTTTAAAGAGTTCGTATATAAGTTTTAAATAAAAATTATTCTGTTATTTTTGCCTGTAAAATTAATTATAAACTAAAAAATTGACTATGAGATTAAATTGTTTCATGAAGAGTTTGTTTATATCTGCAGTTTTTATTTTTGTTTTAAAACCTGCTAATTCTTGTACCAATGTGCTGGTTTCTGCTGGGGCTAGTGCTGATGGGAGTGTTATGATCAGTTATTTGGCTGATGCAGGAGGATTTATGGATCCCCTTTATTTTTACCCCGGGGGTGAATATGAAGCTGGTGATTCGCTTGATATTATATGCTGGCATACCGATTCATTATTAGGAGCTATACCACAAGTTGAACAGACTTACAGGGTTATTGGTAATATGAATGAGCATCAGGTGGCAATTGGCGAAACGACCTTTACCGGCCGGGAGGAACTTCACGGAGGAAATGGCTTTATTGACTACGGTGCTATGATGTATACAGCTTTGCAACGTTCAACGACTGCCCGTGAAGCTATAGAAGTTATGACCGGTTTGGTTGAAGAACATGGATATTATAGTACAGGAGAGTCGTTTTCTATTGCCGATAAAAATGAAGTCTGGGTAATGGATTTTATTGGTAAAGGAGAGCATGGAGAAGGTGCTGTTTGGGTTGCAGCCAGGGTACCTGATGGATACATGGCAGCTCATGCCAACCAGGCCCGCATACGTGAAGTTGATTGGGATGATACAGAAAACTGGATGTGGTCGGATGACGTGGTTGATTTTGCTCGTGAAATGGGCTGGTTTGAAGGGCCAAAAGAGGAGTTTAGCTTTGTTGATGCTTATAACCCTGTAACCCCTTCTTCTCTTATGTTATGCGAAGGACGTGTGTGGAGCGTATTTAACAGGGCTGCTCCTTCAAAAGAATTTTCTGATGACTATTGGCGAGCCGTTAAAGGTGCTGAACCATATCCTTTATTTATTAAACCGGATGAAAAGATCACTACCGAAAAAATGATAAGTTTTGTGCGCGATCATTTTCATGATACACCGCATTATACCGGCGACAGGTATGCTGCAGGACCTTATAACAATCCCTACAGATGGCGCCCGCTATACTTCTCCATTGAAGATGACTCTGCAGAGTATGCCTGGGAACGTACAATATCACAACCTCAAACTGGCTTTTCGTTTATTTCCCAGTCAAGAAACTGGTTGCCAGATCCTATAGGTGGTATTTTCTGGTATGGTGTTGATGATACTTATTCAAATGCATATATGCCTCTTTATATGGGGATGCAAACAGCCCCCAAGTCACTGGCAACAGGGAATGTTGTGGATTTTGACTGGGATTCTGCTTTCTGGGTCTTTAACCTGGTGGCTAATTATGCTTATGGCCTTTATAGCTATATAATTGAAGATATAAAGAAGGTACAGGAAGAAGTGGAAAGCCGGTCTCATGCAATGACTAAAGCAGTTGATGTAGCTGCGAAATCATTATACGAAAAAGATGAAAAAGTAATGAAAGAATATCTGACGGAATTTAGCGTGAATAATGCAGAACGCACAGTTGAAAGATGGCGGGAATTAGGATATTATATCTTTTCAAAATATAATGACCGGTATATACGTACCGAAGACAAAAGAAGACCATGGCCTGAAGGTGTCGGATATCCTGAAGAATTTCTTAATAGAGTAGTGGAAGAAGATCCGGACTATTATAAGATGCGCTGGCGCGAACCCGGTGAAGAAAAATAATTAATTAACTCTAAAAAAATATAATTAAAAATGATAAAAAAAGTAATAATATTTTCAATGCTTGGCATATTTATTTATGCCTGTGGTCCTGCAACCGAAAAGGATAAGGAAAAAGAAAAGGAAGTTGAAAAAACAAAAATTGAACAAAAAGTTTTAACGGAAGAAGAAAGATCTTTTCTTGATAATCTTGCAAGCTTGTGCAACAAATCGTTTGCCGGCGAACAAGTTTATATGAAAGAAGGCCGTGAAAGCTGGGAAGATAAAAATTTTGTAATGCATGTAACAGTATGTAAGGATGATGAAGTCCATATTCCATTTCATCTCGATGATGATGAATCTCGTACATGGATGTTTTTGGTCGATGAACATGGCCTTAGATTTCGCCACGACCACCGATATGAAGATGGAACTCCTGAAGAAAAAACACTCTATGGAGGCTATGCTGACGGAGAAGGTACACAATATATGCAAAAATTTCCCGTTGATGATTATTCAGTAGAATTGCTTGATGATCATGATAGGAAACGTCAGTGGAATGTTAAACTTGCTGAAGATATGAGTAAGTTTTCATATAAACTTTTGTATCATGGCGAAATAGTTATGCAGGCTGATTTTGATTTAACTGAACCGATTAATTAGCAGTGTTTTGTTGAGCGATAGCATGAATTGAAATATGGTTTTTGTAAATAAAACACGACTAGTGTTATTATTTTTAATTAGTCGCAATAACAAATACTTTAACCAAACATATAACATTTTTCGTAATAACTGTTAAAAAACAAACATAAAGCTATAAAAAGGTTAATTTTGCTATAATAAATCAACTATATTATTAAACTTAAGTAAATTGAATAAAATGAAAAAGTACCTTAAATTAATCCCATTATTTATACTTGCATTTATTGTTTTATCTGCCAGTGCAAGCTCCCAGGACAAGTTTGCTCATGTAAATGTTGACAGATTGTTGGAACAAATGCCGGGACGTCAAAAGGCGGAAGCCGAATTGAGGGAATATACACAATATCTTGAGCAACAGTTTGCATCAATGCAAAATGAGTTACAACAAAAGTACCAGGAGTATCTTGATAGTGAAGGTGAATATTCAGAACTTATAAGACAATCGAAGGAGCGGGAGCTTCAAAATTTGCAGATGCGTATAACTGAATTTCAGGAAACTGCCCAACAAGATTTGAGGGAAAAGGAAGAATCACTGTTAAGACCCATTATTAGAGATCTTGAAAATGCTATTAAAAAGGTCGCAGAAGAACATAATTATTCATATGTTTTTGATTCAAGTGGCGGATCCTTACTATACGCAAAACCCGGTGACGATATAAAACACCTGGTAAAGAAAGAATTGGGGCTGGATTAAAATAACATTATATTCTGTTTTTAAAATAGTATAAGTACCTTCTAGGTGTTTGCAATTAACATACTATTTTGGTAATTTAGTGTTTGTTTAAAACCCGGTATTGTTTTTATTATACTACAATACCGGGTTTTTTGTACATTCCGGCAATTTAAAAAGACTAATAGCTTGATTAGTATTATTTTTAAGCTGAATTCAAAATAAATAACATAGCTAAAAACTGATATGGTAAAATATTGTTTTGTTCCGGCAAAATGCCGATAAAATTTATTGAGTTATCATCATTTAGTAGAATTTTATAAATAGTGTTGACAACTTGTAATTTTTTTGGAACAATTATTAAATAAACAAAACAAAAGTTGTATTGTTAAAGTAAAAAAATAATATTAAGCAAAAAATGATGTTTATGGAAAAACCTGCTAAAACCAAGTATGACATTCATCCTTTAATAAAGCGGCGATGGAGTCCGCGTGCTTTTAGTGATAATATTGTCGAGAAGGAAAAACTTCAACGTATATTTGAAGCTGCGCGTTGGGCTCCGTCTTCATTTAATCAGCAACCCTGGAAATATATAGTTGGTGTTAAGGGTTCTGATTCTTATAATAAAATAATAGATACGCTAATCGAATTTAACCGCCAATGGGCAAAACTCGCACCTGTGTTGGTTATGGTTATTGGCAAAAAAGTTGATCAAAAAAACAGGCCAAATCTTACTTATCAGTATGATACCGGACAAAGTGTTGCTTACCTGACTTTGCAAGCTATGCATGAAGGTTTGTTTATGCACCAGATGGGTGGGTTTAAACCATCTAAAGCAAGTGAATACTTTTCTATTGATGATGAACATGACCCAATCGTAGTGTTTGCCATAGGCTATATTGCATCTTATGACCGTCTACCTGAAAAATACCAGGAGATAGAAAAAGCTGAACGAACAAGAAAAAATTTTGATGAATTTGTTTTTGAAAATAAGTTTGGTAAGAAATCTGAGATATTTTAGTATTAAATAAAGTGCTTAAAGCATTTTATGTTTTAGGGTGTAATTTTGATTCGTTTGTTAATAATATTTTGCCCGGTGTGAATTTCCAAAAAGTAAACCCCTGGTTTTAATGTACTTACACTTATTTCTGATTTTAATGCATTTATATTAATGGTTTTGATTACCTGCCCGCTAATGTTTATAAGCCTGACTTTTTTGATCGTTTCACTTGATTTTATATTGAAATTTTCACGTGCAGGGTTTGGAAAAACAGAAATGTCAATGCATGAGCCGGGGTTACCAATAAAAGTTCCGTCAGATGACAAAATTACTGTAATTTTGATATCATCATTTACCTCAACTTCTCCGCTTGCTTTTTTATAACTATCAGCTTCTACTTTATAGCTGTATGTGCCTGCTTTTATGAATTCAAATACGTAGTCGCCCGGCGGATTTTCCCGGTTATTAAAAGTAACTACGGCATCATTAACTTCATTACCGTACTGGTCTTTAATATTGAAAGTAACGGTATAAGTATTATTATTTAATAATTTAAGAGCTGCGTATGTATCGAGTGTGCCTGCTCCAAGCATATTTTTATAGTCAGGGTTTATATTATAAATATCGGTTCTTGCACTATTAAGCAGAATTGTCTCTAGTTGTTTATTTGTTAACTCACCATAGGCATTGGAAATAATTAAAGCTGCTGTAGCCGATACGTGTGGACACGACATTGATGTGCCTGATGATAAAGAATATCCATTTTGAAGCACAAGTGAGTAAATAAACGTTCCGGGAGCAGTAATATCAACCCAGTTTCCATAATTCGAGAAATCAGACTTTTGCCCCCTGTTGTCGTGAGAGGCAACAGCAATTGTTCCTCTATATGCTGCCGGGTAACTTGGAATGTTAGTATTATCATTGCCTGCGGCAAAGATAGTAATTCCACCGTCTAATGCTTCACCACCGCCTTCTTCGTTATAATAATCAATCCAGGTTTTTGCATATGTTGGCATTAAAGGGCCGTATGTCCAGCTGTTTTGTGATATAGCTGCACCATTGTCTGCCGCATATGTAAACGCTGCAGGTGTACTGACAGCATTTATAAGGTCTATGCTCATGATCCTTACACCGTCATCAGAGCCACTTCCACCGGCTAAACCGGCAATTCCCAAGTTGTTGTTTGTGATGGCAGCAATTATACCAGATACATGTGTGCCATGGGCATCAGGTTCGGTATCTTTTCCTTGCGGGCCAATATCAAAAAACATATTCCCTTTTAAATCCTCGTGCTCAAAGTCAACTCCACTATCTTTGACCGCTACAACTACGTTTGTGTCTCCTTTTTCAATTTCCCAGGCAGCACTGGCGTTACAGTCCCAACCTTCTACACCTTCCTGCCCCTGGATTGATTGACCCGTGTTTTTTAAATTCCATTGATATGGTTCAAAATATGGATCATTAGGAGTCCATTTTTTTGACCCTGAATGGTTTTTTTCAATTTTATCTATATAATTTATATTTACCGGCTCTATCAACCTCTTTTTTAATACCGGTTCGGCTATTTTAACTTCTTCCAGTTTTGTAAAGTCATTTATAGCTTCTATTATGTTTTCATTTTTGCAAATCTTCAGATCATACCATAAATGAAATTTCCATTCTTTATGCCTTTCTTTATATTTTAATGATGCTGGAGATAACTTATATATTTCTTTCATCAAAGGTTGGTATTCATATACCCGGTAAGTCTTGTTTAAATTATCTAATGCATTAATCCCTGTTTTTACGTAACTATTATCTATGGCTTTTAAAACTTCGCCATCGAGGTCTTTTTCCATAGATGTATTAAATTTTATCCGTATTATACCTGGATAAAAGGAATCTTTAGAGAGACTTGTTAAATCATTGAGGAGATTTTCGCTTTGCGTTTCACTATAAATTTTACTTTTATTCGAAGAGGAAGCGGAGAAATCTTCTGCTTTTATGATATTAGCAAAATTGGCAAATCCATTGAAAATGAGGATAGCAGAAATAATTATTTTAAAAGCGTTCATAAAAGTTATTGACATATCGAGCTATGATAATATATTTGATGTTGTATGCTAAATTTTGATATATTTTAGTATATAATATATTTATGAGAATGTTAGAAATTTTTTAATTAAATAGCTAAGTTAACACTTTTGAATAAATACTTCAAAAATATTAAAAATCTTTATTTCTGTGGTTTGATTTTGAAGGGTGGGTAGGTTTTATAACATTATAACCTTATCAGATCAAAAGTTTAGAATTGATTTATTCTTTGAAGAAATGATATAGAAACTTTGTTTTATATAATAAAAAAACCTTGGAGATTTTAAAACCTCCAAGGTTTTTTATGTTTTTTTAGCGTGTAATTTGAACACGTTTATTTATAATATTTTCTGCAGTATGAATTTGCATAAAATACACCCCGGTTTGTAGTTTACTGACGTTTATTTCGGAATTTAATGAACCTACCTGTATATTTTTTACAACTTGTCCTCTAAGATCAATCATTTTAATTTTTTCGATCATTTCGTTTGATTCAATGTTAAACTTGTTGCGTGCAGGGTTTGGGAAAACAGAAACTTCAATATCTTCTGGTGTGTCAATATAAGTTCCGTCAGCTTCCAAAATTACTTCGACGGTTACATCATCATCTACAACAACTTCGCCTTCAAAAGGGAAGTATTCTTGTTTTTCTACTTTGTAATCGTAGGTTCCTGATTCTATCTTTTCAAACACATATTTACCCGGTTCGTATTTTTCATCATCGAAAGTGATGATGGCATTTTCAATTTCATTACCCCACTCGTCTTCTACATCGAAGGTAACTGTGTTTGCCCTGATTAATGTTATATTGACGGTAACATCTTCGTCTTCTACTTCAACTTCGCCTTCTTTGGTGAAAAATCCCTCTTTTTCTATTTTGTATTCATACGTTTTCGTTTCGCCTGCTGTATAGACTTTAAATTCGTAATTACCCGGTTTGTTTTCCAGGCTGTCGAGAGTAGCAACAGCTTCTGTTATTTCATTACCATTTTCATCTACAATGTCAAAAGTTATAGTATTTAATAATTCAAGAGCTGCAAGTGCATCAAGTCTACCTGTTCCTAATTCTCCTTGAAAATGAGGGTTTAGATCATAAATGTCGGGGTTGGCACTGTTTAAAATGATTTCTTCCAGTTGTGTGTTGGTTAGCATTCCATAAGCTTGTGAAATAACTAAAGCTGCTGCTCCTGAGGCGTGTGGGCAGGACATTGAAGTGCCGGAATTCCATGCATAATTATCTCCAATAGTAGTTGAATAAATTATTTGTCCGGGAGCGATAATATCAACCCATTCGCCGTAGTTGGAGAAAGTAGATTTGTAACCCCTGTTACAATGGGAAGCTACAGCAATTGTTTTTTCGTAAGCTCCGGGATAATTGGGCGTACTAGTATTATTATTACCAGCTGAAAAGAAAACAATCCCGCCATCTAATGCATCTCCGCCTCCATTTTCAACGAAATAATCTATAGCGTTTGCGGTATAACCCGGCATAGCCCCCGGATGGCTCCAGCTGTTTTGAGATATAGCAGCTCCGTTGTCGGCAGCATAGAGATATGCAGGAGTAGTTCCTACACCATCAAGGTTGGGTATGCTCATAATCCTTACTCCATCATCTTGACCGCTTCCTCCTGCAAAACCGGCAACCCCAATTTCGTTGTTTGAAACGGCAGCAACAGTACCCGCAACATGTGTGCCATGGCTGTCAGGATTTGTGTTTTCCCCCAGTATTCCGATTTCCGGCCACATATTACCTGCTAAATCTTCATGCTTATAGTCAACACCGGTATCAAAAATTGCTACCACCACATTAGAGTCACCTTTTTCAATTTCCCAAGCTGCCGAGGCATTAGTATCCATTCCTTCTGTGCCAGGGATATTATTGATAAGCTGCCCCGTATTTTTAAAACCCCATTGATTTGGATGAAAAAAAGGATCATTAGGGTAATCTTTTACGGCATCTTTTCTGTTTATTTCATCTATAGAACCAGATTCTACAGGTTCTACAAGTACCATTTTCATGAGAGGCTCGGCTAATTTAACCTCTTCGAGCTTTTCAAGTTCGGTTATGGCTTTTATTATATCTGCATTTTCGTCAAGTTTAAATCTGTACAATAGATGAAAACCCCATTCCCTGTGTCTTTCTTTGTAATTGCGAGATGCAGGTGACAACTCATATAATTCCTTTAATACAGGTTCGTATGTATGTACTTTATAAGATTCATTGAATCTATCCAGGTCAGAAATACCTGTTTTAACATGGTTATTATCAACACCCGATAAAACAGATCCGTCAAGGTTTTTTTCCATAATAGAATGAAATTTCACCTTTATCTTACCAGGATAGTATGAATCTTCAGGTAAATTTTCTAAATCAAGAGGTGATTTTTCATTGTTCTCGACCTGTGAACCCTCATTGTCGACCAGGCGATTATTCGAAAATTCTTGTGCATTTAAACTTGAAGTTAAGCTTATGTATGCAACGCAAAGGATAAGAATTGTGCTAAATAATGTAAATTTGTTCATAACAGCATTAATTGTTTTAGTTACAAAAATTTTTTTAGTGATTTTAAAAAGTTTAATTCAGTTGAGTTTTTATTCCTCCAAATTTTACTTATAACTTTTTTCAATATAGTAATAAACAAAGGTAATATTTTTCTTTATTTAAATTTTATTTTTTCAGAAAGATATTATAGTTAGTACATTAATATTTTTTATATAGTTTAAATCCCGAAGGTTTTGTAAGCCTAAAGGTTTTTTTATTATTCTTATTAATTATTGTGTTATTTGAACACGCTTAGTTATAACGTTTTCTTTGGTGTGAATTTCCATAAAGTAAACCCCGGGTCTAAATCCGCTTACGTTGATCACTGAGGTTAAATCGTCTACGGCAATATCTGTGATTACTTGTCCGCTTAAGTCAATAAGCCTGATTTCTTTGATCTTTACATTTGATTCAACGTTAAACTTGTTGCGGGTTGGGTTAGGGAAAATTGATAATTTGGCATCTTCGTGCCCATCTGTGTAAGTTCCGTCTGGTTCTAAAATTACTCTTGCAATATAGTTGTTATTTAATGTAATATTATTTTCAACTGTGTAGTATTCGTCTTTTTCGACTTTATATTCGTATGTTCCTGATTTTATTTCTTTAAACACGTACTCGCCAGGGCCTTGTTGTACGCCATCGAAAGTAATTACGGCATTTTCGACAACATTGCCCCATGTATCTTCAACATCAAAAGTAACTCTATAAGCTCCATACAGGGTTACTTCAACAGTGGCGTCACCTTCTATTGTCACTTCATCTTCGGCAGTGAAATATCCGTCTTTTTCAACCTTATAATCGAAGGTTCCGTCTTTTATGTTTTCGAAAACATAGTTGCCGGGCTCATTTTTTTCGCCATCTAAAGTAATAACAGCCTCTGTTATTTCATTACCGTGTTCATCATCAATTTCGAAGGTAACTGTGTATTTTTCAAACATAGTAACTTCTACTGTAGTATCATCTTCCACGGTAACTTCATCTTCAACCGTAAAATATCCTTCTTTTTCTATTTTGTAATCGTGACTTCCTTCTTCAACATTTGTGAAAACATATTCTCCCGGTTGATTTGTTTCACCGTTTAGAGTAATAATTGCACTGTCAATCGGATTTTCGTTTTCATCTTCGATTTCAAAAGTAACCATGGGTCCAAGTTTTCTAAGCGCAGCATATGCATCAAGTCTGCCACTTCCGAGCTGTCCGGTATAATTGGGGTTTTCCTGGTATATATCATCATTGGCGCTATCTACTAATATATCCCATAATTCATCGTTTGTTATATCGCCGTAAGCATTAGAAATAACTAAAGCTGCTGCGCCTGACACATGTGGAGTGGCCATTGAAGTTCCTGATTTGGCCGAATATGCATTGCCTATTTCTGTGGATGTAACATTTGATCCCGGCGCAATAATATCAACCCATGATCCGTAGCTGGAAAATCCTGATTTATTGCCATTGTTGTCATGAGATGCCACAGCCATTGATCCTTCATAAGCTGCAGGGTAAATAAGTCCTGTTGAACTGTAATTTCCTGCTGCACAAATGGTTATTCCTCCATCCATTGCATCACCACCTCCGTTTGCATTAAAATAGTCAATGGCATTTGCTACAGATGAGGGTATGGTACCTCCTGGTCCATAGCTCCAGCTATTCTGGGTTATTGCAGCTCCATTGTCTGCAGCATAAGTAAATGCCGTTACCATATTAACTGACCCTGATCCTAAAGCATGTATTGTCATAAGCCTGACACCGTCATTGTTGCCACTGCCACCAGCTAAGCCTGCTACTCCTGTGTTATTGTTTGAGACGGCAGCTACTGTTCCGCCAACGTGTGTACCATGACTTCCGGCTGGGGTATTTGTTCCTTGTGGCCCAATATCTTCCCACATATTCCCCTCCAAATCTTCATGAAGGTATTCCATACCCGAATCAATAATAGCTACTACCACATTTGTGTCTCCTTTTTCAAGACCCCAGGCAGCCTCCGCATTACAATCCCACCCGGGTGTGCCACCATGTTGCCCTGTGTTATTGAAGTGCCATTGTTGATTTGCATAATAAGGATCGTTGGGTGTCCAACCAGAACCCCTGAAATTATCTTTAACAGGCCTGCTGTCTACAGGCTCTATAAGTTTTTTGATAAAAGCAGGCTCTGCAATTTTTACTTCTTTTAGTTTCTCAAAGTTTATTATAGCTTCAATTATATCAGCCCTATTATCAAGTTTAAGATCATACCAAAGATGAAAACCCCATGATTTATGCCTTTCCTTGTATTTATGCGATGCTTCCGACAACATATAAAGCTCTTCTAATAACGGAGTATATTCATTTACTCCATAAGTTTTATTAAGCCTGTCCAAATCAGCAATACCGGTTTTGATTTGATTATTATCACTGAGTTCAAAATCAATGCTCTTAAGACTTTCTTCAAAATCCCGGCTGAATTTTATCCGCAATTTTCCCGGATGATATGTTTCTTCCGGCAAATTTTTTAAATCATAATGTGATAAATTACCAATTTGCTTCCGGTCTTTTTGATTATTATTTGTTTTATTTTCAGTATAATTATCAATATTTTGTGCATTTATGCCGGTATTTAAGCTTAAGGTCAAAATGACAAAAATTGATAACAGTTTTTTAAGTTTGTTCATAGCGGTTTTTAAATTTTTATTATAAAAAAAGTGTTTAATGTTATTGTATAATTTTTTAAACTAAATTTTTAACAGATTATCTCAATTCAGTTATTTTAACTTACAAAGATATAAAATTTGTTAGCAATAAAAAAATAATTATTAAACGGCTATATCAGGCAGATTTAAGATTACTTTTAGTAGACTTATTTAAAGTGTTTTAGATTATTTTTAGTTAATTTAGCTTGTTAAGAATTTATTTTTTTGTTTTAAGTAATAAAAAGGGAAGGTTTTTCGGCCTTCCCTTTTTTACAAAATAAAATATCAGGATTTTATTTTATTGAGATATTTGAACACGCTTGGTTATAATGTTTTCTTTGGTTTGAATTTCCATAAAGTAAATTCCTGGTCTAAATCCGCTTATGTTGATCACTGAGGTTAAATCATCTACGGCAATTTCTGTGATTACTTGTCCGCTTAAGTCAATAAGCCTGATTTCTTTGATCTTTACATTTGATTCAACGTTAAACTTGTTGCGGGTTGGGTTAGGGAAAATTGATAATTCGGCATCTTCCTGTCCATCTATATAAGTTCCGTCTGGTTCTAAAATTACTCTTGTAATATAGTTGTTATTTATTGTAATATTATTTTCAACTGTGTAGTATCCGTCTTTTTCCACCTTGTATTCGTATGTTCCTGATTTTATTTCTTCGATCACATAATCTCCGGGTTTTTGCTGAACACCATCAAAAGTAATAACGGCATTTTCGACTTTATTACCATAGGCGTCTTTTACATTAAAAGTAATTACATATGATCCGTCCAGGATTACTTCAACAGTGGCGTCACCTTCTATTGTCACTTCATCTTCGGCAGTGAAATATCCGTCTTTTTTTACTTTGTAATCAAAGGTTCCGTCTTCTATGTTTTCGAACACATAGTTGCCGGGCTCATTTTTTTCGCCATCGAAAGTAACAACAGCCTCTGTTATTTCATTACCGTGTTCATCATCAATTTCGAAGGTAACTGTGTATTTTTCAAACATAGTAACTTCTACTGTAATATCATCTTCCACGGTAACTTCATCTTCTACAGTAAAATATC